>NZ_JBFAWA010000042.1:0-126305 GCF_040680035.1 Nonomuraea sp. NPDC052116 | reverse complement strand
CCCTCGAACTGCTGCCGCAGCCGCTCGGGGTAGGGGCCGTACTCGCCGATTGGCAGGTACGGCCCGATGAACTCCCACTCCGCATCCGTCAGTTGCACTCGCGTCACGCAGCAAGATCTACCGGTCCAAGCCCCGACGCGAAGGCGAATCCCACAGATTGATCACGACTCAATACGCGCCCTAGTGCCCCGCGATCGATGGGCAGGGGACCTGAGGGAGTGGCTCGGCGTCGAACCGATGCCGGACCTGGTCCAGGTGATCATTCATCTGGCCACCCTGGCGTCGGGTCTTCCGACGGCCGCGTGGCGGCGGACGTGCATGGACTTGGCGCTCCGAGAGGGCAGCAGGGAGTTCGGCCGACGAGCGCTGGCCGGGCTGCTGGAGTGCGGCCCCACCACCATGCGGCGCCACGGAAAGCAGCAGCGGGTGCTACTGGACGAGCGCAACAACGATCTGGCGAGAGGTGTCGTCTGGATGGCGGCGCTGACTGAGGGGCCCGCAGCGGTGACGGCACTGGAGGCGGTGGTGTTGCGGACTTCGTACGACACCTTCGCCTATTTTCCCGAGCCCAAGGTGGCCACGGCGGCGGTGCAGGCTCTGGGGACCATCCCCGGCCCGCAGGCACCCGCGGCGCTGCAGCGGTTGCTGACGAGAATCCACCACGCGGGAGACCGCAAGCAGATCGGGGCAGCGATCAACGCCTCAGCGGCGCTTGCCCCGTGACGTGCAGTTGAGCGAGGTGGCTCTCTGACCGGATGTCACAGCTGGGTGGGTCGTCTCGTCTCGGGTTCCGAAAGCGAAGGAACGCACCATTCCATAGCAAGGAGCTGGACATGAGCGAGCACGCCACGCATCGGAAGATCGCGCTGATCACCGGGGCGAACAAGGGGATCGGCCGTGCGGCCGCCGGGCAACTCGCCGCGCTGGGCATGACGGTCCTGATCGGCAGCAGAGACCCGCGGCGCGGTGAGGAGGCCGCCGCGGCGCTGCGGGCGGCGGGCGGCGACGCGCACGCGGTCACCCTGGACGTCACCGGCCCGGCCACCGCCCGGGCGGCAGCGGAGGAGGTCGAGGAGCGCTTCGGCCACCTCGACGTGCTGGTCAACAACGCCGGCATCACCGGTTCCGGGCAGGTCACGCCCGTCGACGCCCACGACCAGGTCCCCAGCTCCGTCGACCTGGACATGGTCCGGGCGGTGTTCGAGACCAACGTCCTCGGGGTGATCGCGGTGACCAACGCCATGCTGCCGCTGCTGCGGCGCTCGCCGGCGCCGCGCATCGTCAACGTCAGCAGCGCCGCCGGATCGCTGACCCTCAACAGCGACCCGGACGGCCCGTTCACGGCGCTGCCGGCGTCGGCCGCGTACTCGCCCTCCAAGACCGCGCTGAACGCGCTGACCGTGCAGTACGCCAACGAGCTGCGCAAGGACGGCATCCTCGTCAACGCCGCCGACCCCGGCTACGTGGACACGGAGATCAACAACCACAGCGGCCACCTCACGACCGAGCAGGGCGCCGCGATCCTGGTCCGCCTGGCCACGCTCGACGCGGACGGACCGACCGGCGGGTTCTTCAGCGAGAACGGCCCGATGCCCTGGTGACCCCGAGGCGCCGATCGAGGCGGGCCCCACGCACAATCCGTGCGTGGGGCCCGCCCCCGTTGGCGGACGGCCTACTCAGGCCGGATGTTGTGGTTGTGGGCGAACAGGTTGGCGGGGTCGTACTGGCGCTTGACCGCCGCGAGCCGCTCATAGGTCCCCGTCGGATAGACGGCGGCGACGTCCTCCTCGGTGGCGGAAGCCAGGAAGTTCGCGTACGCGCCGTTGACGTGAGGTGCGAGCCGCGCCCAGATCGCCTCCAGAGCAGGACGGGCGGCCTCCACGACCGGCTCCGGACCCAGAGTGGTCGTCACGAACATCAACTCCGCCCGGCGATGCGCGTAGGCGGTGGCGTCGGCCGGGACCCGGGACACCGCACCGCCGACGCTGCGAACGGCGATGAACGGCGACCCCTCCGACGCCCCGACCTCGGCAAGGATCCGAAGGACCTCGGGCACCGACGACTTGTCGGCGAAGCCGCTCCGGGTGACGAGCCGGATGCCGGGTGGCGGGGTCGCGCCGTCCACGAGCGTGTCCGCATAGGGCTTCAGCGCGACGTCGTCGTCGATCACCGTGCCGAGCCGGCGGATCGGGTCGAGGGCCCGCGCGGCGAGCTCCGGGTCATCGCCGTCGAAGGTGACGAAGATCTCGACCGGCGCTTGGGGCCCGCCGGCGAAGGGGTTGGCGAAGCTCGCGATGGAGGTGAGCTCTTCGGGAGCGGTGCGGAGGTAGTCCGCCCAGCCCTGGAGCACGCCGGCCGCCTCCACTGCCGGGAAGGCGATCTTGCCGTGGAAGACGTCTGTCGTCGGGTGCGCCGCGAACTCGAAGGCGGTCACGATCCCGAAGTTGCCGCCACCGCCGCGAATCGCCCAGAACAGCTCCGGGTTCTCCTCCGCGCTCGCGCGCACGACCTCTCCGTCCGCCGTGACCAGCTCCGCGGCGACCAGGCTGTCCAGGGCCAGGCCGTACTTCCTGACCTTCCAGCCGATGCCGCCGGTCAAGGTCAGCCCGCCGACGCCGACGCTCTTGGTGTCGCCCGAGGAGATCGCCAGGCCGTGCGGGGCCAGGGCGGTCGCGACCTGACCCCACGTGGCGCCGCCGCCGATCCGTACGAGGTGCCGTTCCTTGTCGATGACCTCCACCTGCGCGAGGCCGCTGAGGTCGATCACGATGCCGTCGTCGTTGGTGCCGAAGCCCGCGAAGGCGTGGCCGCCGCCGCGTACGGACAGCAGGAGCCCGCTGCCGGCGGCGAACCTGACGCCCGCCCGCACGTCCGCGACGCTCTTGGGCCGCAGAACATAAGCTGGACTGCCCGAAGTCAGTACCGAGCGGCTGGCCGACGCGTACTCCGCTGCGCCCGGCTCGATGATGTCGCCGCCGAAGTCGCGGCGCAGGGTGTCAAGTGCTGATCTCATGAACACGAGATGCCGGCGAGCCGATCCCTGTGACAGCGCGTAGTACGTGAGGTGTGTCACAAGGGCCACGGCGTCACAAAATGGCGGGGTCCGGCGTCTGGTGGGTGACACAGTCAAGAGCGAACAGGAGCCACCCATGCCGCACACCGCGCCCGAAGATCGCGGCGGGGACATGAGCCCGGACGCCGCCACCGAGGCATTCCTCACCCACCGCAACCTGCTGTTCACCGTCGCCTACGAGATGCTCGGCTCGGCCGCCGACGCCGAGGACGTCCTGCAGGAGACCTGGCTGCGGTGGGCGGGCGTCGACCTTGACGACGTACGGGATCAGCGCGCCTACCTGGTCCGGATCACCACCCGGCAGGCGCTGAGCAGGCTGCGTACGCTGGGCCGGCGCAAGGAGTCCTACGTCGGCCCCTGGCTGCCCGAACCGCTGCTGACCGCGCCCGACGTGGCCGAGGACGTCGAGCTGGCCGACAGCGTCTCGATGGCGATGCTGCTGGTGCTGGAGACGCTGGGGCCGACCGAGCGGGCGGTGTTCGTCCTGCGTGAGGTGTTCGACCTGGACTACGACGAGATCGCCGAAGCCGTCGACAAGAGCCCGGCCGCGGTGCGCCAGATCGCCCACCGGGCACGGGCGCACGTCGCCGCGCGCCGGCCGCGCGGGATCGTCTCCCCGGCCGAGACCCGGGACGCGCTGGCGGCGTTCCAGCGGGCGGTCGAAACCGGCGACCTGCAACGCCTGCTCGACATCCTCGCGCCGGACGTCGTCCTCCTGACCGACGGCGGCGGAATCAAGCAGGCCGCGCTGGCGCCCGTCGTGGGGGCCGGCAACGTGGCTCCCGTGCTGAGCAGGATCAGGCCCACGGTGTCGCTGCAGGCGGCGCAGGTCAACGGCTACCCGGCACTGGTCTTCCGGCTCGACGGCGAGATCGACACCGTCGTGGCGGTACGCATCGACGAGGGCCTCATCACCGGCCTCTACGCCGTGCGCAATCCCGAGAAGCTGGCGCACATGGAGCGGGAGACGACCCTGCACCGCTGAGCCCGCCGATGTCACAGCCGGGAGGGCTGTCTCGTCTCGGGTTGCGGAAACGGGTTCTGAGTTCGGAAAGGTGATGATCATGCGGGTGTTCGTGGCCGGTGGCAGCGGGGTTCTGGGGCAGCGACTGGTGCCGCTGCTGGTGGCGCGGGGACACCAGGTGACGGCCTCGACGACAAGTGCGGCCAAGACGGGTTTGCTAGAGCAGTTGGGCGCCGAGGCGGTCGTGATGGACGGGCTGGACGCGGTGTCGGTCGGCGAGGCGGTGGCCAGGGCCCGGCCGGACGCGATCGTCCACCAGATGACCGCGATTTCCGTGGCACACGCCGGCAAGCCCGACATGAAGCACATGGATCGGTGGTTCGCCGGCACCAACCGGCTGCGTACCGAGGGGACGGACCACCTGCTGGCCGCCGCCGAGGCGACCGGCGTGACCGGCTTCGTCGCGCAGAGCTACGGCGCCTGGAACGGCATCCGCGAGGGCGGCTGGGTCAAGACCGAGCAGGACCCGGTGGACCCGATGACGGGGACGCCGGCGGAGCCCGGGATGAAGGCGATCGGCCACGTCGAGGACGTGGTCGTCAAGGCCGGCGGCGCGGTCCTGCGGTACGGCTGGTTCTACGGTCCGGGCGCCACGGACGACCTGGTCGAGCCCATACGCAAGCGGCAGTTCCCGGTCGTCGGGAGCGGCGCCGGCCACTGCTCGTGGGTGCATCTGGACGACGCGGCGAGCGCTACCGTCCTGGCCGTGGAGCAGCGGGCGAGGGGAGTGTTCAACATCGTCGACGACGAACCGGCCCCGGCCGGCGAGTGGCTGCCGTACCTGGCCGGGTGCGCGGGCGCCAAGCGGCCGATGCGGGTCCCCGCCTGGCTGGCCCGGCCGCTGGCCGGGGACGTGGCGGTGACGATGATGACCGAGGGGCGCGGCTTCTCCAACGCCAGGGCCAAGCGGGAGCTGGGCTGGGAGCTGCGCTACCCCTCGTGGCGGCAGGGCTTCAAGGAAGAGCTGGCATGACCCGCGCCGAAGAGTTCGAGGAGCTGCGGCCGCTGCTGTTCTCGATCGCCTACCGGATCCTCGGCAGCGTGAGCGAGGCCGAGGACGCGGTCCAGGAGACCTGGCTGCGCTACCAGACCTCCCCGACCGAGCCCGTCTCGGCCAAGTCCTTCCTGGCGGCCGTGGTGACCAGGATCGCCATCGACGTGCTGCGCTCGGCCCGGGTCCGGCGCGAGGAGTACGTCGGGCCGTGGTTCCCCGAGCCGCTGCTCGCCGACCCGTACCAGGACCCGGAGCGCTCGGCGGAGCTGGCCGACTCGCTGTCCATGGCGGCCCTGCTGCTGCTGGAGCGGCTCAGCCCGCTCGAGCGCGCGGTCTTCGTGCTGCGGGAGGTGTTCGGGTTCGGGTTCGGCGAGGTCGCGTCGGCGGTGGGGCGTTCGGAGGCGGCCTGCCGCCAGCTCGCGGCGCGGGCGCGCCGCCACATGGACGCGGGCCGGCCCCGGTTCGAGGCCGACCGCAAGGAGCGGGAGGAGCTGGCCGAACGGTTCTTCGACGCCTTCCGGGAAGGCGACGTCGAGGGGCTGCGGGCGCTGCTCGCCGCCGACGTGCACATGGTCGCCGACAGCGGCGGCAAGGCCCCGCAGTGGGGTACGGGCGTCTTCGGCGCCGAGAACGTGGTCCGGGTGTTCGCCGCGCTCGCGCCGCTGTTCGCCCGGATCGGCGGCGTGGTGGAGCCGCACCAGATGAACGGCCAGCCGGGCGCGATCTTCCGGGACCGGGACGGCAAGGTCGTCAACACCTGGACGCTCGACGTCCTCGACGGACGGGTCCAGGCGATCCGTACGGTGCTCAACCCCGACAAGCTCGAGCACGTGGGCCCGGTGGCGGACGCCTGGGCGACCCTCCGCGAGGCGACCCAGGCCCGCCGGCCGGCGGACTGACCGCAAGAGCCGGCCGCCCTCGGACCTGGGGCAGCCGGCTCACAGGGCGGACGGCACCACCACCGGCTCGGAGGCCGCGTCCGGACTCGCGAGCTCCCGCAGCGCCTGCTCGGAGGCCGAGCCCGGTTCGGCGGCGAACAGGTCCAGCCCGCAGCACGCCGGCTCGTCGGGCAGCGCGATGAGCTCGCCGTGCAGGGTCAGCTCGCCCACGACCGGGTGGTGCAGCACGTACGTCCGGGACCGGACCCGCGCGACTGGGTGCTCGGCCCACAACCGCGCGAAGTCCGCGCTCAGCTCCCGCATCTCGTCGATGTGCGCCGCGAGCCCCGCGTCCCCGCGATAGCGCCCGAGCAGGACGCGCAGGTGCGCCACCTGCTCGCGCGCCGCCCCCTCCCAGCCGGTGCGGTGCAGCTCGCGCAGGTGGGGCTCGGTGAACAGCAGGTGCGAGAGCGTCCGGCGGTCCGCCGGCAGCGCGGGGAAGTCGCCGAACACCGCCACCGCGAGCCGGTTCCAGCCGACGATCTGGGTGTGCCGGCCGATCACCAGCGCCGGCGTCATCACGAACGACTCCAGCAGATAACGCAGGCTCGCAGGCGCCGCGGCCGCGCCACCCTCGCACGCCAGGGGCGGCCGGGCGATCCGGTGCAGGTAGGTCAGCTCGTCGCCGTCCAGGCGAAGCGCCGCGCCGACGGCGTCCAGGATCTCGTCGGAGACGCTGTTGCCTTTGCCCTGTTCCAGGCGCGTGTAGTGGGCGATGCTCACCCCCGCGAGCCGGGCCAGCTCCTCGCGCCGCAGCCCCGCGACCCGGCGCGTTCGGCCATAGTCACGCAGCCCCACGTCCTCGGGGCGCAGCCGGGCACGGCGCGATTTGAGGAACTCGCTCAGCTCGGTCCGGTCGTCCACGCGACCACCCTATGCCGTGGGTGATCACGCCGTGAGTACGCAGGACACGGGCCTGGCCGGGCGGACGCGGGAACTCCAGGCTGTCGGGCGAGTCACCCACCTGAACGCATTGGAGATGAACGGTGTCCCAGACGCTCGGACTCATCGGGAGCGGAATGATCGGCTCTTCCGTCGCCCGCCTGGCCGTCGCGGCCGGCCTCGAGGTCGTCCTCAGCAATTCGCGGGGGCCCGAGACGCTCGCCGATCTCGTCGCCGATCTCGTCGCCGAGCTGGGCGGACGTGCCCGGGCGGCCACACCGGCGGAGGCGGCGCGCGCCGCGGACCTGGTGGTGGCGGCCATCCCGCTGAAAGCCTACGACCAGCTGCCCACCGACGCCCTGGCCGGCAAGACGGTGCTCGACACGTCGAACTACTACCCCGAGCGGGACGGTCACCTGGCCGAACTCGATGCGGGCGAACTGACCTCCAGCGCCCTCATGCAACGCCACCTCGCGGGCTCCCGGGTGGTCAAGGCCTTCAACAACATCACCCCGCACCAGCTGTTCACCCTCGCCCGGCCCGCGGGCGCGCCCGACCGCAGCGCCCTGCCCATCGCCGGCGACGACGCGGAGGCCAAGGCGGAGGCCACCCGGCTGCTGGACGTCCTCGGTCATGACGCGGTGGACATCGGCACACTCGCCGACAGCTGGCGCAGCGAACCGAACACACCGGTCTACATCCAGCCCTACCTCGGCGAACTACCCGCCATGAACGTGGAGGACTTCCTCCGCTGGACCCTCCGGAACCCCGGCATCGCCGTCCCCGCGGCGCAGGTCGGCGAGCTCGTCGAGACCGCGGTCCGCCGATCGGCGGGGGAGGCGAGGCTCCCGAGCGCCGGCTGACCCCTGAAGGCTCATCGCGCAGAACGCCTCGACAGCGTTGACGACGGCGGCGCGTCCCGCCCGTAGGGCAGGTTCATCGCCGCGCCAGCCCCGCGACGAGCACGGCGCCGACGACCAGGTGCATCAGCATCAGCACCAGCGTCGCGGCGAGACCGGCGGCGTTGCCGAGCGGGCCGAACAGGGACAGGACGAGCACGACCAGGGCGGTGATCGTCCAGATGCGGCCGGGCCGGGCGGCCCGCCGTTCCAGCACGGCCAGCAGCGCCCAGCCCGCGAGCCCGGCCACCAGGCTCGCGACGATGACCGACACCGGGCCGACGGTCTGCGTGCCGCCGCCCGCCCGCACGGTCAGTGCGGCGCCGGCCAGCGGCACCGCCAGGGCCCACACGGCCAGGGCGGCCGCGGGCGCGCCGATCACGGTGAGGAGCAGTCTTCTGAGGGAGGTGTTCACGCCGCTCAGCCTCGCCTGTCCGGGCGGGTCGCCACATCGGGCCCGCGGTCGCGCTCTGCCCGTCCCCGGTGGGGTACGGGTCCTCCTTTAGTAGGTGATGGCTCCTTCGTACCGGCGACTAACCTTGGCCGGTGAGCAAGATGCGACCCCAGCGGCCCCTGGCTGTGGCGGCCATACTCCTCGGGGTGGGCGGCCTGACCGGCGTGACGCTGTGGGCGCAGAGCGGCGGGCCGCTGCTGTGGCCGGATGCCGTGGTCGCGGTGTTGAGCCTGGTCGCGGCGCTCGGCCAGCTGTGGTGGCCGGTCTCCGGCGCGCTCGCCGCCACCCTGCTCGCCGTGGTCTCCCCGGTGGCCACGCCGGCGGCGACGACGGGGGCGCTGCAGGTGGCCCAGCGCAGGCGCTTCCCCGTCGCGGCGGCGGTGGCGGCGACGGGCATGGCGGCCCACCTGGTCCAGGGGCTGTGGCGGCCGAACTCCGGCATCTCCCTCGGCTGGTGGCTGCTGCTGATCTGCGCCGCGTACGGCGCGCAGCTCGGCTGGGGCGCGCTGGCCCGGTCCCGCCGCGCCCTGCTCAGCTCGCTGCACGAACGCGCCCGCCGCGCCGAAGCCGAGCAGGGCCGGCGGGTCGCCGAGGCCCGCATGGCCGAGCGCCGCCGGCTCGCCAGGGAGATGCACGACGTACTGGCCCACCGTCTGTCGCTGGTGGCCACCCACGCGGGGGCCCTGGAGTACCGGCCCGACTCCTCGCCCGACCAGCTCGCCCGGGCCGCCGGGGTGGTCCGCTCCGGAGTCCACCAGGCGCTGGAGGAGCTGCGCCAGGTGATCGGCCTGCTGCGCGAGGACGACGACCTCCTGGACGAGCTCGAACCCCAGCCCACGCTGGCCGACGTGGCGCGGCTGGTCGCCGAAGCGCGCCACGCCGGTCAGGACGTACAGGTCAGCGATGAGACCGGCGGCGCCGCCTCGCCCGCCACCGGACGGACCGCTTACCGCGTCATCCAGGAAGGGCTGACCAACGCTCGCAAGCACGCCCCCGGCCAGCCGGTGGAGGTGCTGCTGCGCGGCGCCCCAGGCACGCGCCTGCTGATCGACGTCAGCAACCCGCTGCCCCCGCCCGGCTCGGCGCCGACCGCGCCCGGCAGCGGCGTCGGCCTGGTCGGGCTCACCGAACGGGTACGGCTGGCCGGCGGGCAACTGGACCACCAGAGCACCGGGGGGCGGTTCCGGCTCCAGGCCTGGCTACCATGGCCCGCGTGATCCGTGTGCTCCTGGTCGACGACGACGCCCTGGTCCGTGCCGGGCTGTCCATGATGCTGGACGGCGCCGCGGGCATCGCGGTCGTCGGCGAGGCGGCCGACGGCCAGGAGGCCATCACCGCCACCGACGCCCACGCGCCCGACGTCGTGCTCATGGACCTGCGGATGCCGCGGCTGGACGGCATCACCGCCACCCGACGGCTCCGCGCCCGCGCCCGTCCGCCGGAGGTGATCGTGCTGACCACCTTCGACACCGACGAGAACATCCTGCACGCGCTGCGCGCCGGCGCCAGCGGGTTCCTGCTCAAGGACACCCCGCCGGCGCAGATCGTGGAGGCGGTCACCCGGGTCGCGGCGGGCGAGCCGATCCTGTCCCCGCGCATCACGCGGCGGCTGATGGAGCGCACCGTCGCCCAGGCCGGAGCCTACGAACGGGCCCGCGCAGCGCTGGCCGCCCTCACCCCTCGCGAGTACGAGGTCGCCCTCGCGATCGGGCGCGGCCGGACGAACGCGGACATCTCAGCGGAGCTCGCCATGGGCATCACGACGGTGAAGGCGCACGTCTCCAACATCCTCACCAAGCTCGACCTGGACAATCGCACCCAGATCGCGCTCCTCGCCCACGACGCGGGCCTCGCCTGAGCATCAGGGGCTTTCGTGGCCGAGGTCCGCGAGGCGGGTCAGGGCGGGCAGGGCGGCGGCGATCGCCCGGCGCTGATCGGGGGTCAGCCGGGCCATGAGCGGGGCCAGGTGACGGGTGCGGTCGTCGTGGCGGGAGCGGCCGATCCGGCGGCCGGCCTCGGTGATGTGGACGAGCACGGCGCGGCCGTCGGTCGGGTCGGGGCGGCGCTCCACCAGGCCGTCGCGCTCCAGCCGGGTGATGAGCTGGGTGATGCCGGGCTGGCTGACCTGCTCGGTTCTGGTCAGGTCGGTCAGCCGCATCGGGCCGTCGCTGAACGCGAGCGTGTCCAGCACCGACAGCGTCGTGAACGGCAGCTTCTCCAGCACGGGGAGCCGGATGTAGAAGCGGTTGAAGTGCTCGATCGCCGTGGTGAAGGCGTTCACGTCGAGATCGTCGCGAGAGGTGTCGTCCACGCCGAGAACATACCGAATCTTGTCTGAGCTGCGCTGACCCACGAACGGCCGCGAAATTTGATCATTTGCCCTATCTTCGACGGAAGCGCGCGACTCGAAGGGCATCCCGTGACCAACACCCCCAGCAACGTGCTGCTCGCCGGAGTCGTCGGCTCCACCGCCTACGGCCTGGCGGGGCCCGACTCCGACGTCGACCGGCTCGGCGTCTTCGCCACCCCCACGCTGGACATGGTCGGCCTGTCCCGGCCCAAGGAGAGCATCGTCCAGACGAACCCCGACCGCTCGCTCCACGAGGTCGGCAAGTGGTGCTCGCTCGCGCTGGGCGGCAATCCGACCGTGATGGAGCTGGTCTGGCTGCCCGACGACCTGTACGAGACCCGCACCCCGCTCGGTGACCAGCTCATCGCCATCCGGGCCTCGTTCCTGTCCGGCCCGCGGGTCCGCAACGCCTACCTCGGGTACGCCACCCAGCAGTTCAAACGCCTCGACCAGCGCGGCGACGGCTCGTTCTCGGCCGACACCCGCAAGCGGACCAGCAAGCATGCCCGCCACCTCGCCCGCCTCCTGCACCAGGGGCGAGAGCTGTACGAGACCGGCCACCTGCCGATCCGGCTCCCCGACCCCGAGGTGATCCGCGCCTTCGGGGAGAGGGTCGCCGCCGGCAGCCTGGAAGAGGCCCAAGCTCTCCTGGCGGCCACCGAGGAGGCGTTCGACACCGTGCGCACGCCGCTGCCCGACCAGCCCGATGAGGCGACGGTCGGAGCGTGGCTGCGCGAGGTCCGCATCGCCCACTGGGACCCGCGGACCTCGCCACCCGTCGTGGGGGATCAGCCGTTCAGCAGCGGTACGAGGTATTCCTCCTCGTAGTCGAGGTGGGCCTCGACCTCGCGGGTGAGCCGTTCGACCTCCGCCAGCAGCGTGCCGGGGGACAGGTCGTCGTCGCGGAGGAGCGTCTGGAGCTCTTCCAGCAGCCGCTGGACGGTCTCGTGCTCGGCGCGCAGCCGGGCCATCACCGGCTCCAGCTCCGGATAGCGCCCCTCCACCGCGGGGAAGACGGAGCCGTCCTCGCGCGTGTGGTGCTCGTGCAGGTTGTTGCACATGGTCAGGCAGTTGACGCGCAGCTGCGCGCCCAGGCGCGGCCCCGACCGGGCGACCTCGGTGCGGATGCGGGCCAGCTCCCTGCGGAAGGCGTCGTGCACCAGCTTGAGCGCGTCGCCCACGCGGCCCGGGGGCGGCCCGTCGAAGATCGGGAGGAGCGCGACCACGGGCAGGACGCGGCCCGCGTTCTCCTGGTACCGCCCCCAGCCGGGGTCGGCCTCCACGGCGCGGGCGAACATCCGGTCGCGTTCCTCGCCCTCCAGCACGACCGCCTTCGCCTGGTAGGTGAAGACGCCGTCCTCCACGCCGACCTGCGGGTTGGCGACCAGATTGTGGTACCAGGCGGGGTGCCGCGGCGCGCCGCCGGCCGAGGCGATGATCAGGTTGCGCTCGCCGTCGGGCAGGTAGCCGAGGGGCGTCGTGTGGCGCGCGCCCGTACGCGCTCCGACGGTCGTCAGAAGGAGCAGCCTGGCTCCCTCGAACATGCCGCCGACCTGGCCGCCGTTGGCCCGGAACTCGTCGATGATCTGCTGGTTGAAGTCAATGGGCATGCGTGTATTCGCTCCAAAGAAGGATGGGTTCTTCGATGACCTGGGAAACCCGTCAGAGCACGCCGGAACGACGTGCGCGGGTCAGCTGCGATCAGGCAAGCCCAGCGATGTGAGAAGTCATCGGCCTCATCCCCTTTGGTTTCGGCGCCTCCATGCCGCCGCCGTCCGCACGGCCGGCGTCACGCGACGCGACGGCCATTAGACGTTGATCCGCGACGGATGTCAACTCGTCCGGAGGAAGTGCGCGAGGACGGAGTCGAACCGCCACAGCCGAGGCGTCCGGTTTACTGCCGGGTGGGCTCACCAATGTGCCCAGCTCGCGCATTGTCGATGGTTTTTCGGGTCGAGAAACGGCAGGCCGTACCCCGTACCGGACTCGAACCGGCGATTTCCCGGGTGAAAGCCGGGCGTCCTGACCGCTGGACCAACGGGGCCTTTTTCTTACGTACGTCCGGCGGGATTCGAACCCGCACCGTCCGGTTCCTTAGACCGGTGCCTCTGCCATTGGACTACGGACGTGCCAGTGCTGACGTGGACCGACAGGATCTCGAAACCTGAACTCCTGCTTGCAAGGCAGGTGTGATGCCTTTTCACCATCAGCCCAAAGAGAAAGGCCGCCCGGTGGATTGCCCGGCGGCCTCTGGAGGATCCTTGAAGGGGATTATCCAGAAGCCGGCCCGGCCGCCGCGAGCGCGCCGCCGCACGCCGCGCCCCGGCTATAGTGGCGTTCGGCTGCGAGTCGCATGGGAGGCCTTTCCTTTCGTTCTTCCGACGAACCTGACAGTAGCCGGTGCACAACGGCGCCTGCCATTGATTTATCGTGGGGTATGCGGATCGGAGAGCTCGCCGCGCTGCTCGGGGTGTCCACCCGGACGGTGCGCTACTACCACCAGCAAGGCATCCTGCCGGAGCCGCCGCGCCTGGCCAACGGCTACCGCGAGTACGGCATGCGCGACGCCATCGCCCTGGCCCGCGTGCGGCGTCTGGTGGAGCTCGGGCTGAGCCTGGAGGAGGCGCGCGACGTCATCGCGGACGACCGCTCCCGCGAGCTGTCCGACATCCTCGCCGAGATCGACGCGGACCTGGCCCGCCAGGAGCACGAGATCCAGCTGCGCCGCCGGCGGCTGGCCGAGGTGCTCAAGCAGGCCGAGGCCGGGTCGCTGGGCCCCGACGACACCTCATCGCCCGATCTGCTGGCGTTCCTGCGCACGGTGGAGCTCCCGGCGTCGAAGGCGGCGGCCTGGGACCGCGATCTGCTGGTGCTGATGGACAGCATGGCGACGAGCGGCGATCGGAAGCGGGCATTCGAGATGTTCGACGCGCTGGCCGCCGACCCCGAGACGACGGCGCGCGGCCACGACTTCTACCACAGGCTCGACGCGCTGGCCGACGCCTCGCCGGACGATCCGCGGGTGGGGCCGCTGGCGGAGTCGCTGGCCGACTACAGCATGGTGCACCTGCTGGCCGGCTCCGGCCCGCCCGACTGGGACCCGGCGGCGGTCGAGCCGTTCCTCGACGGGCTCGCCCCCGCGCAGGCCGAGGTCGTACGGCAGGCGATGCGGATCATGGCGCGCCGGTGACGCGCGGGGCGACCCCGTCGAGCACCCAGTCGAGACCTTCGTCGAAGTCGGGCTGGACGTCGTCGCCCGTGACGACCCTGGCCACCGCCGGGTAGCGGCCGGTGGCCAGCATCCGGGTGAGGTACGGGCCGACGGTGCTCTGCCACTCCCGCTCGTCCAGGCCGCTGGCGCGCTCGGCCCGCCGCTCGGTGATCTCGAGGCGGACCGCGCCCATCACGTACGCGTTGACGGTGCCGACGACCCGCATCACCGTGGCGACCGGCACGTCCCCCAGCGCGGTCAGGGAGGTCTCCAGGTAGGCCAGCGCGTTGGGCCCCAGATTGGGCCGCCCGCCCAGCAGGTCGGCGAACCACTCGTGGCGCAGCGCCGCCTGCCTGGTGAGCCGGGCGAGATCCCGCAGCGCCGCCCGCCAGTCGCCGCCGGGCGGCTCTGACGGGACGATCTCGCCGTACACCTCGTCCACCATGAGGTCCAGCAGCTCTTCCTTGGTGGACAGGTAGCCGTACAGGCGCATGGGGCCCGCGTCGAGCGCGGCGGCGACCTTGCGCAGCGACACCGCGTCGAGCCCCTCGCGGTCGGCGAGGTCGATGGCCGCGCGCACGATCCGCTCCCTGCTCAGCGGGCTCGGCGTGGGCCTGCTCGGCGGCTCGGGCCGCTCCCAGACGAGCATGGGCTCACCTCCTTGAGGAACGAGAATACACCGTCTATCGTCGATACAGTGTATTGGCCAATACACTGTATCGAAGGGATCGTTCCATGACCTCTCCCCGCATCGCCGTCGTCGGAGCCGGGCTCGGCGGCCTCACCCTGGCCCGCGTCCTGCAGGTCCACGGCCTGCCCGTCACCGTCTTCGAACGCGAGCCGTCACCCGATTCCCGCCCCCAAGGCGGCACCCTCGACATGCACGTGGGCTCCGGGCAGACCGCGCTGGCCAAGGCCGGGCTGCTCGACGAGTTCCGCGCGCTGGCCCGGCCGGAAGGGCAGGAGAAGCGGATCCACGACGAGCACGGAACCCTGCTCCACCACGAGCAGCCCGCCGACGGCGACGAGAGCATGCCGGAGATCGACCGGGGGCAGCTGCGCGGCCTGCTCATCGGCTCGCTCGCCGACGGCGCCATCCGCTGGGGCCACGGCGTGGAGGGGGCCGCCGGGCGGAGCGTGCTCTTCCCGGACGGCTCCAGCGAGGAGTTCGACCTGGTCGTGGGCGCGGACGGAGCCTGGTCCCGGGTGCGTCCCGGCCTGTCGGAGGTGACGCCCGTCTACACCGGCGTCAGCTTCGTCGAGACCGGCTTCGAGGAGGCCCGCCACCCCGAGCTGGCGCGCATGGTCGGCAACGGCACCATGTCGGCCTACGGTCCCGACAAGGCCGTGCTCGCCCAGCGCAACAGCAACGGCCGCATCCGCGTCTACGCCGCATACCGCGGTCCTCAGGACCGGCCCGTCTCCGAGGTGCTGTCGATGTTCGACGGCTGGGCCGAGAGCGTACGCGCGCTCCTGCTGGAGGCCGACGAGCCGTTCGAGTCCCGCCCGCTGTTCACGCTGCCCGTCGGCCACTCCTGGCCGCACACCCCGGGCCGCACGCTGCTGGGCGACGCCGCCCACCTGATGCCGCCGCTGGGCGTGGGCGCCAACCTCGCCATGCTCGACGGCGCCGAGCTGGCCGACGCCCTGGCCGCTGGGCTGACCACTGGGCCCGACGTGGACGCGGCGGTCCGCGCCTACGAGAGCGTCATGTTCCCCCGTGCGGCGCGCCTGGCCCGCTTCGCCACCGACGGACTCGACGCCCTCTTCTCCCCGGAAGGCGTCAAGGGGGCCCTGCGCCTCTTCGGCGAGCTCACCGGCTGACCGCAGCCGGGGTCCCGAAGGCCTGCCGGCCGCGGGCCAGGAGCTCCCGTACGGCCGGGCCGTGGCCGGTGCGCCAGACCAGCGCCAGCAGGGCGGGAGTCTCGACGTCGGCGATGGTGCGGGCCACGAGCCGATCGCCGTGGCGGGCGGCCATGGAGTCGCTGAGGACGCCGACGGCGACGCCGCGGGCGGCGAGGTCGGCGATGGCGTCGGCGGCACTGGCCTGCAGGGCGATCACGGGCCTGCGGCCCTGCGCGGCGCAGGCCCGGTCGAACACCGCGCGCAGCCCCGTGCCGGGCGGCATGCACACGATCGGGTACGCCTCCAGGTCGCGCAGGCCGACCTGCGGCAGGTCGGCCAGGGGGTGGCCGGGCGGGACGGCCACGACGAGGCGCTCACTGATGATCGTGAGCGCCTCCAGCCCGTCGAGGGCGTCGGTGGCCGTGCCCACCAGGGCCAGGTCGATCGTGCCGGCGCGGACCCCGTCGATGAGTCGGTCCGAGTTGTCCTCCAGCAGGGAGAGCTCCACGCCGGGATGCGCCCGGTGGAAGGCGGCGAGCGCGTCGAACAGCGGCGTGACCGTGCAGCCGATCACCATCCCGACCGTGAGCCGCCCCCGGATCAGGTCGGTCACCTCGCCCACCGCCTCGCCGACCGCCCCTGCCGCCGCGAGCGCGGCCCGGGCGTGCTCCAGAGCCGCCCGGCCCGCGACGGTCAGCGTCGCGGTGCGGCCCGAGCGGTCGAACAGCTCGGCGCCGAGCTCGCGCTCGAGCTGGCGGATCTGGGCGCTGACGCCGGACTGGCTGATGTGCACCCGCTCGGCGGCCCGGGTGAAGTTCTGCTCCTCGGCGACCGCGACGAAGTACTCCAGCTGCCTCAGTTCCATAACCGGAGATTCTAGCTTCCATCAGAACCATCTGTTGGACTTCTGATGGGTGGCCGGGCAGGGTGGAGACCATGACGGAATACGAGAAGGCCATGCGGCCGGAGGACATCACCCGCCTGTTCGTCGAGCGGTCCAACGCCGGTGACGCGGCCGGGGTGGCGGCACTGTACGAGGAGGACGCGGTGCTGGCCTACCCGCCCGGCAGCCAGACGGTGGGCCGGGAGGCGATCCGCGAGCTGTGGGAGAAGGTGCTGGCCGGGCGGCCGCGCTTCGAGCCCGAGCAGCCGCTGCCGACGCTGATCCACGGCGACATCGCGCTCACCTCCACCCCGCCGAGGGACGGGGCCGGGGCACGGGCCCAGGTCGTACGCCGCCAGCCGGACGGGAGCTGGCTGCGCGTGATCGACCAGCCCGAGTTCGTCCCGCCCACCGGCTGAAAACGGGTCGCCGGGCAGGGCGGGGGCCGACTACGGTCGCGTGGATGAGCGATGATCGTCTGCCCCTGCTGTGGCTCTGCGGCCCGTCGGGCGTCGGCAAGTCGACGGTCGGCTGGGAGGTGTTCGATCAGCTCAGCCGGAGCGGCGTCAGGACGGCGTTCATCGATGGCGACCAGATCAGCATGTGCCACCCGCTTCCCGAGGGCGGCACGCACCCCGTACGGGCGCGCCACCTGGCGGCGATGTGGCCGAACTTCCGCCGGGAAGGCGCCCAGTGCGTGGTCCTGTCGGGCTTCGTCTTCACCGACGAAGAGGTCGGCCGGTACACCCGCCTGCTCCCGGACGCCGCGCTGACGCTGTGCCGGCTGCGGGTCGGACCGGCCGAGCTCAAGGAGCGCTTCCTCGCCAGGGGCTGGCGTCCCGACCTGGTCGAGCAGGCCATCGCGGACGCGGAGGCCCTGGAGCGTACGGACTTCGCCGACGTGTGCGTGGACACCGACGGGCTCTCGATCGCGGAGGCGGCCAGGACGGTCCTCGCCCGGGCCGGGGGATGGCCGCTCGCGCGGGTGCCGGTGCTGTGGTTCTCCGGCGCGACCGCCGTCGGCAAGTCCACGGTCGCGTACGAGGTCTTCTCGCGCCTCATCAGGAGCGGCGTCCCGGCCGCCTACGTCGATCTCCAGCAGATCGGCGTGCTCCGTCCCGTCACCGACGACGCCCAGCGGCTCAGAGCGGGCAACCTCGCCGCCCTGTGGTCCGGCTACCGGGCCGCCGGAGCCCGCTGCCTGATCGTCTCGGGTGACGCCGGCCTCGACACCTACGCGGACTCCCTCCCCGGAGCCGCGCTGACGGTGTGCCGCCTGCACGCCGGACCAGGGACGCTGGCCGAACGGGTGGTGCTGCGCGGGCAGGGCGGAGGGCCGGCCATCCCCGGCGACGAGCTGAAAGGGCTGGACCCCGGAGCCCTGCGGCAGGTCGCCGAACGGGCGGCCCGCGAGGCCGAGGTACTGGAGCACGCCGGCGCGGGAGACCTCCGCCTCGACACCGACGGCCGGTCGGCGGCCGAACTGGCCGAAGAGGTGCTGGCCGCCTGGCCCGGCCGTCCCGCCGGCGCGTGAGGCGGTGCGGCGGCCGTCAGCCCACGGACGCCGGGCTCAGAGCCGCTGCAGCCCGCTGAGCACCCGTTCGAGCAGGCCGGCCTCCGGCCGTCCGCCGGGCAGGCGCGGGTGGTACAGGTGCAACAGCCCCTCGGCCGCCATGTCGGCGATCAGCACACGGGCGACCCCGAGCGGGATCTGCAGCACCGCCGCCACCTCGGCCACCGAGCGGACCTGCCGGCACAGCTCGCTGATGGCCGCGTACTCGGGCGTGATCAGGGCGAAGGTGTGCGGCGGTGCGTCGGCGGAGCACACCAGGGCCTCCATCGCCAGCTTGATGCGCGGCGCCGTGCGCCCGCCGGTGACGGCGTAAGGCCGGACCGGCGAATCCGGGTCCTGCTCGTCGGGGTCGGGCGGCGGCCGCCAGCCGCCGTTCCAGGGCGGGTCGGTCATGTCCGCTCACCAGGACTGCCGGGCGCGAAGGGCCGGGGTGAGCACCTGTCCGGCCCGGTCGGCCAGGAGCGTCATCTGGTACGCCACCACACCCATGTCGCAGTCGGGAGCGGCCAGCACGGCCAGGCAGGAGCCGTCGCTGATGGCCACGTTCAGCATGAGACCGCGCTGCATCTCGATCGCGGTCTGGACGACCGGCCCGCCCTCGAACAGCGTGGCCGCGCCCTGCGTCAGGCTGGCCAGCCCCGAGGCGACGGCGGCCAGCTGCTCGGCGCGTTCGGGCGGGAAACCGGCCGAGACGGCGAGCGGCAACCCGTCGGAGGAGACGACCGCCGCGTGGGCGACGCCGGGGACCGACCGGGCGAAGTCGGTGATCAGCCAGTCGAGATTGCTGTTGCGGGTCATGGGCCTTCCTCGCGGGTCGTGCTCCCTGCATCGAAGGGAGGGATGCTGCGCATGCAGATGTCGTCGCGGGCCGCACGGAACCCCTGCTGGTAGTTGGCCATGCGGTCGCGGACCTGCTCGGGCGAGATCTGCGGGATGGGGGCGACGCCCTTGGGCACCGAGGGGTTGTCGGCGCTGCCGGGCACCAGATTGGCCTTGGGCACGCGCTTGGGCAGGCCGGAGGCGGTGGTGCCGTCGTTGGCCGGGCTGGCGGCGGCCTCGGCCGCGCTCCACCCGGCGTCGGCCTGGGGCGAGCTCCAGGCGCCGTCGGAGGTGTCGTGGTTGAACCAGGCCGACTTCACCGCCGCGAAGATCGGCAGGTAGCCGTCGGGGTCGGGGACGGGCGCGACGCCCAGCCCCGTGCCGAGCGGGTCCACGGAGATCGCCCTGGCGGGGACGGACCCGTCCGGGACCTGGCCTGGGATCGGGCCGCCGAAGGTCGGGCTTTCCGGGACCGGGCCCGGGGCCGCGCCGCCGAAGGACGGGCCTCCCGGGACCGGGCCCGGTCCGCCGCGCAGGAGGTCGAAACGCGCCCTGGCCCCGGGCGTGTCGAACATCCCCGGCCAGATGGAGGCCGCCGACCAGTCCGCCGAGGACTTGTCGGGCCCGGGATCGGTGGCGAACGACGGCCAGTCGGCCGAACCCGTCCCCACGGCCGGCGAGTACGGCCGCGGGGACGGGACCACGGGCGGGGGAGGGGTGACCCAGGAGTCGGAGATGTCGAACGGCCGCCCGAAGGAGGCCTCCGGCGTCGGCTGGGCGGGCGGCTGCAGCAGCGCCTCCGGCAGGAACACCGTCGCGGTCAGCCCCTTGGAGTCGTTGAGGTGCAGCTGCACCCGGATGCCGTGGCGGTGGGCCAGCCGGGCGACCACGAACAGCCCCATGCGCCGCGAGACCGACACGTCCACCGTGGGCACGTTGGACAGGCGCTCGTTGGCCTGCGCCAGCTCGTTGGGCACCATGCCGATGCCGCTGTCGGAGATGGACAGCACGGCGCCGCCGCCCTCGATGGCGGCGGCGGTGACGACGACGGACGTGGTCTGGGGCGAGAACGACAGCGCGTTCTCCACCAGCTCGGCCAGCAGGTGGATGATGTCGTTGACCGCCTGCCCGGAGACGGCGCTGCGGGTGGCGACCCGGGGCGTGACCCGCTCGTAGTTCTCCACCTCCGACAGGCAGGCGCGTACGACGTCGGCCACGCTGACCGGTTTGTTCCAGCGCCTGGGAGGCTCCTGACCGGCCAGGAGCAGCAGGTTCTCGTTGTTGCGCCGCATGCGCGTGGCCAGGTGGTCGAGCGTGAACAGGCTGGCCAGCCGCTGCTCGTCCTGCTCGCCCCGCTCCAGCCCGTCGATGAGCTTGATCTGCCGCTGCACCAGGGTCTGGCTGCGCCTCGACAGGCTGACGAACATGGCGTTGACGTTGGCACGCAGCCTGGACTCCTCGCCGGCCAGCCGGACGGCCTCGCGGTGGACCTCGTCGAAGGCCCGCGCGACCTCGCCGACCTCGTCCAGGGAGTCGACCCCGATGGGCGGGATGGCCACGGTGGTCTCGTCGCCGGCCTCGTGCAGCGAGCGCACGGTCCGGGGCAGGCGTACCCCGGCGATGTGCAGGGCCTCGGTGCGCAGCCGGCGCAGCGGCCTCACCAGCGACTGGGCCATGATGGCGGTGACCATCAGCACCGCGAGCAGCAGCAGGAGGCTGTAGGTGGCGGCCAGCAGCGCGTCGCGGCGGGCGGAGTCCTGCAGCGTGCGGCTCTGCACGTTGATCGACTCGCCGAGCCGCCGCTGGACGGTCCACATGCCGTCCACGGTGCCGCTGATCGCCTCGAACCAGCGCTCGGCGTCGTCCTCGCGGCCCGGGTCGAGATCGACCCGGCCGCCCTCGGTGACCTGGGCCAGCGCGCGCAGCCTGATCGCCTCGGCGCGGTCCACCAGCGTGCCGGTGACGGTGTCGTCGTAGGTCTGCAGCTGGTCCAGCGTGGCCACCGACCTGAACACGGCGATCTCGCTCTCCTGCTGGGCCCGTGCGGCCATGAAGCGTTCGAGCTCGCCGCTCTGGAAGCGGCCCGCCGAGGCCACCGCGGCGAGCAGGCCGCGCTGCTGCGAGGCGGCGTCGTGCGCCTTGGACAGGGCCGCCAGCGCGCGGACGCTGTTGCCCAGGGCCTCCTGGTCGCCGCCCTGGGCGATCTGGTCGTGGAACTGCTGGAAGGCGTTGATGATCTGGGAGTACTTGGTCAGCGCCGGCAGCGCGAGCAACTGGGTGGACTGCACGATGCCGCGGGTCGCGGGGATCTCCGGCAGGCGGCTGATCATCTGCTGGGTGATGGTCCAGGCGCTCTCGCCGTGGTCGGGGGTGATCGTCTGGGCCTTCGCGCGTACGGCGGCGACCGCCTCGTCGACGGGGGCGAACTGCCGGCGCAGCGGCTCAGCACGCGCGGCCGAACGGCCGGTGGCCACGAAGTAGACCGCGAGGTCGCGCTCGCGGGCGAGCTGGTGGGTCAGCTCGATGACGGTGTCACCGAGCTCGGCCTTCTCCAGCACGCGCTGGTACTGGCCCGCCGCGGCCCACGAGGTGATCACCTGCTGGGCGCCGAGCACCACGCCCACCCCGGTGGGGATGAGGATCAGGGCGACGAGACGCGCCCGCACCCGCCAGTCACGCAGTCGCAGCCTGCGCTTCTGCCTCCTGCGGACGTGCGCTAATCGGGGGTGAGGGCGGCGCGCGGTCGGTTGCTTCGTCACTGGCTCCCCACTCTGTCGCCTGAACGCACGCCGGCATGCGAGGCGCGTGATGTGCGCCATGAGACGAAGAGCAATTTGAGCACACACCGACGAGGTAGGCCAACCTTACAAAGACCGTGACTTCCATTGGAATGGCCGATTGACCTGGAATCCCTCCTATCTGCCCAAGGTTGTCAGAAATAGGACACTTTTGGACAACCCGTAATGTTCCACCGAGTCATGACTCATGACATTTCATGGCAATTGCCGCAGATCCTGCTGTACGATCACCGGCGGCCTTTCGGATGCGTGGACTCGCCAAGGAGAAACCCCCAATGGAATCCGGTTCTGCTTTTCGCGCGTTCCTGGCGTTCCTGGCCGCCGCCGCCCTCGCCGGGTGCGGCGGCGGCAGCACCCTCGCGGCGAACCCGGGCACGCCGGGAGACCTGGAGAAGACCACGCTGACCATCGGTGTCAGCCCCACTCCCTCCTCGGCGCCGGTGTTCATCGCCGATCGCAAGGGCTTCTTCAAGGCCGAGGGCCTGACCGTCAAGACGGAGATCATCCAGGCCCCGCAGCAGGTCATGCCGAAGATCCTCAACGGCGGCATCGACATATTCAAGGGCAGTTACGTCTCCCTCATCAACATCCAGGGCAGCGGCGCCGCCAAATTGAAGATCCTTTCAGATACTTTGCAGGGCGCGCCCGGCATCGCCGGCGTCGTCGTACGCAAAGACTCGCCGCTGCAGACCCCCAAAGACCTCAAAGGCAAGACGATCGCGGTCAACTCCCTGAACAACCTGGGCACCATGTCTATGAGCGCCCATTTGAAGGCGTATGAAGTAACGCCGAAACAGGTGAAGTTCGTCGCCATCGATTTCCAGGCGCAGCTGGGCGCGCTGACGAGCGAGAAGGTGGACGCGGCCTGGATGGTGGAGCCGTTCCTGTCGGCCGCCCAGCAGGCCGGCGCCCGGCTGCTGCTCGACACCAACACCGGCCCGACCGACGCGCTGCCGATCGACGGCTGGGCCGGCACGGCGGAGTGGGTGAGCAAGCACCCGAAGACCACCGCCGCCTTCCAGCGCGCGGTCGCCAAGGCCCAGCGCCTGGCCGCCACCAACCGCGCCGAGCTGGCCGAGGTCGTCCCGCTCTACACGCAGACGCCCAAGCAGGCGGTGATGACCATGGCGATGGGCACCTTCCCGACCTCGCTGAACCCCAAGCGGATCCAGCGGGTGGCCGACCTGATGTACGAGTTCGGCTACCTGAAGTCCAAGGTGGACGTGGCCTCCATGGTCGTCCCCGAGCCCGTTCCGCAACCCGGTTAGCCGCGCCGGACGACCCCTCGGCGATCAGCTCGCGGCGGCCCCACCGGTGCCCGCGAACTGCATGCATCCCGGGCCGATGGGGTCAGGGCCACGCCTGGAGCTCCTCGCCGTGCGGGTCGTCCACCAGGCTCCATTCGGCGTCGATGCGCATGGTGGCCCGGCGGCCGGTGTCGTAGCGGTCCCAGCCGGGGTCGCCGGTCGTGGCGAAGGAGACCCAGGCGGCATGCATGCGGGCGGCCGGCTCCGCGGGCGGTTCGTCCGGCCCGAGCAGGGCCTCGGGACCCCGCAGCCGGGGCAGCCCGGTGACGTCGAAGACGAACGGCAGCTCCACGGCGTGGGTGGCGCCCAGTTCGCCGCCCAGAGCGTTCGAGCGCCACGCGAATGAGTACCGGTAAGTGGCGGCGTCCGCGCGTCCCGCGTGCGCGTCGGCCAGGCGCCGGCTGCCCACACCGAACAGGGCGTCGCCCATGATGGCCGAGCGCAGTTCCCCGAAGGACGCCTCCGGCCTGGCCTTGCGGTAGGTCTCGACGAGGCGGGCCGGATCCGGGTGCGAGCGGGCCGCGGCGGCGTCCACGTCCACCGCGGTCGAGGTGGACAGGCTCCCGAACGGCGCCAGGTAGAGGTTGCCTTCCTCCGTGTTGGTGCCCACCAGCAGGTCCACGCCCGCGCCGCGGCCCGCGGCGACCGCCTCGGCCGGTTGCCGGTCGAGCACGACGCTGAACGCGCTGAGCCCGATGAGCGGGTCCGTGTGGGTCTCGGTCCGCAGGTCGATGCCCGACAGTTCGGATACGACCTCGACGAGCCGTTGGTCGGGGACGCCGGCGAAGGCGGCGGCGTGCGGCTCGATCCCCAGGGCGCGGGCCGCGGCGCGGGTCACGCGGGCGGCCTGCTCGGACGTGAAGGCGCCCAGACCGCTGCCGCTCTGCACGATCGCGCGCCGGAACAGCCCCTCGGCCTGCGGCGCGGCCAGCACACCGCCCACGATCGTGGCGCCCGCGGACTGGCCGGACAGCGTGACGCGGCCGGGGTCGCCGCCGAACGCGGCGATGTTCTCCCGTACCCAGCGCAGGGCGGCGATCACGTCGAGCAGGCCCCGGTTGGCGGGCGCCCCGGGCAGGTCGAGGAAGCCCGCGACGCCCAGCCGGTAGTTCAGCGTCACCAGGACGACCCCGTCGCGGGCGAAGGCGGCGCCGTCGTAGATCTCGGACCGGGTGGATCCCGCCACGAACCCGCCGCCGTGCACGAACACCATCACGGGCAGCCGCGCGCCGCCGGCTTCCGGCGTCCACACGTTGACGGTCAGGAAGTCCTCGCCGGGGATCCAGCCCGGCCCGAAGTACGGGGTCATGTCCACACCGCCGAGCCTGCGTTCGGATTGCGGCGCGGTCGGACCCGGCGTGGTGGCCTCCCGCACGCCGTCCCAAGGGACGTGCGGCCTTGGGGCGGCGAATCGGGCGGCGCCCACCGGGGGAGCGGCGTAGGGGATGTTCAGGAAGACGCTCGACCCGTCGCGGCGCAGGCCCCGCACGGCGCCCTGCGCGGTGACGGCGGTGTCTCGCGTACGGTGGTTCATCGAGCGTCCTCCAGGCTGTCGGCGTGCGGTGCGAACGGCGCCCAGCCCTTGATGGCGAACCCGCTCCCTTCGCGCCTCACCTCGGCGGCCCCCTGTCCGCCCAGGTGTGCGGGGACGACCAGGGCGTTGTGATCGGCGGCCCAGCCGAGCACCTTGCGGCGGGTGGCGCGGGCCCCGGCCGGGTCCTCGCAGAAGCAGCTGTTCGTGTCGGGCTCCACGAGCTGCACGGGGCTGTGCAGCAGGTCGCCGACGAACACCGCGCGGTCCGCACCCGATTCCAGGACGACCACGGAGGACCCGGGGGTGTGACCGGGCGCGGACTCCAGGCGCAGGTTGGCGTCGATCGTGTACGAGTCCTCCCACAGCGTGGTCAGACCCGCCTCGTGGACGGGGGCGACGCTGTCCTCGAACACGTTCTGGTTGCCCCGGCCGAGCAGCGGCTCGTGCTCGTTCGCCGGGTTCCAGAAGTCGAAGTCGGTCTTGGGCATGAGGTAGGTGGCGTTGGGGAAGGTCGGCACCCAGGCGCGGCCGTCCAGGTAGGTGTTCCAGCCGACGTGGTCCACGTGGAGGTGGGTGTTGACCACGAGGTCGACGTCCTCGGGCCGTACGCCGGCGCGGGCCAGGTTGTCCAGGAAACCGGTGTCGAGGCGGCTCCACACCGGCGCGTAGGGCCGTTCCTTGTGGTTGCCGACCCCGGTGTCGATGAGGATGTTCCGGCCCTCGCTACGCAGCAGCCAGGTCTGGATCGCGGCGTTGACGATCCGCGTCTCAGGGTCCACGAAGTGCGGCTCCAGCCAGGAGGCGTGCTCCTCCCAGGCGCGTGGCGAGCTTTCCGGGAAGAACGTCTCGGGCGTCATCGCGACGGGCCCGTAGAACTCCCACACTCTCGTGATCGTGACATCACCCAGAGTGATCCGATCGGTGATCATGAGTATCCCTTGATCGATGTATGGTGATGAACGCGGCGGAATCCGCCGCCCGTCCATCGTGCGCCGCCGCCCAGGTCGAGCGGTATGCGACAGGTGACTGCATCTGCCGTCCGGCACCCGTTGCTAAGTTGGCAAGGAGGCGGCACGGACCTGCGACGACGCTGCGCCACGGCCGACGGCACAGGCGATTTCCGGAGGGAGGCCCATGGACGAGCGGGTGCCACGCGACCCGATCATCGGGCGGGACTCCGAGATCGAGCGGCTCTCCGCCCTCGTGGCCGACGGGTCCGGCGGACACGTCCTACTCCTGTCCGGAGCCGAGGGGACGGGCAAGAGCACCCTGCTGGAGGAAGCGGTCCGCCGCGCCGAGGCGGCAGGCCACCGGGTGCTGCGCGCGACCGGCCACGGATCCGAGAGAGACCTGGCCTTCGCAGGACTCCACCAGCTCCTGCGGCCGGTGCTGCAGGAGGCGGCCGACCTGCCGGACAGGCAGCGCCTGGCGCTGCTGGGGGCTTTCGGCTTCGCGCCCGAGGCCCCCGACCCCCTGCTGACAGGCGTCGCGGTCCTGACCCTCCTGTCCCAGGTCGCCGAGCGGGCGCCCCTCCTGGTCGTGCTCGACGACGCCCAGTGGATCGACTCCGCCTCCGCCGCCGTCCTCGCCTTCGTCGCCCGGCGGCTGGACGCCGACCCGATTGCCGTGCTGGTCGCCGCACGCGACGGCGATCCCGGCCTCGACCGGGATTTCCCGACGCTCACGCTGGGCCCGCTCGACGACGTGGCGTCCCGGCGGCTGCTCGACCTGCACTCGCCCGGCCTGACGGGAAGGATCAGGAACCGCGTCCTCGACCAGGCCGCGGGCAATCCGCTGGCCCTGCTCGAGCTGGCCGAACACGCTCGCCCCGACCGCGACGATCACGGTCCGCCGCCGGTCGGCGAGCGCCTGGAGGACATCTACGCCGCCCGGCTGACAGAGCTGCCGGAAGCCGGCCGGCGCGCCCTGCTGCTGCTGGCCGCCGCCGATGTGGAGGACCCCCCGGACGCCGTCCTGGCGCTGCTGCCCGACGCCGACGACAAAGCCTGGCCCGCGGTCGAAGAGTCCGGGCTGATCCGCCGGGCGGGCCGGCACCTACGGTTCCGCCACCCGCTGATCCGCTCCGCGGTCTACCACGCCGCGCCGTTCGACGCCCGGGTGGCGGCCCACCGCGCGCTGGCCGACGCCCTGCGCGACGAACCGGACCGCCGTGCCTGGCATCTCGCCGCCGCGACCCTCCGCCCGGACGCCGAGGTGTCGGCGGCCCTGGAGCACACGGCCGGTAGGGCTCGTCGGCGAGGTGGCTACGCGGCGGCGGCCAAGGCGCTGGCCCGCGCGGCGGAGCTGCGTCCCGGACGCGACGACGGCGCCCGCCTGCTCGCGGACGCGGCCGGCCTGGCCGTCTTCACCGGGGACCTGTCCTGGGTGCGGGAACTCGCCGATCGGGCCCGCGACCGTACCGACGACCCGGCCGTGCTCGCCGCGGCCTCCCTGCACGTCGGCCGGCTGGCGGCGCTGACCAGGCAGCACGCCACCGCTTTCGCCGGCCTGGCCGCGATCGCCGACGACCTGGCCGCCACGCGTCCGGACACCGCGCTGGACGCGCTCGCCACCGCCGCCGTGTTGCGCTTCTACTCCGGCGAGGAATCCCAACGGCGGGAGATCGACCGGATCCTGCCCCGCCTGCCCGCCGGACCGCTGCGGGACTGGGTGCGGATCGTGTCGGACCCGTTCGGCGGCGGGCGCGAGCTCGTGCCACGGCTGCCGGACCTGATCGCCGCGGCCGGGGCCCACCCGGAACGGCGGACCGCGCTCGCCGTCGCGGCCTGGGTGCTGGATGAGCTGCCCCTGGCCGTCCATACGTTCGAGGAGGCCGTACAGTCGTGGCGCGCCGCGGGACCGCTGCCCGACGGGCTGGGCGGCGTCGTCGCGCTCGCCTACTTCGAGTACGGCCACTGGGAACAGGCCCGGGCGGTGTGCGCGGAACTCGCCGAGCTGTCCGTCGCGGCCGGGCTCGCCCACGCCGTCGCGTGCGCGCGCGCCGTCGACGCGATGGTCCAGGCCTCCCACGGAGACGCCGCGGGTGCCCGCGCACTCGCCGAGGAGGCGCTGAGCCTGGTGAACCCGTTGGAGAGCCGGTCGGTTGCCATGTACGCGCGCCGCGCCCTGGCCGCTGCCGCCCTGGCCGAGGGCGATTACGAGGCGGCCTACGAGCACGCGCGGATGGTGTTCGACGCCGACGGCGACCCCGTCCACTACCACGCCTCCTACCCGGCGCTGCCGGAGCTCGCCGCGTCTGCCGCGCGCGGCGGGCACCACGCCGAAGCCGTCGAGATCGTCGAGCGCTCGGCCCGCGCTCTCGCGCGCGGAGGCTCGCCCCGCCTGCGGGCCCTGGTCCACCGCAGCCGCGCGCTGCTCGCCGAGCCCAGCCACGCCGAGCCCGACTTCCTGGCCGCCCTGGCCGACCCGGCACTGGAACACTGGCCCTTCGAGCGCGCGCAGGCGCTGCTGGAGTACGCCGAATGGCTGCGCCGCCGACGCCGGATCGCCGAGGCGCGGCCGTACCTCAGCACCGCGTACGACATCTTCCGCCGCCTCGGCGCACGCCCGTGGACGGAACGCGCGCAGGCCGAGCTGCGGGCGGCCGGTCTGGACGTCGACACCCCGGACCCCGACGCCTTCGCCGGACTCTCCCCGCAACAGCAGCAGATCGTCCGGCTCGCCGCCCGCGGGCTGACCAACCGGGAGATCGGCGAACGCCTCTTCCTGTCGCCGCGCACCGTCGGCTCCCACCTCTACCGCACCTTTCCCAAGCTGGGCGTCACCGCCCGCTCCCAGCTGCGTGACGTGCTGGAGACGGGGACCCGCACGACCGACTAACGTGCCGGGCAACCGATGCGGGCTCCGCCGAGAGCCCCCGCGAGCTCGGTCGTCGCCTCGTCCAGGCGTTCCAGGTGAAACAGTTCGCGGTGCGCCGCGGAGGTGCGGTCGCCGCCCCACCGGCGCTCGGCGGCGAGCCGCGCCAGCGTGCGGCGGCCGTCGTGACAGGGGATCGCGGGCCACCCGCCCGCCTCCACCAGGGTGATCGTCCGGTCGAGCGTGGCCCGGATGCGCTCGACGGCGCGCACCTCGCACCCCGCTCCGCCCAGCTGAGCCGCTGGTTCGGCGGTCACGGCGGCGAGGCTGCGGGCGTGATAGGCACACGACTCCAGCAGCGCGAGCAGACGGCGGGCATGGGCACGCCGGGCGCGGCGCGGGTTCAGCGGGTGGGTCAGCGGACGGAGCGAACCGGCCAGCTCCTCGATAGCCCCGTCCAGCTCACGGATGTCGAACAGCGCGCCCCCTTCCCTTACGCGCGCCCGCCGGAGGATCCGCAACACTTCGAGCAACCGCGCCGCGCCGGCCCGGCCCGCGGTGGTGGGCAGCACGAGCGTCCCCATGAGCACCCCGCACAGCGCCCCGAGGACGGTCTCCTGGACGCGCAGCGCGAGGAGCTCGGCCGAGAAGGTGCCGAGCAGGACGAACGTCATGGCGATCAGGCAGGTGACGAAGAAGGTGACCGCCCAGTACGCACGCGGCGGGGTTCGGAAGATCCCGTAGACACAGACCAGCGACACGCAGAGCGCCGCCAGGACGCCGCCCCCGCCCACGGCGGCGAGCGCCGGCCCGCACACGACGCCCAGGACGGTGCCCAGCAGCCGCTGGAAGCCCTGGACCAGGATCTCCTCAGAGCTCTCGGTGCTCACGAAGACGACCCACGCGGTGAGCACGGCCCAGTACCAGCGCTCGGAGGACAGCAACTCCCCGAGCACGACGGCGATCGCCCCTGCCGCGGCGACCTGGACGGCCTGCCGCGTCGTGACCCGCCTCAGCCCGCGAGGGCTGGTACGAGGTGGCCGCCTGCCGTCTCCCAGCCGGTAAGGGGCACCGTCGACCAGCCGGAGTCCGGCCACGGCCCGCGTCAGCTCGCCGATCGCGTGACGCACGTCGAGGAAGGCGTCAGGAGCGCCCCCGAGCTGCCGGTCGACCCGGTCGTGGTCCGTGTCACGAGGGCGCATGAGATGGCCGTGGACAACCTGCAGCTCCGCGACCAGGTGCTCCCGGGCGCGTGAGCACGCCGGCCCGGCCGAGGCGGAGCGGACGATCAGCACCGCCAGCCGCTGCGCGGCCACCTCGGCCTGCGCGACCCGCCTCAGCACCCGGTTCGCGGAGGACTGCGCGCCCACGTCCTGGTCCAGGAGGTCCGCGATCAGCAGCGCGTCACGGTGCAGCCGGGCGACCCGGCGTTCCAGCGACCGCGTAAGGCGGGCATCGTCCCGTCCCGCCCGCACCACCTCGATCGCTCCGAGCACGACGTGTCCCAGGTGCGTGTGGAAGGCCCGCCTCAGCCGTCGCAGCGTCCTCGCGGGTCCCGTCCGCAGCAGGCCGAAACGCACCAGCGCATGGGCGGCGAAGCCCACGCCCACGGCGGCGTACAGGCCGGGCAGATCGCTCACCCGCGCGTCCAGGAACTGGGTCAGGAAATACGCCATGAAGGCGAAGATCCCAAGCGCCTGGCCCCGCGGCCCGTACCGGCGGATGTACACCGCCCAGAAGATCAGCACAACGAAGACGGCCTCGGCCATCACGGGAAAGGGCGCCAGCGCACCGCCCGCGGGCAGCACGGCGAACACCAGGGGAACTGCCGCGACGACCACGAAGACCTGATCCCGCGCGGAGCCGTCGCCGATGGCCAGCGCGGCGGTGAAGGGGGCGAAGCAGCCGGCGACGAGGAACGGGGCGGGCATGTCCAGGAAGGCCAGGACCGCCAGGGCGAGCGCGATGCCCGCGACGGCGGCGAGCGCGGTCGTCGAACGCATGAGCCCGGGGTCGCGGACCGCGAGGCGATCCCACGCACGCCGGAGTTGAATGCCCATCGGTTTCCTCGAGGTTGTCCGGTTCTCCGGGCAATCATGCGGACGTGCGGCCCCGCCGGGGTATCGGACGCATGACTGCACTTCAGCCCGGCTACCGCAGCCGGTCCCCGAAGACGCACCAGCCGGACGGCATGGCGTTCCGCCTGCTGGGACCGGGCGGGCTCTGGGCGGGCGGACGGTCCCGCTCGAGCGGTGAGGCGCACCGCCTGGCCGGAGACCCGGGGCAGAACGCTCGACCAGACTGCGGCGCGCGGGACAGGCGGCTCACTGGACGCTCCAGGCCTCCTTGCGCGGCGGATAGGTGAAGGTCTGCGTCTCGGCCCAGTCTTCCCCGACGACGCGGTAGTCGTGCGCGGCTTCGCTCGCGGTGTGGCGGCGGCCGATGTCGACCGTGTCGGCAGTCGACCAGACACCGTTGACCTGGTGCTGCACGGTGTAGAGAAACTCGTTGAAGCCCGAGGTGGACACGCACGTGTTGACGATGGTGAGCGAGCGCCGCCCCGTCGTCAGATCCGGCGGGAGGGTGACGATCTGGTTTCGCCACTTGTAGATGCCGTCCTCGAGCAGCGGTCGCCATTCTGCGGCCGGGGTCCCGTTGACGGTGATGGTGGCATGTTGCAGACCGACGCCCGCATCAAGCCGGCGGATCAGCCGTACGCCCGTGTTGGCCGGGTCGACGGTCACGGTGAACCGGCTCCACCCGCCACGGGGGAACGCACGACCATCGTCGCTGACGATGTGGGCGGGATTGACGATGTGGTCGGGCACCTCTTTGGATGCGGCGCGTTGCGGCGTAGCCCGCTGGGCGATGACGACGCTCAGGACCACCGCGGCTGCCAGCACGGTCACCGCTGTGAGCAGGGCGGCTCGGCGGCGACGCCGGCCGGTGGCACGGGTCGTCCCCGTGGTGCCAGGTGCGGTCATGACCTGGGCGGCGATCTCCGGGGACCCGGGGGGCAGCTGATTGACACGCACCCGCTCCCACGCCCGTTCCCATGCCGGGAGCTGATGGTCGGGGACGCGGCAGCCCCGAAGGAACGCCACCATCACCGCCTTCTTGGGGAAGCGCCGACCGGCCAGCATGTCGGCGCAGGTGGAGCGTGGCAGCCGCGTTCCGCCCGCCCTGTCCGCCCGTGTCTGAAGCTCCCGAAGTGACACGTCGGCCCGCGCGAACTGCTCGGCCAGCAGTTTCACCAGGTCCTCGGGAGACGTCACCGACTCCGGCCCGCCCTCGGGCCGAGGATCTTGGTCGCCTTGAGGGGCCTCGCTCATCGTTCCCGGACCCTGCCCTCTCCTGACCGGGCCGTTCGGCCTCGCCTGTTGCGACAGACAGTGTACGGGCGATTGCTAGGCGTGTCCGAGCCTGGCCGAGTCTGGCCGAGTTCCTGTTGGACACCCGCCGGGGTGGGTTTCGCTGTCGTCATGGCCGCCGGCACGTTGCCGCTGCTCAGCCATCCTGCGCACGGCTGGGCCAGCTGCATCAACAAGGGTCAGCGCTGGTCCACCCGCCCGGCGTCCACCGCGGGTGGGCGCCGGGCCGCGCGAAGGAGCACGCATGAAGCGCAAATTCGGCCGGAAGGCATTCCTGGCCGGCCTCTCCGCGCCGGTCCTGGGCCTCACGCTGTTCGGGCCGGTGCCCGTGGAGACCGGCACCATGAGGACCGACGGTCCTTGCTACGTGGTGGACATCAACGTCGGCGAGCAGCAGGGGGCCCGCTCGATCTGCCCGCCCGGCACGTGGACGCACTGGCACCAGGTGCACGTCCGCTGCAGGTTCATCGCCGAACCCACCGAGGATGGACCCGTGGTCGGCGGCACCAGCGTGTCGGAGGTGTTCTGCGGGAGAGCCCACCGCCGCGTCCGCGGCGGTGTAGACGTCGTGGCGTGGGGCGGGTTGGGTGTTGCGCCGCTCGAGTGGTCGTCCCGGTCCTGGCCGGAAAGGTTTCGGTGCCCGGGCCGGGCCAAGCGTCTTGGCGCGCAGGTGCCGAAACCCTCTGCGAACGCGAGCGGGCGACAGACGCTGCGGGGATGTAGGCTCCTCCCAAGGGCGGCGTAGGTCGGCGGCCAAGGGGCGGGCCGGCCGGAGTTGGGTGTAGACGGCCAGGTCCAGCTGCCACATCCGGTCCACCTCGATTGCTGTGGCACAAGATCCGCTCTGGCGAGGTGTGCGCGTCCGGCCGCAGCCAGCACGTCACATCCACCGCCAGCACCGACCGTCCGTCTGCCGCTCTGGGCAGGGGTGCCGTGCTCACCGCCCGCCGCGTGTCCATGTCCCGCGAACGGCCCGACCTTCACCCAGTTCAACGAACCGGCCGATGAGAAAGGTTGAAGATCAAGTGGGACCGCGTTTCACAAGGCGTTGAGCCACTGGTTGATCGCGGCGATGATGACGACGGCTTCGTAGCGTACAGCGAGCTTGTCGTAACAGATTGTTATGCCGCACAGGTTGATGCCGCATTCCACGGCGTGGCGCAGCCGGTAGAGCGCGGGGAGGACAGCCCGTGCGCCGCGGCCCACCCGCCCGGGGACGAAAGCCGTTGAAGAGCGATCTCAGCCACGGACGGGCGCGGCGAGGCTGCCCAGCAGTTTCAGCGCCTGCTCCGAAGGGCTGCCCGGCTGGGCGAGCAAAGTGATGAGCTGTAGGCCGTCGGAGCCGTTCACCGAGAAGACCTCGCAGGTCAGCTCCAGCTCCCCGACCTCCCGGTGGCACATGCGCTTGACCTCGGCCACCTTGGGCGAGACGTCGTGGCGGGCCCACAGCCTCCGGAAGTCGGAGCTCTTGACGGACAACTCTCCCACGAGCTCGGTCAGGCGGGGGTCGTCGAGCTGCGACCCGGCGACGAGGCGCAGGTGGGCGACCTTGGAACGGGCCGACTTCTCCCACTCGGGATAGAACTCGCGGGCCGCGGGATCCAGGAAGATCATGCGGAGCAGGTTGTCGCGGTCCTCGAACCCGCCGTACAGGGCGTCGGCGAGGGAGTTCGCGGCGAGGATGTTCATGAGGTCGTCGCAGATCAGCGCGGGCGTGACGGGCCAGCCGCCGATCAGCGTGCGCAGCGCAGGGCTGACCCGCCGGGCCGGCGCCCGCCGGGGCTGGAGCATGGGATGGGCCAGTGCGTGCATGTGAGCCGTGGCCTCGAGAGTCAGCCCGAACACCTGGGCAAGGGCTCCGAGCACGCGCTCGGACGGGTGGCGCTCCCTGCCCTGTTCGAGGCGGATGTAGTAATCCGTGCTGACGTGGGCCAGCATCGCCACCTCCTCGCGCCGCAACCCCGGGGTCCGGCGCGGGCCCACGTCGAGGAGCCCCGCCTGCGCGGGAGTCATGACCTCTCTCCGCGCGCGCAGGAACTCCCCCAACAACTTAGTGCTGTCCATTTAAGTACGATATGTCGGGATTTGAGTGCCAGGGTGGGCGTGTCACTACCAGGCTGAGACGGCACCGCCGCATCCGTCGGCATTCATCCAAGTATGCGAATTTCCTGGGTGTCACACGCCCACCCTTCTCAGCATCGTCCCGCCTTACCGTCGCAGTGACGGAAAGGAAACGATGACCGTGATTCCTCGCCCCCGGTCCATCCGAGCGCGCTGCACCGTGGCCGCGTCACTGCTCGCCCTGGTCGCGCTGGCCGTGGTGGGCGTCACCTCCTCGCTGGCCATCCGCTACCGCATCCAGGACGACGCCTTCAACCGGGTCGAACAGGTCGCCAGCCGGTGGAGTGCGGCGGCCCGCGCCGGCACGATCCCCAAGGTGATACCCACCCCGGACGACCTGGCTCTCATTCAGCTGGTCGACGCGCGCGGCCGGGTCCTCGCCGCCAGCCACTCCGCCCTCGCGCGCTCGGCGCTGAGCACGCTGCGACCACCCGTCGACGATCGCGTCCAGCGGCGGAGCGATGGGTGCCGCCTCCTGGTGGCCATCCGGATCACCACGGCGGCCGGCGCCCAGGTCCTGCTGGCGGAGCGCCGGGAGCCGGCCCTGCTGCGCGGCCACAACCTGGAGTACGCGCTCGCGGCGGCGGCCCTCGTCCTCCTCGCGATCGTCTCCTGGACCTCCTGGAGAACGGTGGGCCGCACGCTGCGGCCGGTCGAGGCGATCCGCGCGCGCCTGGCCGAGATCACCGTCAGCGACCTCAGCCTGAGCATCCCCGTGCCGCCGGGCGACGACGAGGTCGCCATGCTCGTCCGTACCGCCAACCAGACCCTGGAGCGGCTCGACGAGGCGGTGGCGCAGCAGCGCAGGTTCGCCTCCAGCACGTCGCACGAGCTCAGGAACCCGATCGCCGGCCTGCGGGCGCAACTGGAGGAGGCGCTGCTCCACCCGGGCGAGATCGATCCGCACAAGACCATCCGCTCGGCCCTGTCGGTCACCGACCGGCTCGACGCCATCGTCGGCGACCTGCTGGCGCTCGCGCGGCTCGGGGCCGGCGACCCGGCGCCGCCCGAGCCCATCGACCTCGGGCGGCTGGTGGGCCAGGAGGCGCCGCGCGCGGGCCGCGTGCCCGTACGCGTCCACGCGGCCTCGGACGTCTGGGTCCGCGGGTCCCACATCCAGCTCGCCCGGCTGCTCGCCAACCTGGTGAGCAACGCGATCCGGCACGCCGGCAGCGCCGTGGACGTCTTCGTGGCAGCCTCGGACGGCGAGGCCGTGGTGAATGTGGCGGACGACGGCGCCGGCATCGCGCCCGCCGACCGCGAGCGGGTCTTCGAGCGGTTCACCCGCCTCGACGACGCCCGCCACCGCGACGCCGGCGGCAGCGGGCTTGGCCTGGCCATCTCCCGCGACATCGCCCAGAGCCACGGTGGGACGCTCAAGGTCGAGGATGCGCCGCGCGGCGCCAGCTTCGTCCTGCGGCTCCCGCTTCTCGACGCCCCTCCGGTCGATCAGACGGAACGCGTGAGCGCTGTCGCCTAGTAGTCGCCCGGGTCGTACAGGCGTTCGATCGCCTCGATCTGCCGGGCCGCGAACCAAGCCCGATCGCGCGCGCCCTGCGACAGCCCGCCGGGCCGCTCGCCGTCGTGCCTGGCGTACTCCTCGGCCCACAACCCCGTCTTCACCCTGCTCAGCAGGTTGCCCATGCCGGGCCGCCGCCGCAGCCGGCGCAGCGCGCCCACGTCCAGCTCGGCGGCGGCCACCAGCGACTCGCCCGCGCCCGCCTGGGCGAGCACGCGTCCCTGGTGGTCGAGGACCTCCGAGCCGCCGTTGGTGGAGTCGCCGGGGATCGGGATGCCCCTCAGGCCGCCGCTGTTGGCCGAGACCACGTAGGCCAGGTTCTCGGCGGCCCTGGCGCGGCGGGCGATCGCCTTCGGGGTCGGCGCCGGTGAGGAGGCCTCGGAGGTGGGGTGGCAGAAGACCTCGGCGCCGCGCAGGGCCAGCGTGCGGGCCAGCTCGGGCATGAGGATCTCCTCCGAGGCCAGCACCGCCAGGTTGCCGATCTCGGTACGGGCCACCGGCAGCACCCCGTCGATGCCGTAGACCTCCAGGTAGCGCTCCCACACGTCGTACGGGCTCGGCGTGAACATCGAGTGCAGCCTGCGGTAGCGCAGGACCGGCGCACCCTGCGGAGAGAGGATCACCGACGCCTGGAAGTACAGCTCGGGGAAGTGCTCGTCGCGCTCATAGGCGTTCACACACAGGTAGACCTCGTGCCGGACGGCGATCCCGGCCAGCGCCTCGTACTCCGGGCCGCCGGGGTCGAGCCCGGCCTTGTCACGCCACTCGGCGAAGCTCTCGCGCATCGGGAAGCCGGTCAGCACGTACTCGGGCAGCACCACCAGGCGCAGGTCGCGGCCGAGCCAGGCCTTGCTGCCGCCGACCTGCTCGGCGACCCGCTCGATGGCGGCGCGGATGGCGGCCCTGGGGTCGGCGGCGGCGTTGACGGCCCTGGTCTCCATCTGGAGCGCCAGAGCCGTGTAGGCGGTCATGCGCGCCCGTTGGCCGCGCACCAGGACGACCAGGTGGTGGCGCCCTTGCCGAGCTGCTTGTTGTAGAAGGAGCTCCAGGAGTTCTCGCTGGCGCCGGGCGCGGTGGGGGCGGCCTTGAAGAGCGGGTGGTTCGTCTCGACCTCGGCGCGCAGCCACGGCTCGATCTCGGCGTAGGAACTCAGGGACCAGCTGCGGGCGTGGTAGGTGAGCTGGCCGCGTACGTCGCTCTCGGCCAGGCACATGAACGGCGCCCACGGGCTCGTCCGCGCCCAGCTGATCTTCGTCTCCATGGCACCGGAGGGGACGGTGCCCGGAACGGTCCTGGCGGCCGCCTCGCGCTCGTCCACGGAGAAGTCGAACATCTCCTGGGCCGCGTACACGCCGCCCACCAGGCCGAACCGCTCGCCGAGCGCGGTGCCGAAGTCGGCGCGTACGGGGATGTCGCTGGTCCACACGTTCTCATCATGCAACTGGCGCACCGGCGGGCCCACGTAGGCGGAGGTGATGTTGAACGGGCCGAAGTTCACCGCGTCGTTGTTGATGGGGATGACCGGATAGGTCTTCTGGTCGATCGGGTTCTTCCATTCCCGCAGGACCCGCGTGGGATCGGCGGGGTCGGTGTAGAAGACGATCTCGCGGGAGAGCTGGTAGAGCTGCGTCGTGTCCGGCACCCGGTACAGCCGCCTGATGTTGTAGCCCTCGATGTTGAACAGCTTCTGGCCGTGCCGCATCGCCGGGTCCAGGCTGTTGCCCTCGATGTTGGCGTACACGCTGCCGGAGATCCGGAAGACCATGTCCTTGCCGTCGGGACGGCCGAAGGTCTGGAGCGAGAGCAGGCCGCTCCGATCGGTGACCGTCTTGTAGACCGGTCCCGGAGCTGTCGGGTCGGCGGGCTTGTCGTCGGCCGCGGCGCCTGGAGCGGTCACGCTCAACAAGAGGGCGGCAAGGGCTAAAGACCGGAGGATATTGCGCTTGACCATGGGCATCTCCGAACACTTAGGCGAGTGAGCGAGCCCAATGTGATCATGTCGCGCTCGGCGCTGTCCATCAGGCCCAGAAAACTGCAATGGACTCCAAATTTGGAGTAGACTCCAGGTATGGTGGAGGGGCTTCGGGAGCGGAAGAAGCGGCAGACCCGGCAGCGCATCATCGGCGTGGCCATCGGCCTGTTCGTGGAGCGCGGCTTCGAGCACGTCACGATCGCCGAGGTCGCGGCGGCCGCCGAGGTGTCGGTGAACACCGTCTACAACTACTTCCCGGCCAAGGAGGACCTCGTCCTGCCGCCGGAGGAGGCCTCGCCGCACCGGCTGGCCGACATCGTGCGGGACCGCCCGCCCGGTCAGTCGGCGGCCGGGGCGGTGCTGGCGCGGCTGCGTGCGGAGGTGCGCGGGCGCGAGCGCCAGGTGGGGCTGACGGAGGGGTTCGGGCGGGTGCTGGAGATGATGCGGGCCGCGCCCACGCTGGCCGCCCGCCTGGACGACCTCGGTCGCCGGATGACCGACGAGCTGGCCGTCGTGCTGGCCGAGGAGACCGGGGCGGCCGAGGGCGATCCGCTGCCGCGCGTGGCGGCCTGGCACATCGGGTGCCTGCACGCGCTGGTCTACGCCGAGATCGGCCGGCGGACGGTCGCGGGCGAGCCGCCCGACGCCATCGCCGCCGCCGTGCTGGAGCTGATGGATGTCGCAGAAGGGCTGCTGGGCGAGCGTGTCCTGGCCTATGCCGTACGAAAGGGATGACCGTGTTCAGGGTGACGATCAGGGGCAAGTTCAAGGGGCTCGACGACGCCGGGCGGGCCGCCGTGCTGGCCGCGAGCGGCGCGGCGTACACCGAGGCCGGGACCTTCACCCATGACGCGGGCGTCACGGCCTTCACCTTCCGCTGCCAGGTGCCCGCGGGGCCCGACGACGGTGAGGACGAGGCGGCGCTGGGGGCGATGGAGGCGCTGGAGGCGCACGGACATCCGTACGAGATCCTGCAGCTCGCGGTGACCGACATGCGCGAGATCAAGGTGCGTCGTCGCCGCTGATCCCAGATTTGGGATATTCTCTCTTATATGAGACGGATGGAGGAGGTCGAGGCCCGGCTCGCCGGGCGGCTCGCGGAGCTGCGCGTCGAGCGGGGCTGGTCGCTGGAGGAGCTGGCGAGCCACTCGGGGATCAGCCGCTCGACGCTGTCGCGGCTGGAGCGGGGCGAGATCAGCCCGACCGCCGCCCTGCTGGGCAGGCTGTGCGCCGTCTACGGGCGTACGATGTCGCGGCTGCTGGCCGAGGTGGAGGCCGAGCCGCCGCAGCTCGTACGGGCGGGGGCGCAGGCGGTGTTCCGGGATGAGGAGTCCGGATTCGTCCGGCGTTCGGTGTCGCCGCCCCATCCCGGGATGCGGGGCGAGGTCGTGGAGGGCAGGCTCCGGCCGGGGGCGGACATCTCGTACGACGCGTCGCCGGTGCCCGGCCTGGAGCAGCACATCTGGGTGCTGGAGGGGGCCGTGGAGATCACCGCCAACGGTCACACGCACACCGTGGAGGCGGGCGACTGTCTGCGCTTCCGCCTGTGGGGGCCGTCCCGCTTCCGCTGCCCCGGCCCCGACCCGGTCCGGTACGCCCTCCTGATCGTCCTCCCATGACCCTCAGCTCGAAAGACCCCGGAGGAGTCCCATGCCCGCCATCGAGCGCCTGACCGCCGACGGCTTCGACGCCGACGTCAAGGAGCTGGCCGGCCTGCTGGTCGACGCCGTGGACAGTGGCGCGTCCGTGGGCTTTCTCGCGCCGTTCGGCCACGAGGAGGCCGCCGCCTGGTGGCGGTCCCAGGCTCCGGCGGTGGCCGACGGCAGCCTCCTGGTGTGGGTGTGCCGCGACGGGAGCACCGTCACCGGCCCCGTCACTGGCACCGTCAGCCTCGCCCTGGCGAGCAAGCCGAACGCCCGCCACCGCGCCGAGATCGTCAAGCTGATGGTCCACCGCGAAGCCCGCGGCCGGGGCCTGTCACGCGCTCTGCTGGCCGCCGCCGAGCAGGCCGCCCTCGACGCCGGCGCGTACCTGCTGCTCCTGGACACCGAGACCGGGCAGCACCGCCGAGCACGTCTACCGCACGGGCGGCTGGACCCGCTACGGCATCGTCCCCGACTACGCCGGATCCCCGGACGGCACGCTCCAGGACTGCAGCTTCTTCTACAAGAAGCTCACAGCGTCCGGGTGAGCGCGTCGAGGTCGGCCAGCCGCTCGGTGGGGGCCAGGCGGGCGGCCGTGGCGACGAGCAGCAGCTCGGTGACGGCGATCTCGTGGGCGAGCGGCGCGATCGGCCCGGCGGCCTCGCGCGGCAGCCTGATCAGCACCTCCGCCTCGGCGGCCAGCGGCGACTCCCACGCGTCGGTGACGAGCACCAGCCGGGCTCCCCGGGCGCGCGCGGCCTTGACGAAGCGGGCGGTGCCGGAGGAGTAGCGCCGGAAGTCGTACGCCACCACCAGGTCGGACCCCTTCAGATCCAGCACGGTACGCGCCCGGGCCGGCACGGAGTCGGGCACCCGGTGCGCGCCGGGCCGCAGGCTGGCCAACTGGCGGATCAGGTATTCGGCGGCCAGCTCGCTCAGCGGCCCGCCCAGTGCCCACACGGTCCTGGCCTCGGCGAGCAGGGCCGCGGACGCGTCGAGGAGCGGGTCCGTGGCGGCGGCGAGCGTGCCGTCCAGCCCCGCGCGCAGGTCCTCGGCGGCCTGTCGCAGCTCGGGACTGGCGGCGGGGGAGTCGGGCGCGCGCGAGACGAACTCCAGCAGCCGCGACCGCCCCCGCGCCCCGTCACGCACCGCGGCCTGGAAGTCGGCGAACCCGCCGTACCCCAGCCGGTCGAACAGCCGCGAAGCCGTTGGCGGGCTCACCCCGGCGCGCTCGGCCAGCGCCCGCAGCGAACCCAGCGCCGCGAACGGATAGTCGTCGAGCAGCACCCGCACGATCGCCCGCTCCCCGGGCGGCAGCTCGGGATAGACGGCGCTGAGGCGGTCGGCCACCGGATCGTTCTCCACAATGACAAATGTTACATCAACACCGGCTACCCAGGTTTGCGAAACGAATGTTACGGTGCGGGCATGAGAACCTGGCATGGCCTGATCGACAGCGACTACCGGCGCTGGCTGCCGGTCACCGCCGACACCCCCTCCATCTCGCTCAACGAGGGCAACACCCCGCTCCTGCGCTCCGCGCACCTGTCGGAGCTCACCGGCTGCGAGGTCTGGCTGAAGGTCGAGGGCGCCAACCCGACGGGCTCGTTCAAGGACCGCGGGATGACGGTGGCGATCAGCAAGGCCGCCGAGGCCGGGGCACAGGCCGTCATCTGCGCCTCCACCGGCAACACCAGCGCCTCGGCCGCCGCCTACGCCGCCCGCGCCGGGGTGACGGCCGCCGTGCTGGTCCCCAAGGGACGGATCGCGCTCGGCAAGCTGAGCCAGGCCGTACGCTACGGCGCCGAGATCGTCGAGATCGACGGCAACTTCGACGACTGCCTGCGCGTGGCCCGCGAGCTGGCCGCCCACCACCCGATCGCGCTGGTCAACTCGGTCGGCAACGAGCTGCGCCTGGCCGGGCAGCGCACGGTCGCCTACGAGATCGTGGACGCCCTCGGCGAGGCGCCCGACGTGCACTGCCTGCCGGTCGGCAACGGCGGCAACATCACCGCCACCTGGGGCGGCTACCGCAACTACCACGGCGCCGGCCTGGCCGGGCGGCTGCCGCGCATGTGGGGCTTCCAGGCGGCCGGGGCGGCCCCGCTCGTCCACGGCGCTCCCGTGGCGGCTCCGCAGACGGCGGCCAGCGCGATCAGCGTGGGCAACCCGGCCACCTGGGACGGCGCCGTGGCCGCCCGCGACGAGTCCGGCGGGCTGATCGAGGCGGTGACCGACGAGCAGATCTTCGCCGCGTACCGGCTGCTGGCCCGCCGCGACGGCGTCTTCGCCGAGCCCGCCTCGGCGGCCGGCGTCGCGGGCCTGCTCGACCGGCACGAGCGGGGCCTGCTGGAGCCGGGCCTGCGGATCGTGATCACGCTCAGCGGCAACGGCCTGAAGGACCTGGACGCCTCCCTGCGCGGCGGCTACTCCTCGACGGAGACCTCCTCGTCCGCCTCCGACGTGGCCCGGGCCCTCCGCCTGGCGGCCTGACCGTAGTTGTGGAGAAGGTATCGATCGTTCGCAGAGGAACACCCGGAAAGTTGTGGGATCCCTCCATGCCTGAAGGGTGCGGTTCTGGTGTGGGATCGTCCCCATGATGGATGCATCGAAGCGGCGCAGGTTCCCCACGGGCGACCTGGCGCGGGTGGCCGTGTTCGCGGCGCTGATCGCGGTGCTGGGCGTGCCCGGCTCGTTCAACCTGTTCGGCAACGCGGTCCCGATCACGCTACAGACCCTCGGCGTGATGCTGGCGGGGGCGATCCTCGGCACGTGGCGGGCCGCGCTGGCCGTCGTGGTGCTGCTCGTGCTGGTCGCCGTCGGCCTGCCGCTGCTGGCGGGCGGGCGGGGCGGGCTCGCCGTGTTCGCCATGCCGTCGGCCGGATACCTGATCGGCTGGATCCCGGGCGCGGCGGTGACCGGCTGGCTCGTCGAGCGCGCGGGCCGCAACCCGGGGATCTTCCCGCTGATGGTGGCGTGCCTGGTGGGCGGGATCGGGGTGGTCTACCTGTTCGGCATCCCCGTCCAGTCGCTCGTCACCGGGGTGTCCCTGGGCGCGACGGCGGTGTCCAGCCTCGTCTTCCTGCCCGGCGACCTGATCAAGGTGGTGCTGGCGTCCGGCGTGGCCAGGGGCACGCAGCGGGCCTACCCGGACGCGGTCCCGGCCGTGCACCGCGAACGGCTGCGCTCCGGCGAGGGGCGTTGACCGCTCGATGCCCGTAGCACAACACGTGATGCGGCACGCCGCCGAACGCCCTTCGCACCCGGCGGTGTGCGGCCCCTCCGTCGAGTTCACCTACGCCCAGTTCGCCGAACGGATCCACGGCGCCGCCCGCCACCTGCTCGGCCGCGGGATCGGCCCGGGCGCGCTGGTCTCGATCGGCCTGGCGGACCCGGTCGAGCTGCTCACCGCCGTGCTCGCGGCCGACCTGGCGGGCGCGACGCCGCTGGTGGGCGACCCCGTCTGGGGCCGGGAGCGGTGGTCGAGCGTCGCCGCCGCGGCCGGGCCCGGCTTCCTCGTGGACGCGCCGCTGCCCGGGGCGGCGGGTCCGGCGGTGCGGCACGATCCGGAGCCCGGGGACCGGGCGTGGGCGTGCTTCAGCTCGGGCAGCACCGGCCGGCCGCGCGCGATCGTGCGCACCCGCGCGTCGTGGACGGAGTCGTTCCGGCACCTCGGCGAGCTGGCCGGGATCGGCCCGGACGACGTCGTGCTGATCCCGGGCCCCCTCCTCTCCAGCCTGTACGCCTTCGCCGCCGTCCACACCCTGGCCACCGGCGCGACGGCCCTCCTTCCCGGCCGCCGGCCCTCCCGCACGCTGCCCGGCCTGCTGGCCAGGGCCACGGTCGTGCACCTGGTGCCGCACCGGCTGCCCGACGTGCTGGAGCACCCGGGGGCGCTGCGCGTGGCCGTCGTCGGCGGCGCGGCCCTCGACCCCGGCACCCGGGCGGCGGCCGCCCGGGCGGGGATCCGGGTCGTGTCCTATTACGGGGCGACGGAGCTGTCGTTCGTGGCGGTCGACGCCGACGGGGGCGGGCTGCGCCCTTTTCCGGGCGTGGAGATCGAGGTCAGGTCCGAGGGCGGGCTCGGCGAGGTGTGGGCGCGGTCGCCGTGGCTGGCCGACGGATATCTGGGCGACGCGGCGGGCCCGTTGCGCCGGGACGCCGACGGTTGGGCGAGCGTGGGCGACGTGGCGGAGCCGTACCGGGTAGGAGAGGTGCTGCGGGTACGCGGCCGTGGTGACGGCGCGATCCAGACCGGGGGCGCCACCGTCGTGCCCGAGGACGTCGAGGAGGTGCTCAGGAAGGTGCCCGGTGTGGGGGACATCGTCGTGATCGGCTCGCCGCATCCGTCGCTGGGTGCGGTGGTCACGGCGGTCATCGAGGCCGAGTGCGCCATGCCGCCGCCGCGCGCGCTGCTGGAGGCGACGGCCAGGGGCGGCCTGGACGAGGCGCAACGGCCACGCCGCTGGTACGCGGTGCCGAGCCTGCCCCGCACCCAGACGGGCAAGCCCGCCCGAGCCCTGGTCGCGGCCCGGCTGGCGGGCGGCGACCCCGACATCCGGCGGCTGATCTGACATGCGCGACTCCGATCCGCGCCACGAAGCCGCGACCCGGACCCTCGGGGACGATCCGGTCGTCGTGGCGGCCCGGCGCACCCCCATCGGGACGGCCGGGCACGCGTTCAAGGGCGTGACGGTCGATCGGCTGGCCGCGCCCGTGATCGCCGCCGTGGCGCGCGAGCTGGCCGGGCGGCGGGTGGACGACGTGGTGCTGGGCAACTGCATGGGGCCCGGCGGGAACGTGGCCAGGGTGTCGGCCCTGGCGGCGGGCCTGGGGCACGAGGTGCCCGGCCTGACGGTGGACCGGCAGTGCGGCAGCGGGCTGGCCGCGATCCTGGTGGCCGGCCAGGCCGTCCGGGCGGGGGAGATGGACCTGGTGATCGCGGGAGGGGCGGAGAGCGCCTCGACCGCGCCGCTGCGTACCCATCGGGGTTCGACGGAGCCGTATCCCAGGGCGCCCTTCGCGCCGCACGGCCACCCCGACCCCGACATGGGGCCGGCCGCCGAGGCGCTGGCGGCGGCGCGCGGCGTCAGCCGGGCGCGCCAGGACGCCTACGCCTGCCGCAGCCACGCGAGGGCGCTGGCCGCGCGCGAGGCGGGCCGGTTCAAGGAGGAGATCGTCCCGATCGGCGAGCGCCGCGACGACCAGCGGCCCCGGCCGCTGCGGGCGGCGTCGCTGGCCCGGTTGCCCGCGGCCTTCGTGGCGGACGGTACAGTGACGGCCGGTAATTCCTCCCCGGTCAGCGACGGCGCCGCGGCCGTGGCCATCGTGCCCGAGCGGCTGCGCGCGGGCCTGCCGGGGATGCGGCTGGTGGCCGGGTCCGTCGTCGGGTGCGATCCCGAGCTGCCCGGGTGGGGTCCGGTGCCGGCGGTGCGGCGGGTGCTGGCGCGTGCGGGGGTGGAGTTGGAACAGGTCGCGGCGGTGGAGATCGTGGAGGCGTTCGCGGCGCAGGTGCTGGCCGTCACCGACGCGCTCGGGATCGACGCCCTGGACGACGATCGGGTGTGCGCCGACGGCGGTGCGCTGGCCCTGGGGCATCCCTGGGGCGCCACCGGCGCGGTCGTGGTGACCCGGCTGTTCGGCCGCCTCGTGCGCGCGGGCGCCCCGCCGGGGACGCTGGGCCTGGCGGCGGCCGCGGTGGGCGGCGGGCTCGGCGTGGCCGCCCTGTTCGAGGTGGTCGGCACCGGCCGGGACGGAGCGCGGGCGTGATCGAGTTCGCCGACGTGCGCGTACGCCTCGGCGCCCGCGACGTCCTCAACGGCGTCACCGCCGCCCTGCCCGAGCGGCGGATCGGCGTGGTCGGCGCCAACGGCTCGGGCAAGAGCACCTTCGCCCGCCTGATCAACGGCCTGGCCCTGCCGACCTCGGGCAGCATCACCGTGCTCGGCCTCGACACCCGCCGCCACGCCGCCAAGATCAGGCGGGGCGTCGGATTCCTGTTCACCGACCCGGACGCGCAGATCGTGATGCCCACCGTGGCCGAGGACGTGGCCTTCTCCCTGCGCCGCAAGGGCCTGGCGCGCGAGGAGGTCGAGCGGCGCGTGCACGACGTGCTCAGCCGGTACGGCCTGGCCGGGCACGCCGACCATCCCGCCCACCACCTGTCGGGAGGCCAGAAGCAGCTGCTCGCCCTGTGCTCGGTCATGGTGCTCGAACCGGACATCCTCGTCATGGACGAGCCGACCACACTGCTGGACCTGCGCCACTCCCGCCAGGTCGCCGACCTGCTGCGCGAGCTGCCGCAACAGGTGCTGGTGGTCAGCCACGACCTGCCGCTGCTGGCCGACTTCGACCGCGTCCTGGTGCTCGACCAGGGCCGCGTCGTCGCCGACGGCACCCCCGACGAGGCCATCACCCACTACCGGAAGATCATGTCGTGAACGGCCTCACCGGCGCCTACGTCCCCGGCTCCTCGCCGCTGCACCGGCTCCCGGCCGGCGCCAAGCTGGCGGGGCTGGCGCTGGCGTGCACGGGTCTGGTGCTGCTGAGCTCGCCGATCGCGCTGGCCGGCGCGGCGGTCGTGGCGGCCGGTCTGTACGCGCTGTCCGGGGTCGGCGTGGCGGCGGCGTGGGCGCAGGTCAGGCCGGTGCGGTGGTTCGCGGTGGGGTTGTTCGGGATGCAGTGGGTGCTCGTGGACCTGCCGGGGGCGGTGTCCACGACGCTGCGCGTGGTCCTCGCGGTCGCGCTGGCCGGGCTGGTCACGCTCACCACCCGCACCTCGGCCATGATGTCGGCGCTGGAGCGCTGCCTGTCGCCGGCCAGGTTCGTGGGTCTGGACCCGTTCCGGCTGTCGTTGCTGCTGTCGCTGACGGTACGCAGCGTGCCCGTCGTGGCCGCGCTGGCCACCCGCGTCAGGGAGGCCCAGCGGGCCAGGGGTGTCGAACGCAGCTTCCGGGCCTTCGCCGTGCCGCTGGTGGTCGGCTCCCTCCGGCACGCCGACGCGCTCGGCGAGGCCCTGAGCGCCCGCGGCCTGGACGACTGAGCGAAGGCATATCCCAGGTTTGACTTATATAAGCCCGTCCTGAACAATCAGGTCGTGCACGCATTCGACGTCCTCGGCGATCCGGTCCGGCGGCGGATCCTGGAGCTGCTGGCCGCCGGTGAGCAGAGCTCGGGAGAGCTCACCGGCGTCATCCAGCGCGAGTTCGGCATCTCCCAACCGGCCGTCTCCCAGCACCTGCGGGTGCTGCGCGACAACGGCTTCGCCAGCGTACGAGCCCAGGGCACCCGGCGGCTCTACGCCGTCGAGCCGGGGCCGCTGCAGGAGGTCGATCTCTGGCTGGAGCGATTTCGCGGCTTCTGGACCCAACGACTGGACGCGCTGGCGACGGAGCTGGCCCGCGGCAAGCGCGAGCGCCGCATGAACGAAAAGGACACCTGATGGATATCGTGGACGAGCTGCTCAAGGCGCAGCGCGAGGTGAAGGACGGCGACGTCAAGAGCGTGGTGCTGCGACGGCACTACGACGCCGAGGTCGAGGACGTCTGGGACGCCTGCACCGACGCCGGGCGCCTGTCCCGCTGGTTCCTGCCGGTGAGCGGGGACCTCCGGGTCGGGGGGACGTACCAGCTCCAGGGCAACGCGGGCGGGGAGATCCTGCGCTGCGAGCCGCCCAGCCTGCTGAAGGTCAGCTGGCTGTTCGGCGAGAACCCCGGCTTCTCCGAGGTCGAGGTGCACCTGTCCGCCCAGGACGGCGGCACCCTGTTCGAGCTGCGCCACAGCGCCGAGGTGCCGCCGGAGTTCTGGGGGCGGTTCGGGCCGGGCGCGACCGGCGTGGGCTGGGACCTGTCGCTGCTGGGCCTGGCCCTGCACCTGTCGACGGGTGGCGACACAGGGGTCGACGAGGCCACGTTCCACGAGACCAGCGAGGGGCGGCGCTACATCACCGAGAGCAGCCGGGCCTGGGGCGAGGCCCACCTGGCCGCGGGCGGCGAGCCCGACGAGGTCGCCGCCGCCGTCGCCGCCACCACCGCTTTCTACGCCCCCGAACCGGAGCGTTGATACGCGGCGGATACACGGCTGAGCACGCGCGGATACCCGGCCAATACAGATCGGCCGGGAGAGGGCTCCAAGGTGGCCACGGCGTCGCGAAGGGCGGCGTGAGTCACCGGGAAGGAGTCCCCGATGCGTGTGCTGATGTGTGGCCTGCTCGGTCTGGCGGTGCTGACCGGCTGCGGGGGAGACCCGGCCCCCGCGGCCGACGGCGGTGGCGGTGGCGGTGCCACGACGGACAAGGCCCGCGAGCGCGAGACCGTCATCGCCACCTGCATGAAGCAGAAGGGTTTCACCTACACCCCCTCGGTCAGCCCGCCCAGGAAGTCCGCGGCGAACCCCGCTGACTACGCGGCGATGAAGGCCGAGCGCGGCAAGAACGGCTTCGGCGTCTTCTCCGCCGTCGTCTATCCGAAGCCGCCGGAGACACAGGCCCCGGACCCCAACCAGGCGACGATCGACGGCCTCTCCGGTGCCAGGCGGGACGCCTACCTCAAGACCCTGAACGAGTGCCGGGTCACCGCCCTCCGGCAGGTGAACGGCCTCAAAGCCACCTCGGTCGCCGACTACCAGGACCAGATGGCCACGGAGATCGAGAACATCGACAAGACTCTCGACGGCGACCCCAAGCTGCTGGAGCTCGCCGCGCCGTTCGCCGAGTGCCTGAAGTCCAAGGGCGAGCGGGTGACCTCCGAGAAGCCGGTCGCGCTGAGCGGCCGCGGCGTGGTGCTGTGGAGTGAGCAGGCCGACCGGCTCGGCAAGGCGGGCACCGTCACGGCGGAGGCCGCCAGGCCGTACCTCGCCAGGGAGATCAAGTCAGCGCTGGTCGACCTGGAATGCGGCAAGGACTTCTACGCCGCCTTCATCCCCCTGCAGAAGCGGCTCACCAACGAGGCCAGGGTGAAGTACGGGTTCCAAGAGCGGTGATGCGCACCCCTCGCGGAAAGCTGCTGCTCGTGCCGGCCGTGGTCCTGGCGGTCGCGGGGACCGGCTGGGGAGTGGCCGCCCTGCTGCGCTCCCCGGCCGACGAGGCGGCGGCGCGCAAGCCGCCCAGACCGTCGCTGGTCACCGTCGCGGTCGAGCGGCGCAAGCTGGTCGCCACCGTCGTCGTCAGCGGCGCGCTGGAGTACGGCTCGCCGTATCCGGTGTCGCTGGCCGGGGTGGTGGGCGGCGGCGAAACCACCCAGCGCGCGACCCGCGCTCCCCGGCGGGGCACCCTGGCGGAGGGCGCGGTGATGATGGAGGTGAACGGGCGCCCGGTGTTCGTCTTCTCCGGCACGGTGCCGATGCACCGCAGCATCGTCTCCGGCGCCAAGGGGGCCGATGTCGAGCAGTTGCAGAAGGCGCTGCGCAGGCTCGGTCACCGCGCGCCCGCGACCGGCGTGTTCGACCGGGCGACCGTCGCCGCGGTGTCACGTTTCTACGCCAAGAAGGGCTATGAGGCGCAGCAGCCCACCTTGGAGCTCCGGCAGAAGCGCGACGACCTGCGCCGGGCCGTACGGACCGCCCAGGAGGTGCTCGCGACCGAGCGCCTGGCCCTTGACCAGGGCAAGGACGTGCTCCCGCTGAAACTCAAGCTCGCCGACGCCCGGCAGGATCTCAAGGAGGCCGAACAGGCGCTCGGGAACGCGCGGGCGCAGGACCGCACCACCGACGACGAGGCCAAGGTCGAGGCCGCCGAGAGCGCCGTACGGGCAGCCGAGGAGAAGCTGCTGACGGCCCAGCAGGAGCTCGCCCAGGCCACCGCGACGCCCACTCCTGAGCCCAGCTCCACGGTGAGTGCCACGGCCGGGCCGCCCGCCGACACCCGCCTGCTCGAACTCCGGGTCGCCAACGCCCGAGCGGATCTGGCCGCCGCCAGGTCGGCGCTGGAGCGCGTACTGAAGGAGGCCGGGATCACGCGGGCCGCGCGGCTGACCGAGCTGGGGAAGAACGTCCGGCTGGCGCGCGAGGCGGTCGCCACCGCCGAGCAGGCGCTCCGGCAGGCCAGGCAGCTCTCGCCCGTCAAGCTGAAGGTGGCCAACGCCCAGCGTGACCTGGCCGCGGCACGGGCGCTGCTGGCCGAGTTCTCCCGCACCTACGGCGTCACCGTCCCGCCGGGAGAGGTCGTCTTCCTGCCCAGGCTGCCCGCCCGCCTGCACAAGCCGGCCGTCAAGGCGGGCGAACTGGTGGACAAGTCGTTCGCCACGGTGACCAGCGCCTCGTTCGTGGTCTCGGGCTCGGTGGACGTGGCCGAGGCCGAGCGGGTGAAACCCGGCCTGAACGCGAGCATCGAGACCGAGGCCGGCAAGACCGTCCCCGGCACGGTGACCTCCCTCGGCGGACGCGACGCGAAGGGCGCCGTGCCGGTGACGATCACCCCCACGTCGATGAAGGGCCTCAAGAAGCTCGCCGGCGCGCCCGTCACGGTTCGCGTGACCATCGGCGCCACCGACCGGGAAGTGCTCGTGGTCCCCGCCGCGGCGGTCGTCACCGCCGCGGACGGCCGGGCCCGGGTGCAGGTGGAGATCGCCCCCGACCGGACCAAGGAGGTCGAGGTACGCACGGGCCTGTCCGCCGACGGAGCCGTGGAGGTGACCGGCGAGCTCAGGCCGGGCGACCTGGTGGTGATCAACAGTGCCTGAGCCGGTCATCCTGCTCGACGGCCTGACCAAGGAGTTCCCCGCCGACCCTCCCGTCAGAGCGCTCTCCGCCGTCACCCTAAGAGTTGAAAAATCGGACTATGTCGCCATAATTGGCCCCTCGGGGTCCGGGAAGTCCACGCTGCTCAACACGCTCGGCCTCCTCGACCGGCCGACCAGCGGCAGCTACCGGCTCGACGGCATCGAGACCACCACCCTGAAGGACGGCGCGCGGACCACCATCCGCGGCAGCCGGATCGGCTTCGTCTTCCAGTCCTTCCACCTGTTGCCGCACCGCAGCGTGCTGGAGAACGTCATGCTGGCCGAGGTCTACGGCGCGGCACCGCGCGCGGGGCGGCGGCAACGCGCGCTGCGGGCCCTGGAGCGGGTACGGCTGTCGCACCGGGTGGACTTCCTGCCCGGCAGGCTGTCCGGCGGTGAGCGGCAGCGCGCCGCCATCGCCCGCGCCCTCATGGGCGAACCGTCGCTGCTGCTGTGCGACGAACCCACCGGCAACCTCGACAGCAGGAACACCGACGCCGTGCTCGACCTGTTCGACGAGCTGCGCGCCCAGGGGATGACCATCGTGGTCATCACTCACGAGACCGACGTGAGCGACCGGGCCGCGCGCCGGGTGCGCATCACCGACGGCGTCCTCACGGAGGAGTAGACGTGCACCCTCGCGACCTGCTGAACGAGGCCGTGGCGGGGCTGCTGGCCCGCCCGGTGCGCTCGGCGCTGACCACGCTGGGTACCGTGCTGGGCATCACCACGCTCGTGGTCACCCTGGGCGTCGCCGCGACGGCGGGCAACCAGATCGTCGGCCGCTTCGACGAGCTCACCGCCACCTCCGTCACGGTCGAGGTCCCGGAGAACCCGTTCCCCCTGGTCGACTGGGCCGACATCGGCCGGGTGACCAGGCTGCGCGGGGTGGTCTCCGCCGCCGCCCTCGCCGAGTCGAAGCAGAGCGCCAACCTCAGCGTCCGCTCCAACGACATCGTGGACCCCACCCGGGTCACCGACCAGACCCTGACCGTGGTCTCCAGCGGCCCTGACCTGCCCGCCGCGGTCAAAGGCAGGATGATCGAGGGCCGCTACTTCGACGCCGGGCACATCGCCCGCGGGGACGAGGTCGTCGTGCTGGGCCGGCACGCGGCCGAGCTGCTGGGCATCACCCGGCTGACCCGGGCTCCGGCCGTCTTCATCGGCACGCAGGCGTACACCGTCATCGGCGTCCTCGGCGACCTGCGACGCGAGAAGAGCCTCGCGAGCGCGGTCATGCTGCCGCCGTCCGTCGGCAGGCGCTACGGCCTGAGCACCGTGACCCGGGTCCTGATCAACACCGGTCTCGGCGCCGCGGAACTGATCGCCAGGCAGGCCCCGGCCGCGCTCAGCCCCGGCAACGAGGCACTCCTCCAGGTCGGCTCGCCGCCCAGCCCCACCAGGGCCCGCGATGCGGTGGAAGGCGACGTCGACGCCCTCTTCCTGATCCTCGGGCTGGTCTCCCTGGTGGTCGGCGCGGTCGGCATCGCCAACGTCACGCTGGTGACCGTGATGGAGCGCGTCGCCGAGATCGGCCTGCGCCGCGCCCTCGGCGCCGCCCGCCGCCACATCGCCGCGCAGTTCCTGCTGGAGTCCACCCTCACCGGCCTGACCGGCGGCGTCATCGGCGCTTCGGTAGGGATCGTCGTGATCGTCGCGGTCTGCGCCGTCAAGCAGTGGACGCCGGTCATGGACGTACGGCTGGCCCTCATGGCGCCTGCCGCCGGTGCCGTCGTCGGGCTGCTCGCGGGCCTCTACCCGGCCCTGCGCGCCGCTCGCATGGAACCGGTCAACGCACTTCGCTAGATATGGTGCCCTTTCATGACATCCCTGCTGCTCGTCGAAGATGACACGGTGATCCGTGAGTCGCTCGGCCTGGCCCTGGAACGCTACGGCTACCGGATGACCACCGTCGCCGACGGGCTGAGCGGCCTGGAGGCGGCCCGGGCGGGCGGCCACGACCTCCTGCTGCTGGATGTGATGCTGCCCGGCCTGGACGGCATCGGCCTGTGCCGCAGGGTCAGGGAGTCCAGCCAGGTGCCGATCCTGATGATGTCGGCGCGCGGCGACTCGCTGGACGTGGTGTCGGGCCTGGAGGCCGGTGCCGACGACTATGTGGTCAAACCGGTCGACATCCCGGTGCTGGTGGCCCGGATCAGGTCGCTGCTGCGCCGTACCACTGCTCCTGCCCCTTCATCGGGCGTGCTGACGTTCGGGGAGCTGACGGTGGACCCGGCCGCGCTGGAGGTACGGCTCGCCGGGCGGCTGGTCGAGCTGGCGCCGACCGAGCTGCGCCTGCTGCTGGAGTTCGCCGCCAATCCGGGGATCGTGCTGGAGCGCGCCACGCTGCTGCGTAACGTGTGGGACTACGGCTGGGACGGCGACAGCCGCGTGGTCGACCTCTGCGTGCAGCGGCTGCGCAGGAAGATCGGCACGGACCGGATCGAGACGGTGCGCGGGTTCGGCTACAAGCTGCGCAGGTCGTGATGCTGGGCTCGCTGCGCTGGAAGCTGGCGGCACTGATCACGCTGGCCTGCTGCGCGATCGTGACCGTGGTCGGGATCCTGGTCCACCGCACGACGCTCGAGCGCACGATGCGGCTGGGCGAGGAGCGGGCGCTGGTGTCGGCCGCGGAGGTCGCCGACAAGCACCGCAGGGACGCTCCTCCCGAGGAGGGACTGGTCCCGTACACCGAGTCGATCATGAGTGCGGACGAGCTGCCCCCGCCCCTGCGCGCGCGGCTGGCCGTCGAGTCGCCCGCCACCTGGTACGACGACCTGCGGGCCGAAGAGCGGTGGATGTGGGCGGCACGGCCGGTGGGCGATGGGCTCGTGGCCGCCCCGAAGATCGACATGACCTCGGACATGCGCGGGCTGAGTGCCCTCGACCGAGCCATGGTCCGGGCCGCCCTGACCGCGCTCGCCGTGGTGCTGCCGGTCTCGATGGGCATTGCCGAGCTGGCCAACCGGCGCCTGCGCCGGGTCGCCGCCACCGCCCGCAGGATCGCGGACGGCGACCTGGACGCCCGCGTCGCCACGGACCGCCGGGGCCTCTCCCGGTGGGGCGGGCGCGACGAGATCGCCGGCATCTCCGCCGCCGTGGACTCCATGGCGGCGAGCCTGCAGCACCGGCTGCTGGCCGAGCAGCGCTTCACCGCCGATGTCGCCCACGACCTGCGGACCCCGCTGATGGGCCTGGTCGCCGCGGTCGAGCTGCTGGAGGAGAGCGAGGCCACCGATCTGGTACGCGACCGGGTCCGGGTGCTGCGCTCGCTGGTGGAGGACCTGCTGGAGGTCTCCAGGCTGGACACGGGCGCCGAGGTCGCCGAGCGCGTACGGGTGCCGCTGGCCGAGGTGGCCGAGGAGTCCGCGGCCCGGGCAGGGGTCGAGACCCGCGTGACGGCGTCGGGGAATCCGGTGGCCGAGACCGACCCGCGCCGCCTGGACCGCATCCTCGCCAACCTCGTCCTCAACGCCCAGCGCCACGGTGCGCCCCCGGTGGAGATCACGGTCCGCGACCACGTGATCGAGGTCCGCGACCGGGGACCGGGCTTCCCTCCTGAGCTCCTCGCCGACGGCCCGAGCCGCTTCCGCACGGGCGCCGCCGAACGCGGCCGTGGCCACGGGCTCGGGCTGACGATCGCGCTGGGCCAGGCCCAGGTCATCGGCGCCGACCTGACCCTGGCCAACACCCCCGGCGGCGGCGCCGTCGCCACCCTCCGCCTCCCACGGGGCTTGTGCTCGACAGATCATCCCAGTGGACATTTACCGTGACTTCGAGGAGCAGGCCCCGGCTCGGGGTTGGTCAGCCGTTGGTGACCCAGTCCATGTGTTCGATCCAGTGGTCGAGCAGCGCCCGATCCCCCTGCAATTCCAGCGTGGGAGCCGCATCCAGCGGGCGACGCCTGCTGATCACGAGCAGGAGCTCGGCGGCCGGGCCGCGTACCACGACGTCTGCCTTGGTGTGCGTGCGCTCCAGCACGACCTTGTCCGGTTCCCGGCGTGCCACCCACTCCCCAGGCGCGTCGGTTGCGTGGAAAAGCAGAGTCTGACCCTCCCCGCGCATCGCATCGGCGAAGCCCGCCCTGTTCTCCCAATAGCCGCGGGACGCCATCGTGTCCAGCCAGTCCTCGATGGCCGCAACGGCAAGCTCCGGCGCCAACTCGTACCGCATGCCGAGCGCCGCAGCCGCGTCCGCGCGATGCACGCAAGCCTCGCCGAACAGCCGACGTGACCAGAACGGCACGCCTGCGGCGTCGCCCGACGGATCCCACACCGGCGTGTCATCGGCGGCCGATGCGAACGCCTGTCTCGCCTCGGCCGCGCCGTCGTTCAGCCAGGCGCGCCACTGGCCCGAATCGGTCGGACCCGGAACGTAGCCGGCGAACGCCTTGCTCGGATCGGTCATCTGCTCACTCACGAGCATGGCCACCATACGCTGTGTCCCGCCGACATGGTCGACAAGATCGGCCAGCGTCCATTTCGGACAGGTCGGCACCGGGGCCGCCGCATCCCTGCCGTGCACCCAATCGGCAAACGTGCTCGTCTGCTCGACGACCGCCTTCACATACGCGGATGTGTCCATCGCTGCACCTCCAAGTGCTTTGTGATCTTCCCGAAGCTCGGCCGCCAGTCGGTGTCGATGATCAGGGGCGAAACACCGCACTGATTTTGGCTTACGGAAACGCGCCTGACCAGGTCAGTAACCGGACACTCTCCGGACTTCAGCGGCGATCAAGGCAGCGGCGGTGCGCCGCAAGCGGACCTGACCGGGGGCCTCCTGGGGTTCGGACATGCGAGCCGGCCCTCGATCGCGGCCGTCTCGGTCGCCTGGAACGGCCCGCTCGCCGACCACGACGGCCACGCGGCGGATGCCTACGGCATCACCGGCGACGCTCTGGTGCTCGTGCGCCCCGACGGCTGTCCGGCCCTGAGCGCCGAGCACCATCAGGCGGCGGTTGTCACCAGGCGGTAGCCGAGGTCGAGGGTGTCGGCATCGAGGAGAGCCCGGTGGCGTTCGTGCCAGCGCCCGGTCGCGAGGTCGGCGGCGACGCGCCGCATCGCGCGCTCGACCCGCTCCTGGTCGAGGGTCGCCAGCGCGGAGACGGCGGCGCGGACCTGCGGGTCGAGATAGCAGTGCGGCCGTCGCCAGTACGCGCCCAGGAACCCGTCGGTGCAGTCGGCCGGCACCGGGACCGGGACGACGGTCACCGGCGTGCCGTCACGCCCGAGGTGGGCCTCGACGACCTCGAGGGCGGCAAGCCGGGCGTCGGCTGCGGCGATCTCCGGGAGGTACTCCGCGACCAGCCAGAATCGTGCCGTGACGGCGGGATCCCAGGTGAGGACGACCTGCCGGGCGGACACCCTGCGCAGCTCGGCGAGGCCCGCGGCCGCGTCGGTCCAGTGGTGGACGGTGAGGATCGCCATCGCGGCGTCGAACGACCGGTCGGGAAAGGGCAGGGACTCGGCATAGCCCTGGACGACCGTCGCGGAACCAGGGGGACGCTGCTCGATCATCACCGTGGACGGCTCCACGGCGGTGACCCGCCGGCCGCGCGGCTCGTAGGAGCCGGTCCCGGCGCCCACGTTGACCACCGTTCGGGCCGGGCCCAAGGCCTGGTCGATCAGGCCGGCGATCCGGGGGTCGGGGCGGCGGTGGTGGGAGTAGCCGAGCCCGATCGACTCGTACGGATTGGCGGTCACAGGTGCTTCCCGAGGTCGGCCACGTCCAGCAGGGGCAGGCCCCAGCGCAGGGCGGCGATCTCCAGGTCGGCGGCGCCGGCCATGGTGCCGTCGGGGTTCATGACCTCGCAGCACACCCCGATGGGCGGCAGCCCGGCCGCCACGCACATGGCCACGGTGGCCTCGGTGTGTCCGGCGCGTTCGGCCAGCCCGCCGGGGCGGGCGGCGAGCGGGAAGACGTGTCCCGGCCGCAGGAAGTCGGCCGGCCTGGCGTCCGGATGGGCCAGGCGGCGCACGGTCGCGGCGCGTTCGGCGGCCGACACTCCGGTGCCGGTCCCGGAGGTCAGGTCCACGGGGATGTGCGGGCGGGTGCCGTGCCGGTCGCCGGGGCCGGGGACGGGGCCGATCTCCAGCCGGTCGAGGATCTCGGGCGCGCAGGGCACGGTCGGATGGCCGCACACCTGGGTGAGCAGGAACGTGAACGCCTCCGGGCGCAGCCGGGCCCCCGCGAACACCACGTCGCCTTCGCCCTCCCGCTCGGGGTCCCAGAGCACCACGGCTCCTCCGGCGGCGAGTTGCGTGAGCGCCTGCTGCACGCCGCGCGCGCCCGAGAGCCGTCCGGCCCAGGGAAGCGCCGCGACCACCTCGGTCACCGACTTCGCCGGGTCGGGCAGGCGGCGGGCCAGGCGGACGACCAGGTCGGGCTCCAGGTTCACCCGATCGCCGACGGACAGCTCCGACAGCGTGGTGGCCCGCAGCGTCAGCGGGATCAGCGCCACCGAGAACCGGTCGCGGGCCACCTCGGCGACGGTCAGGCTGACGCCGTCGACCGCGATCTGCCCCTTCGCGACGACCAGTGAGAGGAAGCGCTCGGGCGGCTTGATCCACAAGCGCCGTGCGATCCCCTCGTCATCGATCCGCACGATCTTGCCCACGGCGTCCACGTTGCCCTGGACCAGGTGACCGGCGAGCGGGTCGCCCAGCGTCAACGGGGTCTCCACGTTGACCCGCGTGCCCGGCCTGATCTGGTCGAGGGTCGATCTGCGCCGGGTCTCCGCCGACAGCCCGGCCTCCAGCGGCTGCGTCTCGTGCGCGGTCCGGAGAACGGTCAGACCCACGCCGTTCAAGCAGATCGAACCCGGCGCGCCGGCGGCGGCCCCGGGGGCGCTGACCGCGATGCGCGCCTCGTCGACGGCCACCACCGTGCCGATTTCTTGGATATTTCCGGTGAACATGCGACACCACCTCTCGACAGCAGGAACCAGGGGCCGGACAGGCCCGAGAGGTGGCGGGGTGTCACCGCGTGGCCCGGAGTCGCACCGAGTCGTCCCGCCGGAACCGGCAGAACCGGCGGGCTGTCACCGCCGCACCTTGGAATCGCACCAATCAACCTTTTATCACCCGGCGGCCCGGGAGATCAAAGCCCCTGGGATGCGGGCATGGTCTTCGCCTGGTCCGTCCCCGCGAGGTAGGGTGAGTGAATACTCACAAACCTAGAGGGGCGACACTGATGAGGCTCGCGATCTTCGGCGCGACCGGCGGCATCGGCCTGCAGCTCCTGCGTCAGGCCCTCGGTCTCGGCCACGAGGTCACCGCCGTCGTACGCGACGCGTCCCGGCTGCCCGCCGAACTGCGCGGGCTGCTGGACGTCGTCGAGGCCGACGTGATGAACCCCGACGCCATCGTCCCGGCGGTCAAGGGCTGCGGGGCCGTGCTGTCCGCGATGGGCACGCGCGATCGCGGCCCCACCACCGTCCACAGCGCCAGCACCACCTCGATCATCCAGGCCATGACCCAGGCGCAGGCCCGCCGCATGCTGCTGGTCAGCGCCAGCGGCCTGGTCGCCGACGCGGGCGACGGCGTTTTCACGCGGTACGTACTCAAGCCGCTCATCGTGCAACGCCTGTTCCGCCACTCCTACACCGACCTGGCCCAGGCCGAGGAGCTGCTGCGCGCCTCCGACCTGGACTGGACGATCGTGCGCCCCTCCCGCCTGCTCGACACCGAGCGGCCCGGTCAGTACCGGACCGCACGGGACCTCAACATCAGAGGAGGGCTCAGCACCACCCGCGCCGACGTGGCCCACTGCATGCTCGACCTCATCGACGACCCGTCGTCCGTCCGCCACGTCGTCTCGGTCGCCTCTCAGGGGCCGGAGGTGTAGTTCCGCAGCTCCGGCAGTGCCCATGCGACCGCGGCCACCGTCACCGTGGTGAGCAGCCCGCCGGCGCAGATCACCAGCCGGTGATCGAGGATCGAGGTGGCGGCCCCGTGCAGCAGGTTCGCGAGGTGCGGGCCGCCGAAGAGGACGACGGTGAGCGAGCCCTGGATCCGGCCGCGCATGGAGTCGTGGGTGTGCGCCTGTGTGATGGCGTTGCGGAAGGTGCTCAGCACGAAGTTGACCGCACCGCCGAGGACGAGTGCCACCAGGGCGAGCCACAGCTGGGCGGCCAGCCCGAGGAGCACCACGGTGACGCCCCAGGCCGCGGCGGCCGCCGCCATGAGCGCGCCGTGGCGTCGGGCCCGGGTGAACGTGCCCGACAGCAGCCCGGCCGTGACCACCCCGGCCGGATAGGCGGCGTACAGCAACCCCAGCTCCAGGCCGCCTCCCGCGGGCCCGCCGTAGGTCTGCTGGGCGAGCTCCGGGAACAGCGCCGTCGGCATGCCGAAGACCATCGCCGCGAGGTCCACCAGGAGCACCGCCACCAGCAGCCGGCTGGCCGCCAGATACCGGAACCCGGCCGCCGACCGGCGCTGCGGGGCCGGGTGAGGCCGGGGCGGCAGCGGCGGGAGCTTGACGACCGCCCACACGACGGCCAGCAGCGCGACGGCGTCGAACAGGTACAGCGCGCCGAGCCCGACCACCGGTATCAAGCCGCCGGCCAGCACCGGCCCGAGAATCGACCCGGCGTAACGGGTCAGGGAGCTGAGGCTGTTGGCCGCCGGCAGGAGCTCGACCGGGACCAGGCGGGGCACCACGGCGCCCATCGTGGTCATGATCGCGGCGAAGGACAGTCCCTGGCAGGCGACCAGCACCATCAGGACGGGGACGAAACGTCCGCCCAGTACGGCCTGCGCCCAGAAGGCCACGTACGTGAGCGCCAGGCCACAGTGGGCCGCCAGCAGCACCTTTCGCCGGTCCATGACATCGGCGAGCGCGCCCACCCCTAACGCCGCCACCACCAGCGCGACGAACGACACCGCCCCCGCCACGCCCACGGCCGCCGAGGAGCCGGTCACCGTGAACAGCTGCGCCGGCAGGGCGACCACGCTGAACGAACCACCAATGGCGCAAACCGCCGATGACACCCACAAGCGCCGGTAGGCCGCGATGGCCAGCGGGCGGCGGTCCACGGTGTAGGCGCCGAGCGACCGGGCCGTTGACGTGATCACCGTCGGGCCCCATCGGCGTCCAGGCTCACCACGTCGGCGACGACGCAGGCGATGTTGTCGGGGGCGCCGGCGGCGTACGCCAGCGCCATCAACTCGTCGAGCACCTGCTGGGGGGCGCCGGGCCCGGTCAGCGCCGCGCGCAGCGATGCGGCCGGGACGACGGTGGACAGCCCGTCGGAGCACAGCAGGTACCGGTCGCCGGCCGCGGCGGCGTGCAGCGACAGTTCCGGCCGGGCCCCGCCCGTGCCGGTCAGCGCTCGTGCGAGCAGCGCGCGCTGCGGATGCGAGGCCGCCTCCTCCACGGTCAGCCGGCCCTCGTCGACCAGCCCCTGCACATAGGTGTGGTCATGCGTGATCTGGAACAACTCGCCGTCCCGCACCAGGTACGCCCGGGTGTCACCGATGTGCACCAGCGCCAGCCGGGACCCGGACCACAGCAGCGCGGTCAACGTGGTCACCGCCTCACCCGACGGCGTCGAGGCGGCGATCTCCCCGATGGCCCGGTCGGCTTCTCCGACCGCCTCGGCGAGCGCGCCGAGCAGGTCCTCGGCCGGTACGGCCAGCGTCTCCAGCGGTTTGAGCGCGTCGACGGCCGCCGCGCTCGCCAGGTCCCCGCCCGAGCCGCCGGCCCCGTCGGCCACCGCCAGCAACCGGGGGCCGGCGTAGGCGGTGTCCTGGTTGCTCGTACGCACCAGGCCCGACTCCGACCGGGCCGCGTAACGGATCCCCAGCATCGTCGCCGTCTCTTCCACGGTGCTTCCCCTCCCCGACAGATAGTCGACGAGGAACGTGGCCAGCTCTCCACGGGCGGCGGTCTCGGCCAGCACCTGCTCCCAGTAGCCGGCGATCTCCTCGGCCGCCGCGCCCGCCGGCAGGTCGCACACCCGCCGGATGCGCGCCAGCGGCATGCCCAGCCGCCGCAGCCAGGCGATCAACCGGGCCCGCTCCAGCTGCCCCGGATCGTAGAACCGGTATCCGGACTCGCCGTCCACCGCGGCCGGTCGCAGCAACCCGAGCTGGTCGTAGAGCCGCAGGGCCTTCGGCGACAACCGCGCGGCCCGAGCGAACGCCCCGATCGTCAGCAGCCGCACCATTCCTCCTCGTCCCGGCCCCCGTGGCCGGTACCGACGATGCTGCGGCTTCACCCTAGGGGAAGGTCAACACCGCGCTTTCCGGAAACCAGTTCCGCATGCACAGCACAGGCAAGTTGCCAAAACGGAACCACATTCCCTATCTTTATCGGAACACGGTTCCGTTTAAATCGGGAGGAACAGAGTCATGCAGTACCGCACCTTGGGCCGTACCGGTGTGCAGGTCAGCTCCCTCGTGCTCGGCGCGATGAACTTCGGCAGGATCGGACGCACCACCCAGGACGACGCCACCGCCATCGTCGACGCCGCCCTCGAAGCCGGGATCAACCTCATCGACACCGCCGACATGTACAGCGACGGCGAGTCGGAAGAGATGGTCGGCAAGGCCATCGCCGGCCGCCGCGACGACATCGTGCTGGCCACGAAGGCGGGCCTGCCGATGGGCGAGGAGCGCAACCGTCAGGGCGGCTCGCGCCGCTGGCTGGTCACCGAGCTGGACAACAGCCTGCGCCGCCTCGGCGTCGACCACGTCGATCTCTACCAGATCCACCGGTGGGACCCGACGGCCGGCGACGAGGAGACGCTGTCGGCCCTGACCGACCTGCAGCGCGCGGGGAAGATCCGCTACTTCGGCTCCTCGACCTTCCCCGCCCACCGCGTCGTCCAGGCCCAATGGGCCGCCCGCGAACACCACCTGAGCCGCTACGTCACCGAGCAGCCCAGCTACTCGATCCTGCAGCGCGGGATCGAGAGCCACGTCCTGCCCGTGACCGAGCAGTACGGGCTCGGCGTGCTGGTGTGGAGCCCGCTGGCCTCGGGCTGGCTGTCGGGCGCGATCCGGCAGGGCCGGGAGATCGCCACCAACCGCTCGGCGTTCATGCCACGGCGGTTCGACACCGCCATCCCGTCCAACCGCGCCAGGCTCGACGCGGTCGAGCGACTGGCGAAGGTCGCCGACGCGGCCGGGCTGACGATGATCCAGCTCGCGCTCGGTTTCGTGACCGCGCACCCGGCCGTGACCAGCGCGATCATCGGCCCCCGCACGCTGGACCACCTGCGCTCGCACCTCGCCGCCGCCGACACGGTGCTCTCCGCCGACGTGCTCGACGCCATCGACACGATCGTCGCACCCGGCGTCGACCTGGCCCCGGACGAGAAGTACGACACCCCGCCCTCCCTGCTCGACCCGTCGCTACGCCGCCGCTGATCGCTCAGGCGGACTCCCACCACACCAGATTGGCGGCCACCTGGGCCACCGGCTCGATGATCTCCCACGCCTCGGCGATCAGCCCGTCGTCCAACCGCCAGATGTCGACGACCGCGATCTCTGGCCCGGCATCAGGGAGCCGGCGCCGCGAGTACATCACGACATGTTCACCCTCGGCCAGCACGTGATGGATCTCGACCTGCATGCCGGCGAGCGGGCCGAGCGCGGCGCGTACGGCGGCGAGCCATTCCGCCTTGGTCGACGAGGTCGGACCCGGCCGGTGATGGACGAAGTCCTCGCTCAGCAACGGCGCGAGCGCATCGACGTCGCCCGTCGCGACCAGTGCCGTCAGCGCCCGCTGGACGATGCTCTTGTTGTCCGTGGTCAGGTTCTGCGTAGTCATGGCGGCAGTGTTTCGGCCGTTGCCCAGGGTTGTCGATGAACTCGCATTTCATCGCGTCCGGCGCCACGAGGAGTAACATCGACGGGCATGTACACGGTCGGGGAGATGTTGCGGCAGTGGCGGCATCGCCGGCGAATCAGCCAGCTCGATCTCGCGATCGCCGCCGACGTCTCGGCTCGTCACGTCAGCCTGGTGGAGACCGGCAAGTCCAACCCGAGCGCAGACATGATCCTCCGGCTCGCGGATCAGCTCGAGGTGCCGTTGCGTGAGCGCAACCGGCTGTTGCTGGCCGCCGGCTTCGCACCCCGCTACGTCGAGCGGCCGCTCGACGGGGACGCGCTGTCGGCGGCCTGGGGCGCGGTCGAGAGGGTGCTCCGCGCGCACGAGCCGTACCCGGCGCTGGTCATCGACCGCCGGTGGAACATCGTGATGACCAACCGCGCTCTCGACCCGTTCCTCGCGGACGTCGCCCCCGACCTGCTGCGGCCGCCGATCAACATGCTGCGCCTGGGACTGGACCCGCGCGGGCTCGCCCCTCGGATCGTCAATCTGGCCGAGATGCGCGTGGTGCTCCGTACCCGGATCGCGCGTCAGCTCGCCACCGCTCCCGACCCCGAGCTCACCGCGCTCTACGAGGAGCTGCTGGCGCCCGGCTCCGAGGACATGAGCCACGCGATCGAGTCCGAGGTCGTGATTCCGATGATCTTCAACTTCGGCGGGCGGGAACTGCGGCTGTTCTCGACCACCACGACGTTCGGCACCCCGATGGACATCACGCTGGACGAGGTCGCGATCGAGTCGTACTACCCGGAGGACGCGGAGAGCGCCGCCTACTTCGAGAACCTCGTCCGCGCTTGACCTCAACCACGGAGGAAGTGGCGCAGGGACGCCTGCTCGTCGCCCGCCTTGATGCGGCGGGTCCCGCGATCGGCTGACGGCTCATCAGGACGGTGTCGTGACGGTGGGCGCCTGCGGCGCGGAGACTTCCGCGGGCCTGGACCTCACCAGCCACAAGCCGGTGAACACGGCACCGGCCAAGGTGACGACGCCGGCCGCGACGAAGGCACTGTCGAGGCCGGCCTCGAAGGACGCGCCGCCGGCCTCCCGGGAGCGGACGACGGCTCCGAGCACCGCCACGCCGAGCACCGCGCCAATCTGCCGGGTGGTGCTGCTGATGCCCGAGGCGAGGCCTCCCTCCTGCGGGCTGACCGCCTGGATGGCGGCGCCGGTCAGCGGGGACATGGTCAGGGCGAACCCGACGCCGACGATGGCCAGCCGCCACCACACGTTCCCGTAGCCGGTGTCCGCGTGCACGAAGCCCAGCGCCAGCAGCCCCAGCCCGGCCAGCGCCAGGCCGATGGTGACCACGATCCGGAAGCCGTGTCTGGCCGCGAACCGGCCCGCGAACGGGCTGACGATCACCATGGCGAGCGAGGCGGGCAGGGTCTGCAGGCCGGCCAGCAGAATCGAACTGCCCTGGACGTACACGAAGAACTGGGAGAAGAAGAAGGACGAACCCATCAGCGCGAAACCCACCACGATCATCGCCGTGTTGGACACTGTGAACAGCCGCTGCCGGAACAGCCGCAGCGGCAGCATCGGCGTCGCGCCACGTCGTTCGACGACGACGAAGACGGCGAGGATCGCCACCGCGGCGGCGAAGGTGCCCAGGATCACCGGCGAGGTCCAGCCACGGGAGCCGCCCTCGATCAGCCCAAAGGTCAGCGCCCCCACGCCCAGCACGGACAGGACCGTCCCCGGGAGATCGATCGCCGGCGCGTTCGGATTGCGGGACTCGCTCAGGACGCGCATCCCGACCAGCAGCAGGATCGCGCCGATGGGCATGTTGACGAGGAAGATGGCGGGCCAGCCGAAGGCGTCCACCAGGATGCCGCCGGCCAACGGTCCGGCGGCCAGGCCGATCCCGCTGAATCCGGCCCACAGCCCGATCGCCTTGACCCGTTCCTGCGGAACGGGATACGCGGCGGCGAGCAGGGCCAGCGAGGCGGGGCTCAGCGCCGCGGCCCCGATGCCCTGCACCACCCGGCCGGCGATCAGCCAGCCGATCGAGGGCGCGACGGAGCACACCACGGACGCGACCGTGAACACCACGACGCCGGCCAGGAACACCCGCTTGCGGCCGAAGCGGTCGGCGAAGACGCCGCCGGACAGCAGCAGCATGGCGACCAGCAGCACGTAGGCGTCGACGATCCATTGCAGGCCGGTCAGCTGGGTGTGCAGCCGCTGCTGCATGTCGGGCAGCGCCGCGCCGACGATCGTGCTGTCGAGCAGCACCATGAACTGGCCCAGGCAGGCCACTGTGAGTAGCGCTGTCCGGTTCGTGCTTTCGTGTGCGGTCAAAGCTGCTCCCTCTCATGGGGCGGATGCTCCGGCACACGATAGTTCGATAATTCCGAAGTGTCGAAGCGTTGTATTGTGGAGGGCATGCGACCGCTACCCCAGCCGGCCCGCGAGTCGTTGACGCTCGCGCCAGTCCTGCACGCGCTCGGCGATCCGGTGCGCCTGGAGCTGGTACGGCGGGCCTGGGACAACCCCGAGTCGACCTGCTCCGCTCTCGCCGACGGCCTGGACGTGCCGCTGTCGACGCTGTCCAACCACTGGCGGATCCTGCGCGAGGCCGGGCTGATCACCATGACCGTCGACGGCCGGCACCGGCGGATCCGGCCGCGCGCCGACGATCTGAGCGGCCGCTTCCCGGGCCTGCTCGACCCGATCCTGCGCCTCAGCGCGGCCGAGCCGCCGGACGGCGGCCTGCAGTGAATAAGGGTGTGGGCCGTAAGTAAAGCCAATGTTCGGCATCGCGCTTGACCGCCCTCGCTCGCAAGGTTACGGTCAGGGCCGAAAGTGAGCATGATTGAGCGTCCCGAGTGCCGTCCGCGGGCCGCCGATCCCATGACGTCAAGGGTGTGAGCCTGTGAAAAGACTGATGTCGGCATTACTCTCGCTCCTCACCGGAGCGACCCTCGCGCTCGTCGCCGTGCCGGCACTTCCCGCTCAGGCCGGGATCTGGCACGAGTATCCGCCAGCGGCCAACCGCACCTGCAGCGACACCCGGACGTACAACGGCACCGCCTACCAGGTGTGCCTGGAGTTCAACTACGCCCGCACCCAGGTACGCGCCATCGCCTTCGTCAATCCGGGGGCGTACACGAACTTCCAGGTCAACCTGCGGCTCGCGTTCGGCGGCGGCGGCCCGACGATCACCGACTCGTGCCCCACGATGACCACGAACGCCAGCCGGGCCTGCTACACCGGGTTCACCGCCCTCAGGCGTACGTACGTGGTGGCCGACGCGGACGTCGGCATCGCCGGCGCGTGGATGACGCCCATCCGCGCTCTCGACATGCAGCTCTCGGGCAAGCAACAAGAGGACTCGAACTGGTGCGGGCCCGCGGCCGCCCAGACGATCATCGCCACCATGGGCGTCTCCGCGCCCTCGCAGTCCACTCTGGCGGACAAGATGGAGACCACCAGGTTCGGGACGATGCCGTGGATGATGAAGACCGGCATCAACGCGTACGTGCCGCAGGACTTCCCCTACGGGGACTATGAGGCCGCCGCCAGCGGGCTGCCCAGGATCCGCGGGCTGGAGGTCATCGTGAAGTCGCTCTCGCGGGGCAGGCCCGTGGCGGTGCTGGTCAAGCCGGGTCAGCTGCCTTGGTCGCCCGACGCTCCCGGGGGCATCCGGCACTACGTCGTCATCCACGGGTTCGGCGGCCACGAGTGGTCGGAGCCGGGTTTCTGGCCGTGGGTGCCCGACAACTTCAAGGTGTGGGACCCGGGCGCCTCCCGGGAGGAGAACCTCACCGTCGACCAGCTCTACCACGCGGCACTGGGCGCGGAGTTGAGCGACAGCATCTGGGCGATCTCGTCATGAGACCCGGCCGGCCGGGCGCACCGCCCGGCCGGCCCGAAACTCATCACCTGTCTCGTGACATTTACCTCTGTCTGCCACGGGCCCTCACGAGGAGGATCGTTCGCGTAACCCCACCTCAAAGGGAGCATTCATGACCGTCTCACCCGTGGCCAAGACCGTCCGGATCGAGCGCACCTACGCGACCACGCCCGAGCACGTGTGGCGCCTGTGGACCACCAGTGCCGGCATAGAGTCCTGGTGGTCGCCCGACGGCTTCACGGTCAACGTCGGGAAGCTGGACCTGCGGCCCGGCGGCGAGCTGATCTACACGATGACCGCGACCGCGCCCGAGCAGATCGCGTTCATGGAGGGCGCCGGGCTGCCGCTGAGCACCGAGTCGCGCAAGACCTTCGTCGAGGTGGACGAGCCCACGCGGCTCTCCTACACCTCGCTGGCCGACTTCATCCCGGGGGTGGAGCCGTACGACTTCCTCACCGTGGTCGAGATCCGGCCCTCCGGCGACGGCGTCCACGTCGTCATGACCATGGACGCGATGCACGACGAGGAGTGGACCCAGCGCCTGACGGCCGGCCGCGGCAACGAGCTGGACAACCTCGGCCGGGTCATCGACGGCGGAGAAGTCTGATCCTCTCACGCTCGTGGTGCGCATCGTCTCCCCCCTGAACAGCCACGACACCGCCGCTCTCGCCCCACCCCTCCGCCGCCGCACGATCGGAGCGGATCCAGGTCGTCGGCGTGCCGGCCCGTCCAGGACTCCCGCCCGCGCCGGATCCGGCTCCCGGCCGCGGCCTCTACTCTGGTCAGCCAGGACGCGAGGACGGGCGGTGGGAGGATTGGCGGAGCTGTGGCGATCCGACCGCCTCGTCCGGCTGGCGCCGGTCGGCGCGGTCGCCTACAGCGCTCTGCTGCCGGTGGTGCAGGTGATGCTGGCGTTCGGCTACATGGGCAACGACACCCGCACGGGGCTGTGGAGCCTCGCGGCGGTGGTGACGTACCTGCCGCTGCACCTGCGCCACGTCTGGTACGCGGCACACGCGCGGCGGCCACCGGCCGGCGTCTGGACCTTCACCGTGATGGCCGCCGTCATCCTCGGCGTCACTCCCTTGGCCGGGAACATGTGGCCGCGGTCGTACGCGGCCCTGGTGGTGTCGGCGCTGCTGCTGGTCTGGCTCCCCGCCGCGCTGACACGGCTGCGGGCGGCCAGGGAGTTGCTCGCCCAGCAGGCCGTGGCGCAGGAACGCCGCCGCCTCGACGACGATCTGCGCCGGAGTCTCGGCCGCGCGCTGGAGTCGATCGCGGCGCGCGGCGAACAGGCCGGGCGCAGGCTCGGGGGAGCCGTGCCCGAGGGCCTGTCGGACGAGCTGGCCGCGCTCGCCGACGCCGTACCCTCCTGCACGATCACGGTGACCTCCACGGACGGTCGCCTACGGCTGGAGCTGCGCACCGGCGAGGCCACCGAGACGATCGAGATACCGGCATGACCGCGTCCATCCCGCCCCGCTGGGTGCTGCGGCACCCGCACTGGCCGCTGATCGCCCTGCACGTGCCGCTGACCTTGCAGGTGCCGGTCTACACGATCCTCGGCATGGACGGCCCGCCCGGCAACCCGGTCGCCGCGATCCTGGGGGCCGCCGCGGCCGGCGCGATCCAGCTGCGGCACAGCCTCGCGGCGGCCCGGGGAGAGCGTCCCGCGGGCTGGCTCTGGAGCCTCGCGGCGCTGGTGCTGCTCGCGGACCTGCCGATCTGGTGGCTCGGCTCCAACTGGGAAGCCCCCGGGATCTTCGCGCTCGCCTCGATGATGACCTTGCTGCGCGGCAGGTGGGTGCTGGCGGCGGCCGCCACGCTGCAGTTGACGGCCAACGCCACGAGGGAGGTGCTGACGATGCTGCAGAGCCAGGGCACGATCCCGCAGGCCGTCCTCCTCGGCCTGTACGCGGTGGTCGCCACCGGCCTGTACGCCGCGGCCCTGGTCGGGGGCGCCCGGCTGGTCCGGCTGCTGAACGAGCTGGACGCCGCCCGTACCGAGCTGGCCGCGACCGCCGTCGGCGAGGAGCGGATCCGGGTCTCGCGCGACCTGCACGACCTGCTCGGCCAGAGCCTGTCGGCGATCGCTCTCAAGGGTGACCTGGCGCTGCGGCTGCTCACCAGGGACGCCGTCGCCGCCCGCGCCGAGGTCGAGAGCCTGACCGGCGTGGCCCGCGACGCGCTGCACGACGTACGGGCGATCACGCGGGACCAGCACGCCGTGTCGCTGCGTACGGAGATCGACGGGGCCGCGGCCCTGCTCGGCGCCGCAGGCGTGGAGACCCGGCTCGACGTGGCCGACCTGCGCTCGCTGCCCGCGTCCGCGCAGAGCGCCCTGGCCTGGGCCGTCAGAGAGGGCACCACCAACCTGCTGCGCCACAGCGAGGCCGGCTCCTGCACCATCAGGCTTTCCCGGCAGCACGGGAGAATACGGCTGGAGATCGTCAACGACGGCGTCCGCGGCGCCGCCGGCCTTGGGAGCGGCTCCGGGCTCGCCGGGGTGGCCGAGCGGGCCGAAGCCGTGTCCGGCTCGTCCGAGGCCGGTGTCCGCGACGGCCGGTTCCGGCTGTCGGTCGAGGTTCCCGAGGAGGTCGCGTGATCCGCGTGCTGATCGCCGAGGACATGCACATGATCGGGTCCGCGCTGGTCGCGTTGCTGTCGCTGGAGGACGACATGGAGGTGGTCGCCGAGATCGAGCGCGGGGACGAGGTGCTGGACGCCGCGCTGCGGGTACGCCCCGACGTCGCGGTGCTGGACATCGACATGCCGGGCCTGGACGGGCTGTCGGCGGCCGAGCAACTGTCCACGCGGCTTCCCGACTGCCGCACTCTCGTGCTGACAGGGCTCAGCCAGCCGGGCAGCCTGCTGCGCGCGCTGAAGGTGCACGTCAAGGGCTTCATCGTGAAGGACGCCCCGGCGCAGACCCTCACGGACGGGATCAGGCGCATCGCGGCGGGGGAGCGGGTGATCGACCCCGAGCTCGTCGCCGCCGCTCTCGAGACCGGCAGCAGCCCGCTGACGGCCCGCGAGACCGAGGTGCTGCGCGCCGCGGCGAGCGGCAACCGCGTCGCCCAGATCGCCACCCAGCTCTCGCTCTCGCAGGCCACGGTGCGCAACTACCTGTCGAACGCGATCAGCAAGGTGGGCGGGCGCAACCGCATCGACGCCATCCGCATATCTCGCGACGCCGGCTGGCTCTAGACATGTCAGTGCTCGGGCTGTCAGCGGTCGGGGGTGAGGAGGGGCTTGACGTCCAGGATCGGGGTCGCGTCGAGGGCTTCGAGGTTGTCAAGCGTCCTGGGTCCTCTCACTCGGTCTCGGCCGCGGACGCTTGCTCGATGGGGAAGAAGACCGGGCTGAGCAGGTACTGCGCGCGATCCGGCGTCGGCTCGTTGGCCAGCAGGGGCAGGATCACGCGCCGCAGCTCGATGATCATCTTCTCCAGTTCGTCGCGGTTGAGCCAGACGGCGTGCTGCCGGTAGCCGACCAGGTCCGCGGCCGGCTCGGCGTTGTCGCGATCGAGGTAGGCGTTGAACTCGGCCACCAGCACGGCCATCGACGTGGCGAACACGCGCCGGTGGTCGTCGGGCGACAGCGCCGCCGCCGCGTCGGCGTCCACGATGACCCGGTCAAGGCGTAGCCGGTAGCGGCGTTCCACCGCGCCGCGCACGCGCCGCTCGTCGGCCACCTCCAGGATTCCGTTGGCCGCGAGCAGGTCGACGTGCCGGTAGATCATGGCCTTCGAGCTGTCGGGGATGCGGGCGCACAATTGAGCGGTGGTGAGTTCGCGCCCTCCGCGCATCGCGTGCACGATCCGCAGCCGTACGGGATGCGCCAGCAGTTCCAGGGTGTCCACCTCGCAACGGTCTCATGCCGTGCCACCATTACACAAACACGAGAACGGTGGCTGCCTCTAGTGCGGGAACGCCTTCGGCGGGCGGGGCGTCACCTCGTCGCGGAACGCCTCGATGACGGAGACGACCTGGCGCATGAGCACGGTGTCCCGGAGCCGGTCCAGGTAGAGCGAGCGCCGGGCCAGCGCGTCGAGGTCCACGGCGAAGTAGATGGCCATCAGCGGGTTGACGAACAGCTCGCTGCCCTTCGTCCTGTCGGTGAAGCGGACATCCCCGAACTCTCCGCGCACGGCCGCCGCGATCGAGCCGTTCACGATGCTCGGGTACGCCGGCAACTCGGCCTGCGCGTGGGCGACGGCGTCGAGGTAGAGCGCGCCCGCCTTCGTGGTCCTGGAGACGGAGAACGCGCCCAGGTAGGCGCCGTCGCGCTCCAGGGCTGCCAGGTTCTCCAGGACCTGTGCGTGGTTGACGCCGTGATAGGCGTCCACCCCGAAGCCCAGGCAGGCCACGATCTTCTCGGGGACGTCGAGAGCGTGGGCGGCGGCCAGGCTCGTCATGTCGTCGGCCGGGGTGCCGAGGCCGGCCTCGTCGCCGCGCATGAGGATGTCGGTGCCACCGTCCACCAGGACGACCGCGTCCAGGTCGAGGTGCGCGGCGAGCTTGGCGTACGCGGCCCGCAGCGGGCGGACGCCGACCTTGGGGAAGGCGTACACGGTCGACGGCAGGCCGTGCGTGGCCAGCCAGCGGGCCAGGCAGCCCTCGGGGAAGTACCAGTCGCGGGCCTCGGTGTCCGGGCGTATCTCCGCGACGTCCTCGAACAGCCACACGTCGAGGTCGAGGGCGTCGAGGTGGCTGAACGACAGGTTCGCCAGGTGCACCTCCTTGCCGGCCTCCCGGAGGGTCAGGGCAAGGGGTAACCCGGCGTACACGTCGGAACCCCCGCCCGCACCGGCGACGAGGATCCGGCTGCAACGCTCAAGCCGGGCGGACAGCGGCGATCCGAACATGCATCACATCTTGCACCGTGGACAGCACGATCAGCGTCCCGTAATCGCTCGCGCCGCAGGCGTCGGCCCGGGGTTCGGGGCCGTTCATCAGCGGGCGCTGCGATCAATGTGGCAGAGTGCGGGGCATGAAGCCCGATTTGCGCCTCGACGTTCCGGCGGACTTCGACGACTCCGATGCCGACTCGCAAGTCCATCCGATGGCCAGGTTGCTGTTCCCCGCACGGACCGCCGCGGAAGCGTTCGGCAAGGCCCAGGAGTGGGTGGGGGCTCACAACGTATTTCTGGTGGACGTCTCGTGGGACTACGCGACCGGTGAAGCAGAACCGTACGTCCTGAGCATCTACTTCGTCTTCGAGGACGAATCCGAGCCGGCGTGAGCCACGGCCCGGCGCGGGCGGTGCCGGATCTGGCCGGTGCGGGCGGCCCGCCGTAGCCAGAAGACTGTGGGTCCGAGGCAGACCAGCAGCGCGAGCAGGCTGGCCTCGGGGCCGAACGTTCCGCCGGTCAGCGGGGCCGGGCCGGACAGCGTGGCGTTGACGTTGACCGGATGCGTCGCGCCGAACAGCACGGCGGACACGACCAGGGCGATCACGGTGCCGGTATGTTCCTCCACGATGCGGAACAGGACCCCTCGGAACAGGAGTTCCTCGGCGACCGCGACGCTCGCCATCATGCCGGCGGTGCCGACGAACCCGCCGAAGGAGCCCCAGGACACCTCCCGCAGGCCACCGAACATCGCGACCAGCAGCACGGGCAACCGGAACGCGCGGAGCCGGCGCCGGCCCGTGGAGGAGGCGGAAGCCATGGCGGATTCTTCCGTTCGGGTCTCCGCAGTGATCCTGCGGCAGAAGGGAGGCTAGGGAACGGAGCGGGCTGTGCCATCCCACCGGAAGGGACATTCGGGATAGCTCTCACGGGGGATGGGACGAGTTCAGGGGGAGGGCGAGGGCCAGGATGGCTCCGCCGTGAGGGGCGTTGGCAGCGGTGCCCCAATCGTAGGTGGTGATCTGGTAGGCGATCGCCGTCGGCCGGAAGGAGGCGACGTTCTCCTTCAGCGTCTTCCAGGTGTCCCTGGCCGCCATGGCCGTCACCTCGTGGTCACCGGCGACGACGTTGCCGCCGCCGTCGGACGTGGCGTTCTTGAACGCCACGCCCGCGGCCTTCAACGCCGCCTCCAGCGCCGGGGCCTGCGCGCCCGCGATGGAGTCACCCATCCAGAGCACCTTGACGCCGGTGGCGGTCTGCTGGGTCGCCGCGCCGGGGGAGGTCGCGGACGCGCCGCAACCCGCGAGTGTGAGCCCGGTCGCGACAGCCAGGATCAGGCCGGTGTACCCGTGGTGGAACCGGCGAGAGAGGTTCGTCGATCGCATGGCCAGCAGGCAATCAGACGAATTCGGAGCTCAGCCGGGTTGTCATCGTTTCATCACACGATGCGGGATCGGCCGTCACGAATGCCGGGCGGGCGGTGTCTCTGTCGTCAAGCGGCCGGCTCACACCGCCGGTGGGACCCAGGGTTGAAGGGTCTCCGGGTCGAACGGCATGGAGATGTGTTCGTGCGTGATCAGCCACTTGCCGCTGGACCGGCGGCAGCAGACCGTCGAACGTACCCACATCACGCGATCAGAGCCGTCCTTCAGGGTTCCGGTGTCCAGGTGGAGCATGTGCGCGAACGCGACGTCTCCGTTGATGGCGATGTTGAGTTCGTGCGTTTCCAGGCCGATGGGGCCGACATATTCGTCGAACCACCGCACGAAATTGCGGCTGACTTCGTCGGACCCCGCGAACTGGAGAGGGGGAACGACATCGTAATAAACGATGTCGGGAGAATAGTGCGACATGAGCCGGTCAATGTCCTTTGCCTGGCAGGCATCGACTCGACCGTCCAGGAAGGCCAGAAATTCGGCATCGTTCGTAGTCATTGCATCCTCCATTCAAGGAATGTGTGGTGTCAGGCGGCGCGGCCGGCCTTGAGTGAGGCGGCGGTGTCGACGATTCGGCGGGCCTGGTAGCGGGCCGCGTCCAAGGGCACCTCGCCGGGCGCGCCGTCGCCGGCCACGTGGGAGGTGCCGTACGGGTTGCCTGACTGGAACTGGATGGGGTCGGTATAGCCGGGAGGCACGATGATGCCGCCCCAGTGGTAGAACGTGTTCCCCAGCGCCAGGATGGTGGATTCCTGCCCGCCATGGGCGGTGTTGGAGGCGGTGAAAGCCGAGTACACCTTGTTGGCGAGCAGGCCCTGGAACCACAGGGGCCCGGTGGTGTCGATGAACGCCCTGAGCTGACTGGCCGGGTTGCCGAAGCGGGTGGGGGTACCGAACAGCACCGCGTCGGCCCAGCCCAGGTCGTCGAGGCCGGCCTGGACGACGTCGGCGGTGTCCTGAATGTGCTGGCCCCAGGCCGGATTGGCGCTGATCGCCTCCGGCGGAGCCGTTTCGGCAACCTTGCGCAGTCGCACATTGGCACCGGCCTTTTCCGCGCCTTCGGCGGCGGCTCGCGCCAAGGCATGCACGGTGCCGGTGGCACTGTAGTAAATGATCGCGAGGTTGACGGGTTCCATGGTCAGTTTCCTTTCGTAATGTTCGTCTCAGGAGATTGACGACAGAGCCGTGCGAAATGTCAGGCGGACGTCTTTGCCGAGCGCTTCGCGTGCGGGTTCATCGCCGCGCGCGTCAGGCCGTCCAGGGCCGGAGCTTGTTGGGGTTGCGTACGGCCCACAGGTGCTTGATCCGCTCGCCTGCGACGTCGAACGCCATGACCACCACGGTCTCCCCGTTCTGCTGGGCCGCCAGGCCGGGCTGACCGTTGACCGTACGCTCCAGGAACACGAGGTCGGGTGCCAGGCCGGCGACCTCGACCAGGTAGCGCGCGATCCGCTCGGCGCCCTCGACCGGCTCCAGCATGGCGGTGACCAGGCCGCCGCCGTCGGCGATCGCCGTGGCGTCGGGGTCGAGGAGGCCGACGAGGGCTCTGATGTCCTTGGCCTCCCAAGCCTGCTTGAAGTCCCTGACGACGTCGGCCTGCCGGGCCTCCGGCGTCACGGGCGTCTGCGACTCGCGGATGCGGCGGCGCGCGGAGGACGCGAGCTGGCGGCAGGCGGCCGGGGTACGGCCGACGACCTCGGCCACTTCGGCGAAGGAGTAGCGGAAGACGTCGTGCAGGACGAACGCGACGCGCTCGGCCGGGGTCATCGCTTCGAGCACCACGAGGAACGCCATGGTGACCGACTCGTCGAGGGTGATCCGGTCGGCGGGGTCGCCCGGCCGCGCGCCGGTCCACTCCGTACGGTCGGGCAGCGGCTCGGGAACCCATTCGCCCACGTAGCTCTCGCGGCGGACCCGGGCCGAGCCGAGCAGGTCCAGGCAGATGCGGCCGGCGACCTTGGTCAGCCAGGCGCCGGGGCTCTCGATGGCCTCCTGTTGCTGCGGGGTCATGGCGTACCAGCGGGTGTAGGTCTCTTGCACGACGTCCTCGGCGTCGGCCAGCGAGCCGAGCAGCCGATAGGCGAGATTGATCAGCCGACGCCGCTCGCTCATGATCGCGCTCAGGCTCGGATCGCGCCGGTTGTCTCCTGGCTCTGATCGGGTGGTCATGATATGTCGTCTTTCCTTGTCGCAATCGCTCTCACCACTACGACGAGACAGCGCCGTGGAATGTGAGGTCTGGCCTGACATTCCACGACGCCGCGCATCCGAGAACGGCCCGCGGGCGTAGACCTCCAGGCCGTCCGGATGCCGTTGGAGGCCGAGCCGAGCCATGGATCAACCGAGGCTCGGTGGGTGCGGAGATCGCGGGCGCGGCCTCGCCGATGAGCGCGTGGCTGTCCTTAATCCAGGTCGGACATGTCGAGTACGAAACGGTAGCGGACGTCGTTGCGGCGGAGGCGGTCGAGGACCTCGTTCACCCGCGCAGAGGGGAGCAGTTCGATCTCGGCGGTGATGCCCTTGTCGGCGCAGAAGTCCAGCATGGCGGCGGTCGCAGGACGGCCGCCGCTGCCCGCGGAGCTGAGCTTCTTGCGCCCCACGAGCAGGTCCATGGCCTCCACGGTGAGCGATCCGAGATGCCCGAGGTGGCTGAGGGTGCCGTCCATGGCGACCAGCCGCAGATACGGGCCGAGGTCGTGCGGGGTGGAGATGGTGTCGATGACGACGTCGAACGTGTCTCGGGCCGCGGCCATCTGTTCCGGATCCGTGGACACGATGAACCCGTGGGCGCCGAAACGGCGCGCGTCGTCGGCCTTGGCGGGGGATCGGCTGATGACCGACGTCGTGGCGCCGAGGGCCACGGCCATCTTGACCGCGAGGTGCCCCAGGCCGCCCAGGCCCGCCACGGCGACGTGACTGCCGGGCCCCACCCCCAGAGTGTGCAGGGGCTCCCAGACGGTGATGCCGGCGCAGAGCAGCGGGGCGGCGCCGGCCGGGTCCAGGCCAGGGGGCAGCGGGTAGACGAACCGCTCGCGGACGACGTACTCGCGGGAGTACCCGCCCAGGGTGGTCGATTCGTCCTGCCGGTCGCTGCCGCCGTAGGTCAGGGTCGGGAAGGCGTGACAGAAGTTCTCCTGGCCGGCCCGGCACATGGCGCACTCGCCGCAGGAATCGATGATGTTGCCGACGGCGACCCGGTCGCCGGCGGAGAAGCGGGTGACCGCGGGCCCGGTCTCGGTCACTACGCCGGTGAACTCGTGCCCCGGAACCAAGGGTTGCCCCGCTTTGGCGTCGTGGTCGCGGAGCGCATGCAGGTCGCTGTGGCAGACGCCGCAGTAGTCGATCTGGACCGCGAGGTCGTCGGGGCGCAGGTCGCGACGCCGCAACAGGGTGCGCCGCAGACTCGCCGCCGCGCCGTCCGCCTGCCATCCGGTCGTGGTTCGCACGGCGATTCTCCTTAAACAGACTGTTCGGTTTATTGGAGTCTAGGCACGGCGTCGCCTGCTCGGCAAACCAACTGTTCTGTTTGGTAGGGTCGTCAGCATGGCGGACCAGCCCCTGACCTCGCGCGGAGCCGCGACCTACCAGCGCATTCTTGATGCGGCGACCCGGGAGTTCGCCCAGTACGGCATCGCCGGGGCGCGGATCGAGCGGATCGTGTCCGCTGCGAACACCAACAAGGCCCAGCTCTACGCCTACTTCGGCAACAAGGACAAGCTCTTCGACGCGATCTTCTTCGGCTCGCTGGAGCGGATCGTGAACGTCGTCCCGATCGACGCCGCCGACCTCGCGGACTGGGCCGTACGCCTCTACGACGAGTACCTCCGCCGTCCCGACCTCATCCGGTTGGCCACCTGGGCGCGCCTGGAACGCCGGCCGACCGGCCACCTCGTGGAGGAGCACGACCGGGTCGACGATCGCAAGCTGCGTGCCATCGCCGAGGCCCAGGCCGCCGGGCGAGTGCGCCAGGGAGACCCGTTCGACGTGATGGCCATGGTCATCGCCATGTCCATGGCCTGGTCGCCGGTCAGCAACGTCTATGCGGCGACCGCCGAGGAGCCCTCCGACGTCCACGAACAGCGCCGCGCCCTGCTCCGCGAATGCGTCCGGCACGCAGTCGCGGCCGATTGAGGCTCCCGGAGCGGTCCTGTTACCTTCTCCCATCGGCACTCGTCATAGGTGCGACGACCGAATACGAGGTCGCGCCAACGAGTGAAGTGAGAACAAGATGCTGAACAACATCATGTACGCGACGGTCTACGTCACCGATCAGGACCGCGCGCTGGAGTTCTACACCGAGGGACTCGGCCTGGAAAAGCGGATCGACTTCCGGGGGCCCGACGGACGTTTCCTCACCGTGGGCGTTCCCGACAGCCCCGTGCAGATTCTCCTGTGGTCGCATGCGGCGGCCGCGGGTCAGCCGGGCGACGGGGGCCAGGATGGCGCGCCCGGTCCGCTGATCCTCGAATCCGATGATCTGCGGAAGGATTTCGAGCTCCTGCGCCGGCGCGGCGTCACTTTCGAAGAGTCCGAACCCGTGGACTATCCGTTCGGGGTCCGTATCGAGGCGGTGGACCCGGACGGCAACCGGGTCTCGCTCCGTCAGCAGCGAAAGCCGTGACCGCCCACCCGTCCGGTCTCGTGACCGAGGCGTTCGAGGCCCAGCGCGAGCGGCTGCGCGCCGTCGCGTACCGCGTGCTGGGCTCGCACGCCGACGCCGAGGACGTGGTCCAGGAGGCCTGGATGCGTCTCGTCCGCCAGGACGAGGCGACCATCGGCAACCTGGCGGGCTGGCTGACCACCGTGGTCGGCCGCATCAGCCTGGACCTCCTGAGATCCCGCCAGGCCCACCCCGAAACCGCCTACGGGCACGAGCATGCGGACCTCGTGGTGACGCCCCACGACGAACCCGCGCCGGACGAGCAGGTGGCGCTGGCCGATTCGGTCGGCCTCGCCCTGCTCGTCGTGCTCGACTCGCTCACCCCGAGCGAGCGCCTGGCGTTCGTCCTGCACGACATGTTCGCGGTCCCGTTCCACGAAATCGGCCAGATCCTGGGCAAATCCGCCGACGCCAGCAAGATGCTCGCCAGCCGCGCCCGCCGTAAGGTCCAAGCCACGGACCGGCCGGCGGGCCCCGGCCGCGAGCACCGGGAGGTCGTCCACGCGTTCCGCGCCGCCGCCCTCGGCGGCGACTTCGAAGCGCTCCTGCGGGTCCTCGACCCGAACGTGAAGCTGACCGTCGACACCCCCGGCGGCGTGGTGGTCACCCTCGGCGCCACCGAGGTCGCCGCCGGCGCCCGCATGTTCTCCGGCGAGGTCGCCCGCCACCGACCCGTGCTGGTCAACGGCATCCCCGGCCACATGTCCTGGCGTCCCGACGGAACTCCTCTCTCCGTCATCGCCTTCACCGTCGCCGAAGGCCGGATCACCGGCATCCACATCGTCGTCGACCCGGCCAAACTCGCCTCGATCCAGCTGTCCGCCCCGGCCTGAGGCGGTGTCGTCAGGCTCGGCCCGTGCATGTGCGACCCGGGCCGAGCCCAGGCCCTGGCCGAGGGCCACACCGTCACCGCCGTCACCCGGCATCCGGAGGCGCGCAGATGGTCGGCCGGTTCACCGCACGCCGCGACCTGGCCGACGCGCTCGTCCGCGAGGCCGTCGAGGATCGCAGCGTCCGCTCCGTCGTCGAGGCCATCACCGCCGAGGGCACGCCGAGCGTCTACCGCGTGTTCCCGAAGGAGGCACTCCGCATCGGCAATGCTTGATGGTGGCCCGCGGCGGGTGGCTACACTCTGCGGATGATCATGAGCGAAACGATCCCCACCGATTCCCCGATCCGCGACCTCTCCGTTGTACGCCACGAGGGAAGCTCCCTGATCGTCTGCACGGACAGGTGGGGCGGGGTGTGGACGTGGTCTCCGTCGACCGGCGAGTGGTCGGGGCATTCCCTGCCGTACGCGCACGCGGGGGATCCGGCCGTGGCGCAGTTCCCCGATGCCGGGAACGTCATCGACATGGTCGCCGCGCTCTCCGTTGACGGCAGGCTCCTCCTGGCGGCCGGCGGGGACGAGCAGGAGCCGGCTCTGTGGGACCTCGGCAGCGGTGAGCTCCTGTGGCGGACACCGCTCAACGGTGCCTACCTCGCCGATGTCATCGCGTTCGACGGCCGGTTCGTCACCGCGCAGCAGTATTCCGAGGAGGTGCGGCTCTGGTCGCCGGACGGCACGGACACGCTGCTTGACGAAGTGGGCCAGTTGTCCTGCCTGGGGACGGCACAGGTCGGTGACCGCCGTCTGATCCTGGCAGGCGGTTCGGGAGCCCAGGTGTGGGAAGCCGCGAACCTCACCGAGCTCGGCTCCTTCTATCCGTACGAGGGGCGGGTGTGGGCCGTGACGGCCTGCGCTCTCGCAGAGCGCACGGCGATCGTCGCGGTCACCGAGAAGGGCGAACTGTACGCCTGGGCCCTTGACGCCGAACCGGACGAGCCGCTGTACGGACCGGTCCCCGCTTCGGGCGGGGCTCTGGAGACGGTGGCGGTGATGACGGTGGACGGGCGGCCGCTGGTGGTGACCCCGACCCAGGACTCGCTGCGCCTGTGGGACGCCACCGACGGGACCGAGGTCGGCCACGTCAACGCGCACGGGCACGGCATCACGACGATGGAGCCGGCGATCGTCGACGGCCGTCGGGTGCTCGTCACCTCCGGGGGCGACGGAGTCCTGCGGATCTGGGACGAGTCCGACCTCGCCCGGGAATGACGCCCCCGGCGCTTTGACACCCCTTAGGGTAACCGCTATCTATTGGCTAACCGTTAGGGGGATGGATTGCTGGCAATGGCCGAGGAGCCGTCGCGCGGGTACCGCTCACATACTCGGCGCGAGGCTGGCCGCAGCGGTGCCGGGGAAAGCCCGCGCAGGGGGCGGCGCCGCGCCACTCCCCAGGCGACGGTGCCAGGTGGTGACGGGTTACGGAGATCCGGCGGTCAGGGACGAGGCGGGCCGGGCGGCGAAGGGCCCGGGGGAGGGCCGGACGAGGACGGCGGCCGGCCGCGCCGGACCGGCTGGAAGCGGTTCATCCCCAGCTGGAAGGTCGTGGTCCTCGCCTGCACGGTGCTGGCGGTGGGTCTCTTCGGCATGATCATGGTGGCGTACGCCAACACCCCGCTGCCTCTGGCGACCCAGCAGAAGGCAACCGAGCAGGGCAGCGTCATCTACTACCGGGACGGCAAGACCGAGATCGCCCGGCTCGGCACCAAGCGCGAGATCGTCCCGATCACCAAGATCCCGCGGCATGTCCAGGACGCCTTCATCGCCGCCGAGAACCGCACGTTCCGCACCGACCCGGGCATCTCGGTGTCCGGCATCACGCGGGCGGCGTGGAGCACCCTGACCGGCCAGCAGGTCCAGGGTGGCTCGACGATCACGCAGGAGATGGCGCGGGCCTACTACGACGGCCTCAGCCAGGAGCGGACCATTCAGCGGAAGGTCAAGGAGATCTTCGTCTCGATCCGCGCCAGCAAGGAGATGTCGAAGGACGAGATCCTCGCCAACTACCTCAACACCATCTATTTCGGCCGCGGCGCGGACGGCATCCAGGCCGCCGCCCAGGCGTTCTTCGACAAGGACGTCGACAAGCTGACCCCCGCCGAGGCGGCCTACCTGGCGGGCCGGATCCAGAACCCGGTCGTCTTCGACAAGACGGAGGCCAAGAAGAACTGGGCGCCGACCCGGGAGCGGTTCGCGTACGTCATCGGCGGCATGGCGATCGTCGACCCGGCGAAGTACGGGCAGCTGCCCAGGACGGCGAAGTTCCCCAAGCTCGCCAAGCTGGACAAGAAGGAGACCCTCAAGGGCATCAACGGCTACATGGTCGACATCGCGCAGCGTGAGCTGGAGCAGCGGGGGATCTCCAGGGAGAGCCTGCGCAGCGGCGGTTTCCGGGTCACGACGACGTTCGACAGGAAGCTCATGCAGGCCGCGAAGAAGGCGGTGGAGAGCAACCTGGCCACCGTCAACGACAAGCACATCCGCGCGAACATGGCCGCCGTGGACCCGCGCAACGGCCGGGTGATCGCGTTCTACAGCGGCCGCGACTACCTGAAGAGCTTCACCAACAACGCCTTCGACGCCTACAAGCAGGCCGCGTCGGCGTTCAAGCCGTACGTGCTGGCCGCCTGGCTCGAGAACGGCTACAGCCTCAAGAGCTACGTGTCCGGCAACGGCCCGGTCACGCTGCCGGGCACCAAGCCGATCGGCAACTCGCACGACGTGGGTGCGGCCGTGCAGATCGACCGGGCCACCGCCGAGTCGGTGAACACGGCGTTCGCCACGATGGCGCAGGAGGTCGGCCTGAAGGAGGTCGAGAGGGTCGCCGGGGGCGCCGGGATCAACAAGAAGAACCTGGACCAGGCCGTCAAGGACCACGCGTTCGGCATGTCCATCGGCGCCGGCCTGGTCACCCCGGTCGAGCAGGCCGACGGGTACGGCATCTTCGCCAATGGCGGTGTCCACCACGACGCGCACGTGGTCGTCTCGGTCAAGACGTTCAAGGGGATGACCGTCATTGAGGAGGCCGGCGTGCCCAAAACGGTCATCAGCCCGGACAGCGCCGCGGACGCGACCTACGCGATGCAGCAGGTGGTCAAGTACGGCACCGCCGCGGGCACCTCACTGCCCGGCGGGCGTCCGATCGCCGGCAAGACCGGCACCAACAACGAGAACAAGGAAGCCTGGTTCGTCGGATACACCCCGCAGCTCTCCGCGGCCGTCGGGATGTACAAGGAGGTCCCGCGGACGGACCCGAAGACCAAGAAAATCATCAAGGACGCCAACGGCTACCCCCTGCCCAAGGAGGTCTCCCTGGGCAACATCCAGGGAGCCGGGACACCCACCAAGATCTGGCGTGACTTCATGACGATCGCGATGGACGGCAAGCCGGTCGAGCAGTTTCCGGCGGCGACCTTCGGCGGCCGGCAACACGACCTGGTGCGGAAGCCGACACCCAAGCCGACCCAGGAGCCGTCCACCAGCGACGACCCGTTCGAGGACGGCGATCCCCTCGAAGGGGACGACGTCACCACCGGGTTCCGGCTCAGGAAACCTTAGGGGGAGGGGACATGCAGGACGCAGTGCTGGCGATGCTCGCCAAGGAGGCGTCGCACGGCTACCACCTGCACGCCCGGCTGCGGCAGAGTCTCGGCCCGCTGGGTGAGTCGATGAACCGCGGTCAGATCTATGTGACGTTGGCCCGGCTGGAAAAGGCGGGGCTCGTGGTCTGCGAGCGGGCCGACGGCCTTCCCGAGCGGCCGGACCGCAAGGTCTATGCGCTGACGCCGGCCGGGCAGCAGCGGGTGGCCGCGTGGCTGGCCGAGGTGGGCTGGCCGAAACCGGACCTGGCGGAGTTTCACCTCAAGCTCGTCGCGGCCGACGCGGCCCGGCTCGCCGACCCGGTCGAGCTGGTCGCGGCGCAGCGCCGCGAGCTGCTGCGCCGCCTGAACGAGACGCAGCACGCGGCGCTGGCCGAGCCGGCGGGCTCGGGCGCCGGCCTGCTGCTGGAAGGGATCATGCTGCGGCTGCAGGCGGACCTGCGCTGGCTGGCGGCCTGCGAGCGAGCCTGGTCCAGGATCGACGACAAGGTTGAGGACGCATGAACGAGTCGAGTCCCGTGGTCGGTGTCCGCGGCCTGGTGAAACACCATGGTCAGGGGCAGGGCCGGGTCCGCGCGGTCGACGACGTCGACCTGGAGGTCCCCCAGGGGCAGATGCTGGCGGTGATGGGCCCCAGCGGCTGCGGGAAGTCCACCCTGCTCCACCTGCTCGGTGGCCTGGAGCGGCCCAGCGACGGGGAGGTGTGGCTGGCGGGCCGGCGCATCGACACGCTGAGCGAGCGGGCGCTGGCGCGGCTGCGGCGCCGGTCGGTGGGGTTCGTCTTCCAGGCCTTCCATCTGGTGGAGGAGCTGTCGGCGGCCGAGAACGTGGAGCTGCCCGTACTGCTGGCCGGACGCTCACGGCGCGAGGCCAGGCGGCGCACGGGCCTGCTGCTGGAACGGGTCGGGCTCACCGATCGTGCCCGGCATCTGCCGTCGCAGCTGTCGGGCGGGCAGCGCCAGCGGATCGCCATCGCCCGCGCGCTGGCCAACGACCCGCTGGTCGTCCTGGCCGACGAGCCGACCGGCAACCTCGACACCGCGGCGACACTCGACGTGCTGAGGATCTTCGAGGACCTGCGTTCGGCGGGGCAGACCCTCGTGATCGTCACGCACGACGAGCGGGTGGCGGCCACCGCGGACCGGCTGATCTCGATGCGCGACGGGATGTTCGTCGACGACACCCGGATGGCCGGCACGGGCACCGGCACCGGGTGGCTCGGCGGCCTGATCGGGCTGGAGGGCTGAACGGCATGGGCTCCATCGTCCTCGTCGTGCGTCTGGTGCTGGCTGACGTGCGGCGGCACCGGGTCCAGGCCGTGATGCTCCTGCTCGCGGTGACCGTGGCCACCGCCACGATGGCACTGGGCCTGTCCCTGCGCGGCGTGAGCGACGCGCTGTACGAGCAGACCCGCGCGGCCACCGCCGGGCCGGACGTGGTGGTGCTCTCCGGCGAGACGGGCCCCGCCGTGACCCCGACCCTGGCCTCGCTGACGGACACTCCCGAAGTGGTCGCCCACCATGGCCCTTATCGCATCGTCTACGCCAACCTCACCACGCGCGATTCAACGTCGTCCCCAGTGGTGGTGCAGGGCTTCGCCGAGAAGCCCGGCGAGGTCAACCGGCCCCTGGTGACCTCGGGTCAGTGGGTCCGCTCCGGCGGCACGGTCCTCGAACGCGGCTTCGCCACCGCGCTGGGCGTCGGCGTCGGCGACCACGTCACCATCGCCGGCCGGTCGTACCCCGTCGTCGGGATCGCCGTCACCGCGGCCACCTCCATCTACCCCTGGGCGGCGCAGATCGGCCCGGGCGGCGGCCCCAGCGACTACAGCGGCCTGGCCTGGATGACCCGATCGGACGCCCGGACACTGGCGTCGTCCCAAGACCTCCCGGTGACCACGGCCATGGACCTCAAGCTGCGCGACCCCGCCGCCACCGAGACCTTCATCGACGCCCGCAGCGTGCCCACCCTCAGGGTCAACTTCCACTCCTGGCAGTTCACCGCGCAACAGGACATGGTCATCCTCAGGAACAGCCAGCCGATCCTGGTCGTCGGTAGCTGGCTGCTCAGCTTCCTGGCCATCACCGGAGTGGCGGCGCTGGCCGCGGGACGTGCCGTCGAGCAGACGCGCCGGGCCGGGCTGCTCAAGGCCGTCGGCGCCACCCCGGGTCTGATCGCCGCCGTCCTGTTCACCGAGTACCTGGTGCTGGCGCTGGTCGGCGACGTGCTGGGGCTGGTGATCGCCCGCCTGACCGTGCCCGCCATCGCCAGCCCCACCGCCAGCCGGATCGGCGAAGCGGCCGGGCCCGGCGGTGCCACCGTCGCCACGGCGACCGTCCTCGCCGTGGCGGTGGCGGTGCTGTCCACGCTGCGTCCCACCCTGCGGGCCATGCGTACGGCGACCGTCACGGCGCTGTCCGCCACCGCGCACCAGCCCCGCCACCGGCCCTGGCTCACCGCGCTGTCCGCGCTGCTGCCCACGCCGCTGCTGCTCGGGCTGCGGCTGACCGCCCGCCGGCCGGGCCGCGCCGTGCTGCAGGTGTGCTCCACCGCCACCACAATGATCGCGATCGTCGCCCTGCTGACCCTCTACGTCCAAACCGAGAGGGGTTACGGCCTGAACGGCTCCTCCGCCCTGCCCAACCTGCGGGGCGAGCACGACCGCCGGCTGATGCTCGCCGTCGCCATCCTGCTGATCGCACTCGCCGTCGTGAACACCATCACGCTCACCTGGACCACGGCGATGGACGCCCGAGCGAACATGGCCATCGCCCGCACCCTCGGCGCCACCCCGGGACAGATCTCCGCGGGGCTGTCCGCCGCCCAGCTCCTGCCCGCCCTGCTCGGCGCACTTGCCGGTGTTCCCCTGGGCATCGGCTTGTTCGGGCTCTTCAGCGTCGGGAACACGATCACACCGCCCGTCTCCTGGATGCTGGCGGCCGCACTCGTGATCGTCCTGGCAACGGCGGCACTCACCGCCGTACCCGCACGCTGGGCGGCCCGTCGGCCCGTGGCACAGACCCTCAGCGCCGAAACGGCCTGACCAGAGGGTTGTTGCGCAGCCAGGTCAGGACCTGGCCGGCGTGCTCGTCCGGCGGGAAGATCGGGTAGAAGACGTGCTCGATCACGTCGTCGCGGATGATCAGGGTCAGCCGCTTGTACAGCGTCCGCCCGCCGGCCTCGAACGTGGGCAGACCGAGCGACCGGGCCAGGCTCCGCGCAGGGTCGGAGAGCATCCGGAACGGCAGGTGGAGCCGCTCGACGACCTCGCGCTGATAGTCGGTGTCCTGGCTCGACAGGCCGAACACGCCGGCCGCGCCGGCGGCGAGCAGGTCCTGATGGTGGTCGCGGAAGCCGCAGGCCTCGGGGGTGCAGCCGCGCGCTCCGGGGATCGAGTCCCAGCCGTCGGGCAGGTCGGTGCCCGGGCGGCCGGTGAGCGGGTAAACGTAGAGCACCGTACGGCCCGCGCCGAGCGCGTCAAGGCGGATCGTCGCGCCGCCGGTGCCCTGGAATTCCAGGTGCGGCACCTTCATGCCCGGCAGATGGGCGGCCGCGCCGTCGTCCTCGGGAACGGGCAGGTCAGCGGGCAGGCTCGCGTAGTCGGTCATCGGGTCCTCTCCTTCGGTGGCCGGTGAGACGCGGCTGTTGCGGTGGGCGGCCTCCTCCAGGTGCCCGATCAGCACCGCCCGCCGGGCGGTGAGCCCTTCGATCCGCTGCGTGAGCTCGGCGATCGCGTCCCGGTACCCGGCCAGCGAGGCCGGGCAGTCGTCGGCGTGCCGGTGGCCGGCCGTGAGGCAGTCCAGGAACGGCCGGGTGCGCTCGACGGGGATCCCGAGGTTGCCGAGTGCCCGGATCTCCCGCGTGAGTCGTACGTCGTGCTCGTCGTAGTCCCGGTAGCCGTTGGCCAGCCGCCCGGGCGTGAGGAGTCCCAGCGATTCGTAGTAACGCACCGCTTTTGTCGTCACGCCCGCCCGACGGGCCAGCTCGCTGATCCGCATGCCTCTCACCTCGAAGAACGGTAAACCCTGCCCTTGAGGGTAAGGTCAAGCCGGGCCGAGGACGTCTCTGTGGCCGCGCGGGCGCCCGCCGCCCCTCGCGCTCTATGCCGACGCCTTGACGGCCGAGCCCGCCGCGGCGCGCTCCCGCGTGACGCGGCGGCGCCGGGTGGGCAGCCCGAGCGTCGGGTTGGCGACGCCCCAGGCGGCGCTCTTGCAGATCAGTTCCTTGTAGACGGCGGCGAGCCGGCCGGTCAGGACCGCCTGCACGGCGCGGTCGTCGGCGGTGACGTACTGGATCAAGCCCTCCTTGCGGCCCAGCGAGATGCACTGGTTGAAGTAGCGGATCGACACGTTCGGGAGCTTCCCGCCGGTCAGGCGCGCCGCGATCACGTCGGCGGCCTGCCACGCGGTCGGGGTTCCCGAGGCGCACGACATGCGCAGCGGCTTGTCGCCGGGGCCCATCACCATGGCCGCGTCGCCGATGGCGTACACGTCCGGGTGCGAGACCGAGCGCATGGTCCCGTCGACCACGATCTGGCCGCTGCCGGTGACCTCCAGGGCGGTCGCCTTCGCGATCGGGTGAACCGCGAAGCCGGCGGTCCACACGGTGACCGCGGCCGGGATGGCCGTGCCGTCGGCGGTGGTGACGCGGTCGGCTTCGACGCCGGTGACGGCGGCGTGCTCGTACGCGGTGATCCCGAGCTTGCCGAAGACCTTGCGCAGGTGCTCGCGGCCCTTGGGGGAGAGCCAGTCACCGAGGCCGTCCCGGGCGGCGAGGGCGACGTCGAGGTCCGGGCGGGCCTCGGCGATCTCGGTCGCGGCCTCCAGACCGGTGAGACCGCCGCCGACGACGACCACGCTCTGCCCGGCGTCGAGGCGGGCCAGGCGCTCGCGCAGCCGGAGCGCTCCGGGGCGGCTGGCGATCTCCTGGGCGTGCTCGGCGGTCCCGGGGACGCCTTGGGCGTTCCAGCGGCTGCCGAGGGCGTAGACGAGCGTGTCGTAGGGGAGTTGTCCCTCACCGTTCGCGTCGATGACGGCGACGGTCTTGCGGTCGACGTCGACGCCGGTGACCTGCGCGAGCCGGACGTCGACGCCGGTGCCCGCGAACATCTCGCTGAACGGCCGGGGCTTGAGGTCCTGGCCGGTCGCCACCTGGTGCATGCGGACACGTTCGACGAAGTCGGGCTCGGCGTTGACGAGGGTGATGGCGACGTCCTCGCGGTGGAGCCGCTTGGCGAGGCGGCCGGCGGCGACGGCTCCGGTGTATCCGGCTCCGAGGACGACGATGCGGTGCTGCATTTTCTGCTCCTGTCTGGTGCGGTTGCCTCTTGAACCGGGCAGCCCGCCGTTTCCTGACAGGAACGGGATGTGAAGCACCTCACATATCGAACAGGGGCTCTCCGTGGTCGGCGGTCGCCCATTGCGCGGTCGCGCGTTCGAGCTTGTCGGGGTTGACCTGGTTGCGGAACGCGGTGATGCCCTCGGCGGTGACCTCCAGGCACATGATGCCCACGACCCGGCCGTCCACGACGGCCACCACGGCGGGGTCGCCGTTGGCGATCCAGGCGTAGATCTCGGGCGACCCGCCGACCAGGGTGCGCTTGGCCTCGGCGGGTTTGAACAGGCCCCGCAGGAACTTCGAGACCGCGACGGCGCCCTCGAACGCCTTGACGCGGGCCGGGATCTTCCCGCCGCCGTCGCCGACCGAGATGGCGTCCGCGGTGAGCAGGCGTACGAGCGGCTCGGTCCGGCCGCTGGTGGCGGCCGCCAGGAACTCCTCGACGATCCGCCGGGCGGCGACCGCGTCGATCTCGGTACGGGCCTTGCCGTCCGCGACGTGCTTCTTGGCGCGGTGGAAGATCTGCTGGCTGGCGGCCTCGGTGAGGTCGAGGATCTCGGCGATCTCCCGGTGCGGGTAGTCGAAGGCCTCCCGCAGCACGTACACGGCCCGCTCGTTGGGGGAGAGGCGCTCCATGAGGGTGAGGACCGCGTACGAGACCGAGTCGCGCTGCTCGGCGGTGTCGGCCGGGCCGAGCATCGGGTCCCCGGCGAGCAGCGGCTCGGGAAGCCATCGGCCCACGTAGGTCTCGCGGCGCGCCCGCGCGGAGGTGAGCTGGTTGAGGCACAGGTTGGTGAGGACCTTCGTCAGCCAGGCCTCGTGGACCTCGATGCGATCGACGTCGGCGGCCTGCCAGCGCAGGAACGTCTCCTGCACGGCGTCCTCGGCCTCCGCGGCGGAGCCGAGGAGGCGGTAGGCGATGGCCTCCAGGCGCGGCCTGGACGCCTCGAACCGGTCGACGTCGTCCACAGTCAAGGGCATGGCGCGATCCTAGCCCGCGGCCGCACCCTTACATGGGCAGGCCCCGGCCCGGATCGAACGATCCTGGACCGGGGTTCGCCCGTCGATCAGCTCGAGATGCTCGCGAACATGCCGGGCTCGTAGGAGCCTCCCTGGGTGCGCACGATCACGCCGAGCCGGTTGGCCGCGTTGATCATGGCGACCAGGTAGACCAGCGCGGTGATCTGGTCGTCGTCGTAGTGCTTGCGCACCTGGGCCCAGGTCTCGTCGGACACCCCTTGGTAGGCGTCGGCGAGCCGGGTGCCCTCCTCGGCGAGCGCCAGCGCGGCCCGCTCGGCCTCGGTGAACACGGTGGACTCGCGCCAGGCGGCGACCAGGCTGAGCCGCACCGCGCTCTCCCCGGCGGCCGCGGCATCCTTGGAGTGGTAGTCGACGCAGAAGCCGCAGCCGTTGATCTGGCTGGCCCGCAGCATCACCAGGTCCTGGGTGGGCTTGGGCAGCGTCGACTGCTCGATCGCCAGGCTGACGTTGTAGAACCGCTTGCCGAGCTTGGCGCCGAACTCGTTGGCGTTCAGGTTCATACGGGGTTCCATGACTTCGTCCTCACTTGTGGAGATGTGCGCCGCGCGGATCGTTCGCGCGGCGTCCTGACGGCATGGAGATGCCGGCCACCCGTTCGTTGTGACAACTCGACGATGTGACGTGCGCCACCGGGCCTGGGTGTCACAAACCGCCCGGAACCGGCGTCAGGTGCGTAGAGTTCCTCCATCGACGAGGAGGAATGGGATGTCATATCCGGACGCTCGCTACCTGGGTGACAGGGGAGAGATCACCGGCAGGCTCCACACGGCGGACACCGCGCCGGACCTGTTGATCGGCGGGCGTACGAGGGTGCACTACCTGGCCACCGGCGCGAGTACCGGCCCCCAATACGGGTTCCGCAACTCGGACGGGCCGGCCACGATGCTGGTGCTGTTCGCCCCTGGCGCTCCTCGCGAGGCCTACTTCGAGGAGCTGGCCGAGATCGTGGCGAGCGGGCGGCAACTCGGCGAGGAGGAGTGGACCGACCTCTACGGCCGCCACGACCAGTACATGGTCTTGTAGCCCTGGTGATTCGCGGCGGACACGGAAGCCTTCGATCGGAAGGAACCTCCCGGCCACCAGGCAGGTCAAGCGGTCAGGTGCGTGAGTGGCGACGAGGAGACGGTCGTCGCTGGACCCCGAGCCCGTTGCCGGAGCAGGCCAAGGGAGCCGCGCTGGACGCCGCTCATCAGAGCCAAGCAGGCCGACCTGCCGCCCGCCCAAACGTAGGACGGCAGCGAGCACACCGGGAGGACATCCTGAAAGCCGTCGCCTCGGTGAGTCAGCGCAGGTCGGCGGCTACATCGTCGGATTCACGGCTGTCGCTGCCGGAACCCCGGGGCCGTGGCCGCGGACCTCGCGCGAGAACGTACACGAACAGGACCGCCATGACCACTGCGCCCGCCCACATGGCCTGCTGCCACCCGGCGACAAAGGACTCTTGGGCGGCCCGGATCAGCGCCTGCGTCCCGACACCGCCCGCGAGGGCGTTGGCGACCCCCTCGCGGGCGGTGTCGGCGGCGGCGTCCGGCACTCCGCCGAGCCGGGAGTCGATGGCGCCGCGGTACCCGGCGGTCAGGACCGCTCCCAGCAGCGCGACACCGAGCGCCGTCCCGAACTCCCTGGTGACGTCGTTGAGCGCGGACGCGACACCTTGGCGCTCACGCGGCAAGGCGGTGGTGATGGCCTCGGTGGAGGGCGTCATCGTCAAACCCATGCCGAGTCCCATGGCGAGCATGCCGGGGAGGATCGACAGGTAGCCGCCGTCGATGGAGACGAAGGTGGCCATGAGGACCAGCCCCGCGCCGCCCAGGAAGATCCCTGAGGCCATCGTCGAACGGCTGCCGATGCGCGCGGCCACCTGCGGGGCGAGGCCGGAGGCGAACATCATCAGCAGCGCCATCGGCATGAGCGCCAGGGTGGAGCGAAGGCCGGACCAGCCGAGCACCGCCTGGAAGTACGGGAAGAGGACCACGAAGATCCCCGCCTGCACGCCGAAGACCGTCAAGAGCGACACGGAACCGCTCGCGAGACCAGGTTCGCGGAACAGGCGGACGTCGAGAAGCGGTGCTTGCCGGCGCAGCTCCCATGCCACGAATCCGACAGCGGCGACGAGGCCGACGATAAGGCCCAGCAGCGTCGCGGGCGCGGTCCAGCCTCGTTCGGGGCCCTCGTGGAGGAAGAAGACGAGCCCGATCACCGCGACCGCGGACGACACCGAGCCTATGGCGTCGAACCCGTGCCCTGACGCCTCGCGCGAGTTCGGGACGGATCGCAGCGCCATGACGATGGCGACGACGACGAGCACGACCGGCAGGACGAACAGCCACCGCCAGCTCGCCAGGTCGACCAGGACTGCCGACAGGTACATCCCCAAGATGCCGCCACCGCCGGCTACGCCGGTCCACACGCCGATCGCCTTGGAACGTTCCTCCTCCGGAAAGGTCGAGGTGATGACGGCGAGGGTGGCCGGCATGATCATCGCTGCGCCCACGCCGCTCAGGAATCGCGCGGCGAGCATGATCCCGGACGACGTGGCCAGGCCGGCCGCCGCACTCGCTGCTCCAAACACGACCAGGCCGGCGAGCAGCACCGGCCTGCGGCCCCACCGGTCGCCCATCGCGCCGAGTGGCAGGAGCAACGCGGCCAGGCTGAGGGTGTAGATGTTGATGAACCACAAGACCTCGGTCTGCGAGGCGTCGAACGCGACGGTGAGCTCCGACTGGGCGACGTTCAGCCCGGACACCGAAGCGATGACCGCCATGAGCGCGATGCACACCCCGGCCAGGATCGTACGTCGTTGTCGTGGGTCGTGGATGGTCGGGTCGGGTGCTCCCGGGTTCGTACTCATGCAATTCCTTTCAGAAGGCCAGGGGAGTCGGCGCGGTCACCGGCGACGGGTGGCGCGGACGACGACGTCGTGCAGGGGGACCGCTCGGCCCCCGTGGCCGGTGAGCGTGCGGCGGGACTCTTCGGCGGTGACGATCTCCCACTCCGTGCCGTCCAGGCGCGCGGTTATGGCCGCGGAGGTGGCCGACGCTTCGGCAGGATGCTGGTGCGCGTGGCCGGTGGAGTCCGAGGTGTGCAGGTGCCCCACGATGAGCAGCGTGCCCCCGGGAGCCACCCAGCCGGCGATGCGATCGTAGAACTCCAGCTGGGGCATCGCCGGGTGGGCGTAGTGGGTCATGACCAGGTCGAACTGAGCGCCCGGGCTCCAGAGGCCCAGATCCGCCTCGACCCACTGCAAGCGCTCGGAAGCCCCGCTCGTCGCCGCGCGCTCGGCAGCGCGAGCAAGGGCCTCGGACGAGATGTCGGCCGCGGTGACATGCCAGCCGTGAGCGGCGAGCCAGATCGCCTCCGCGCCACCGCCGCACCCCGCATCCAGCGCCGTGCTCGGTGCCAGGCCGCTGGTCTCACGGGCGAGGTACGGGTTCGGCGGGTTGCCGCCCATGGACCCGGAGCCCCCGGCTCGCCCCTCCTGCCAGTGCCGCTCCCAGAAGTCCTTGTCGAAGTCGTACGTCATAGGTCGCTTTCCCCTGTTCGCGATGATCTCTCCGCCGTGGCGTTGTTCATGGTGCTGACAGAGCAGGCAGATGCGCAAACGCTGTTGCCGAATGGCAAAATGGCGGGGTGGACGAAACCATGGACCGAACTCTTGACGCTGTGGGACCGAGGTTGAAACGCCTTCGGCTGCATCGAGACGTCACGCTCTCCGACCTCGCGGCGGAGACCGGCATCTCCACCAGCACCTTGTCCCGGCTCGAGGCGGGCCTGCGACGTCCCACGCTCGAGCAGCTGCTTCCGCTTGCTCGCGCCTACGGGGTCACACTCGACGAGCTCGTCGACGCGCCGCCGACCGGCGACCCGCGCATCAATCTGCGTCCCATCCCGTGCGGCGACGGCTCGATCGTCCTGCCGCTGACCCGTAGGCCCGGAGGAATCCAGGCCTACAAGTTCGTCCTCCCGACCGGAAGCGACGACGCCGAACCCGACCTGCGCACCCACGAGGGCTACGACTGGGCCTATGTCCTCAACGGAACGCTCCGCCTGGTGCTCGGGGAGCACGACCTCATCCTCAGGCCCGGGGAGGCGGCGGAGTTCGACACGCGCACCCCGCACTGGTTCGGGGCCACCAGCGCCGGACCCGTCGAGTTCCTGAGCCTCATCGGGAAACAAGGCGAACGCGCGCACGTCCGTGCGGCACCGAGGCAGGGCCCGGTCGAGTAAGAAAGCGTCGGCCGTTGCGGTGCCGAGGCCCGGCCTGACCTGGGGGAGCGGGGCGGCTCGGTGGGCGGGCGAACCCGGGGCGAGGGCTCCAGCTGCCGCTCCCACTCGGCCAGCGTCCGCGTCATGCTGCCGGGGTGGCGGGCCAGCATGGTGCCCAGCAGGTCGGCCCCGGCCATCCCGCTCGAAGCGCCATCCCGGCATAACAGCGTCACGCACGTAGCGCGGCGAAACCGGCCTCTTCCCCGTCTCCCCGCATCATCATCCACGGGCGACCGGGGAAGTCCTTGAAGCCCAGCCCCGGCCGACGCCGGGGGAGGGCCTCCGGGCACGATGATCGTGAGGTGCTACGCCTTGATCAGGCCGAGCTGCTGCAGCTGTGAATAGATGTCCACGACCCCCCAGATGTCGGTGATCTGGCCGTCGGCGAAGCGGGCGATGAAGATCTCGTTGTACGTGACGGATCTGCCGGTCGGGGGCATGCCCCGGTATTCACCGGAGTTGGTCCCGGTGACCGTCTGCCGAGCGACGATCTTGTCTCCCTCGGCGAGCAGGTCCTCGACACTCACGTGAATGTCGGGGAACGCGCGCAGGAGGACGTCCCATATGCGCTTCTGCGCCTGCACCGCGGTCACATCAGTCCGCTCCGCCGCGTGGAAGCGCCCGTCCGGGTGAATGAACTCGTCGATCGCCTTCGAAATGATCTCCAGATCGCCGCTGTTGATGGCCTCGTGGAAGCGGTGGTACGTCTCCTTGTTGCGTGCTTCCTGAGCTGTTGACATGTCGCCTCTTCTGGTCGAGATAGTGAAACCCGCGTCTCTGTAGTTACCGACCGGACAGCCCCTCGGAATGTGAGGCCGGCGCTTCGCCGGTGCTCCAGTTCCAGCTGGTGATCGTGGTGCGCATCAGGCGGGCGGCGGTCGACAGGTGGCTGTCGGCACCCCAGTACAGCGTGAGCGCGCGACGGCAGTCGGGGCTGTCGACGGTGATCGCGGCGAGGGGAGCCCGGATGGAGGTATGCCGGGCGAACGAAGGGACGAGGCCGATGCCGAGCCCCGCGCCGATCAGGTCGGCGATGGCGCTGGGCTCGTCGACCTCACAGACGATCTTCGGGGTGAGGCCTCTGGCGGCGAAGAGCCGGTCGAGGAGCCGGCGCTGCCAGTGCCCCTTGCGGGCGGAGACGAAGGACTGATCGGCGAGTTCGTCGATGCTCACCGAGGTACGGCCCGCCAACGGATGATCGAGCGACGTGGCCACCCACACCGCCTCGTCGAGCAGCTGAACCGCCTCCAAGCCCGCGGCGTGGATCGGCTGCGAGGCGACGCACAGATCGACCTCTTGGGCCCGCAGGTGGCGGGCCATGTCCTCGGCAGCCGCCCAGTGGAGCGCGACCTCGATGGAGGGATGGGCCCGCTTGAAGGCCGCCAGCGGCCCGGTGAGGGTGAGGAACGTCTCCGACGCCAGCCGCACCGTGCCCACACCCTCACTGGTGGCCTCGGCGACGGCTCGCCGGCCCGCGTCGAGCTCACCGAGAGCGCGTTCGACGTAACCGCGGAAGAGCTTGCCCGTGTCGTTCAGCCGGAGCCGGCCGCTGCGATCGAACAGCGGTGTGCCCAGCTCGCTCTCCAAACGGGCGATGGTACGGCTCAGCGAAGGCTGGGCGACCCGCAGCTCGTCGGCCGCGCGGCTGAGGTGCTCCAGCCGCGCCACCACCAGGAACTGCCTGAGCGTGTTCAGCTCCATCATGACTCCCGAGGCATAACAGCATAGCGATATTGATCTTAGACAAGATAACCGGCGAGCCATAGTGTCGAGCCCGCTCGCGAACAGCGAGAACAAGTGAGGAGGGATGTCGCATGCTCACCATGGCCGCGCGGACACTGCGGGCCGTCGTCAGCGCGCATGTGGTGGCGATCGTCGGCCAGCCGGTGTTCGCCGGGGTCTATCTGACCGGCGACTTCGACGGCCTTCGCTGGCACGCGATCGGCGCCGACGTGGTCACCTCCATCGGCTACCTGCAGGTGATCGTGGCGATCGTGGTGTGGGTCCGGCTGCGTCAGGCGTGGCCGTTCCTGGCCACGACGGGGGTGGTGGCGGCCGAGACGGTGCAGTACTTCGCCGGGTTGGACGGCGTGCTGTGGTTGCACATCCCGTTGGGTGTGATGACCGTCGTCGCGCTCGTCGTGCTGTTCATCGCCGTCTGGAGCCGGCCCTTGCCGCGGCGGGAGGCTCGCGATGCGTGAGGATGACGCCCGAAGCCTGACCCGGCGGCGGGTTCTGGGCATCGGCGGGGCGCTCGGGCTGATGGCGGCCACCGGGCTGTCGGCCTCGGCCGCGCTGGCCCGCCGGCCGTCGGTCACGGGTGCCGAGTTGCGCAGTGCCGTACCGCTGCCGCCGCCTTTCCGGGTGCCGCTGCCGGTCCCCGCCGTACTGAAGCCGGTCGGCGCCTCCGGCGGCGCCGACCGCTACGAGATCACCCAGCGTGAAGCGAGCGCGGAGATCCTGCCCGGGGTCACGACGCCGATGTGGACGTACGGTGGGACCTTCCCCGGGCCGACGATCGAGTCACGCCGCGGCCGGCCGGTCACCGTGACGCACCGCAACGAGCTGCCCGTCCCGACGGTCGTGCACCTGCACGGCGGGCGTACCCCGGCGGCTTCCGACGGGTATCCGACCGACCTCGTCCTGCCCGAGGGCCGGCAGGAGCACGCCATGCACATGGAGCACGGCATGCGCGACCCGAGGGCCGTGGTGACCGAGCTGACCAGGGACTACACCTTCCCGCTTGACCAGCGGCCCACGCTGCTGTGGTACCACGACCATCGGATGGACTTCACCGCCCCCGCGATCTGGCGCGGCCTGGCCGGGCTGCACATCGTCCGCGACGACGCCGAGGAAGCCCTCGGCCTGCCCGCCGGACCGCGCGAGCTGCCCCTCATGATCGCCGACCGGGCGTTCGCCGCCGACGGCAGCCTCGCCTACCCAGCCCTCGATCCCACCCTGCGCGTACGGCCCGGCGTCCGCGAGCCGTACCTCGCCGGGGTTCTCGGCGACGTGATCCTGGTCAACGGCGCACCCTGGCCCGTGCACGAGGTCGACGCGGCCCGCTACCGGCTGCGCATCCTCAACGCCTCCAACGCCCGCCACTACGAACTCGAAGCGGTCACCGACGACGGGCGCCGCCTCGACCTCGTCCAGATCGGGGCCGACCAGGGGCTGCTCGCCGCCCCGGTCACCCACCGGCTGCTGCCGATCGCGCCCGCCGAACGCTACGACGTGGTCGTCGACTTCTCCGGCGTCCCGACGGGCAGCCTCGTCAAGGTGATCAACCGGCTCGGCTCCGGCCGTACCGGCGACGTGATGGCTTTCCGCGTCGCCCGCGGAGCCGCCGACGACAGCCGCATCCCCAGCAGGCTGTCCACCGATCTGCCGGATTGGCGGCGTTCGGACGCCGTCAGGGTGCGCGACTTCTCCTTCCGCGCCGGTCAGATGCACGCGGGCCACGGCTGGCTCATCGGCGGCCTGCCGTTCGACCCCGTCCGCGCCGATGTCACGGCCGGGCTCGGCGACGTCGAAGTATGGCGGCTCGTCGCCGACGTTCACCATCCCGTCCACCTGCACCTGATCGGCTTCCGCGTGCTCTCGCGCAGCGGCAGGGCGCCGCTGGCCCACGACGCGGGGCTCAAGGACACCGTCTCGCTACGGCCCGGCGAAGCCGTGGAGATCATCACCCGGTTCGACGGCTACCGCGGCCGTTACCTTTTCCACTGCCACAACGCCGAACACGAGGACATGGGCATGATGGCCAACCTCGAGATCATTTGAGACTACTTCACATTAGCTCGTGAACAGAGCTAATGTTTTGTGTATGGGCAGTACAGATCTTCCCGACGCTCTCGCGGGCGTCCTGACCGGTATCCAGCGGCTCCTCCGGCGCAGGCTGCGCCGGGGGCTGACCGGGCCGCGGTTGCGCGGTGCCCAGGTCGAGCTGCTGCGACTGGTCTCCACCAACCCCGGCATCGGCGTCTCGGCGGCGGCCAAGGAGCTGTACCTGGCCGGAAACTCGGTGTCCACGCTGGTCAATCAGCTCACGACCGCCGGGTTGCTGCGCCGGGAGATCGGCCACGACGACCGCCGTTCCGCCCGGTTGCTGCCCACCCCCGAGGCCGAGGCGCGGCTGCGCGCCTGGGAGGAGCGGCGCGCGGCGCTCGTCCGCGAGCAGGTGGAGCGGCTCAGTGAGGAGGACCGGGCCGCGCTGACCGCCGCGCTCCCGGCGCTGCGCAGGCTCGCCGAGGGCCTGCACGAGGAGGTGGGGACGGCATGAGGGACGGTACGCCGACGACGGGTGACGCGGTCACCTGCACCGGCCTGCGCTATTCGTTCGGCCAGACCAGGGCCGTCGATGGCGTCGACCTGACGGTCACCGCCGGAGAGGTGTTCGGTCTGCTCGGCCCCAACGGGGCGGGCAAGACCACCGCCATCCGGTGTGTGACCACGCTGCTGCCCGTTCCGTCCGGGATGGTGCGGGTTTTCGGGCACGACGCGGCCACCGAGAAGATGGCGGTGCGCCGCCTGCTCGGGTACGTGCCCCAGCAGCTGTCGGCGGACGCGAGCCTCACGGGCCGTGAGAACGTCTCCCTGTTCGCCCGGGTGTTCGACGTCCCCCGGCGCGAGCGCGCGGGCCGTGTCGGCCAGGCGCTGGAGGCGGTCGGGCTCGCCGACGCCGCCGACCGGATGGCCGGCACCTACTCCGGTGGCATGGTACGCCGCCTCGAACTCGCCCAGGCCCTGGTCAGCGCGCCCCGCCTGCTCATGCTGGACGAGCCGACGATCGGGCTCGACCCCATCGCCCGCACCAGCGTCTGGGAGCACATCATGGCGGTGCGCGCCGCCACCGGGATGACCGTCCTGGTCACCACGCACTACATGGACGAGGCCGAACAGTACTGCGACCGGGTCGCGCTCATGCACAAGGGACGCGTACGGGCCCTCGGCACCCCGGAGCGGCTCATCGCCGACCTGCGCGAGCGGCGCGGTGACGGCGCGGTGCCGACGCTGGAGGACGTGTTCCGCGACGTCGCCGGAAGCGGCCTCGACGAAGGAGGAGGGGAGTTCCGCGATGTCCGCCGTACCCGCAACACCGCCTCCCGTGTCGGCTGACAGCGCCGGCGCGGGCGGCCTCGACCTGCTGCTCGTTCCGCCGCGCGCCCGTACGGGGTGGCGCGTGCTGCCCGCCAGGGTCGCCGCGATGTGCGTGGTGGAGCTGCAGAAGCTGCGCCACGATCGCACCGAGCTCTACACCCGCGCGATCCAGCCCGCCCTGTGGCTGCTGATCTTCGGTGAGACGTTCACCCGCATCAAGCTGATCCCCAGCGACGGCATCCCGTACCTCGACTATCTGGCCCCCGGGATCATCGCCCAGTCCACGATGTTCATCGCCATCTTCTACGGCATCCAGATCATCTGGGAGCGCGACTCGGGGGTCCTGACCAAGCTCCTGGTCACGCCGACCCCGCGAGCCGCGCTGGTCACCGGCAAGGCGTTCGCCGCCGGCGTGAAGGCGATGATCCAGGCGGTGGTCGTCATGCTCATCGCCGCGCTCCTGGGCGTGAGCATGACCTGGAACCCCGTGCGCCTGGCCGGCGTGACCGTGGCCGTGCTGCTCGGCTCGGCGTTCTTCTCCTGCCTGTCGGTGACGATCGCCGGGATCGTCCTGACCCGCGACCGGCTGATGGGCATCGGGCAGGCGATCACGATGCCGCTGTTCTTCGCGTCCAACGCGCTCTACCCGACCACGGCCATGCCGGACTGGCTGCAGTACGTCAGCGCGGTCAACCCGCTCAGCTACCAGGTCGACGCGCTGCGCGGGCTGCTGCTCGGCGTGCCCGCGCACCTGCCGCTGGACTTCGCGGTGCTGTTCGCGGCCACGGCGATCGGCATCACGGCGGCGTCCGTACTGCTGGGGCGGCTGGCACGGTGATCTGCGGGACGCCTCACTTGCGGAAGTAGGCGCGGGCCGAGGGCAGCAGGAGCAGGACGATGACCGTCAGCGAGGCCAGGAGGGTGAAGACGAGGCGGCCGTCGGACACGGCGAGCAGCCAGGCCGGATAGACGCGCCCGGCGGCGTCGAAGATCGCCTGGGCGTCGGCGGTCTCCCCGAGGATCGACTGGAACGTCGGCACCCTGGTCACCTGGGTGGCGAGGATGAAGACGTCCAGAGCGAGGAAGACCGGTTGAATGATCAAGGTCAGGATGCGGCCGGCCCGCCTGCCCGCCAGGTTCAGCCATGCCAGGATCGCGGCGATCACCGTGGTGGCGACGGGCAGCACCAGCGCGTAGCCGCCCTCGTCGAGCCGGATGCCGTGGTCGGTCAGGATGGTGGGGGACAGGCCTTGCCGGACGAGTTCGGCCTCGATCGCGGTCTTGACCTCGGCGCCGTAGACGAGGCCCGCCACGGGGGCGATCAGGAAGGCCAGGGCGAACAGCAGCTGCAGGACGCCGGCGATGGTGACGGTACGGGGACGGATTCGGGACTCGGTGTTCTCCATGCGCCAGACGATCGCGCCTGCCGCTGACACGGCACTCGCACGCCGCTGAGACGACCGCCGTACACCTCTGGCGGCCATGACAGCGGCCGGGAGGTCACACGTCGGGCACGGCACGGTCACCGTGTGGCCCAGGCTCGAACGCCCGCGCCGATCCTTCCGTCGGAAAGGTCATGACACGTCACCGTGTACGTCTCGCCGTCCTGCCGTTGTCCGCCATCCTCCTGACCGCCTGCGGCGCAGCGGATACGACCGCCGCCGGTGCCCCCGAACCGAGGTCCGGAGCCCAGGGGCAATCGGGGTTACGCGCGGGCAGCGTCGACGACAACGCCGCCTTCACCGCCTACCTCGACTACCGGAAGAAGTTCGCCGACGGCGACCAGGAGGTGCGCGACGCCGATGTCCGCGGGCGCAGGATCGTGACCGTGACGGACCGCGGCGGCCGGCCGCTGTTCGGCGCCACCGTACAGGCTGGAGATCAGAAGGCGCGCACCTACGCCGACGGACGCGCGCTGATCTTCGGTGACGGCCGGATCACCGTCTCGTACGGCGGAGCCACCGCCGCGGCCACCGGCCAGACGCCCAAGGTCAAGCTGCCCGTCACCGGACCGGAGGGCCGGGCCAAGCTGCAGGTGCTGTTCCTCATCGACACCACCGGCTCGATGGGCGACGAGATCGGCCGCCTGACCGCCAGCGTCGACTCGGTCGCCGCACGCATCGCCAAGCTGACGGCGGGGCCCGAGCTGGAGCTCGGCATGACGCTTTATCGCGACAAGGGCGACGAATACCTCACCAGGACCACCGACTTCACCGCCGATGTGGGAACGTTCCGCGAGCAGCTCACCGCCGTGCGGGCCGACGGCGGCGGTGACACCCCCGAGGACCTGAACGCGGCGCTCGCCGAGGCGCTGGCCAAGCCGGCCTGGCGCGAGGACGCCGTCAAGCTGGTCTTCCTCATCGCCGACGCCCCGCCGCACCTCGACTACGACGGGCCGGACTACCTGACCGAGGCCCGCCGGGCCGCCGAACGTGGCATCAAGATCGAGCCGATCGCCTCGTCGGGCCTCGACGCCCAGGGCGAGTACATCTACCGCCAGCTCGCCCAGCTCACCATGGGCCGCTTCACCTTCCTCACGTACGGGGCCGACGGCGTCTCGCCGGGCGACAAGACCGAGCATCACGTCTCGGAGTACGCCGTGCTGGCCCTGGACGACCTGGTGGTCAAGCTGGTCGCCGACGAGCTGAAGCCCCTGTCGCGATGAGGCGACGCGCGGTCTCCACCGTCACGGCGCCGTAACCAGGGCGGCTCGAAGGCTGGGCCACGCTCGAAGGCTGGGTCACGGGACCAGGCGCGGCCACGCCGCCGCGAGTGCGGCGTGGCCGGCCGGCGTCGGGTGCACGCCGTCCTCGCAGTCGGTGATCGAATCGCCGGTGAACATCACGGTGCTGCCCGGTCGGAGGGTGATCGTCATGTGTGCTCCTTTGATGATGGTGCGGGCGCTGCGGCGGAGGGTGTCAGGCGTCCTGGGGGACGGCGGCGTCGAGGGGAGCGGCCGCCTGGTCGCCGGCGGCGTACCGGGTGCGGGCGATCCCCCAGCCGACGAGGGCCGCCGCGACGGTGGTGAGGGTGAGGCCCGCGATGGTGACGGCCTGGTGGAACTCGCCGGTCTGCTGCGGGCTCCAGTGGGAGATGGCGATGTCGCCGGTGAACAGGGCGGCGAGGATGGTGCCGGTGATGGCGATGCCGGTGCCGGAGGTGACCTCGGTGGCGGTGTCGACGAGCGCGGTGCCGATCGTGGTCCGGTTCGCGGGCAGGCCGCGGACCACGTTGAGCCCGGCGACGACGCCGACCACGCGCATCCCGGCCGCCACGAGGACAAGCGCGATCGCGACCCACAGGTAGCCGAACCGGCCGAGCAGGCCGTAGACGGCGAGGCCGGACACGACCGCCGCGGCGCTGATCCAGGCGGCCCGGTCCAGGCCGACGCGCTGCACGAACGGGTTGACGAACACGCTGCCCGCGATGAGGACGACGACCTGCGGCAGCATCCCGATGGCTGCCTGTGCGGGCGTCCAGCCCCAGTCGAGCTGCAACTGCAGCGTCACCAGGTAACCGAGTCCGGCGGTGGCCAGTCCGGTGGCGGCCTTGTAGGCCAGGCCGCTGGAAACCAGGGGAAGGGCGAGGAGTTTCAGGTCTAGGAGCGGATGGCGGGCCAGGCGCTCGCGCAGGACGAAGCAGATCGCCGTCACCGCGGCCGCGGCGGTGGCCGCCCAGGGCGCCCATGAGCCGGCGCCCTCGTCCACGAACAGCGTCGGCGTGAGGAGCGCGAGCACGATCGTCGCCGTGCCCAGCAGCATCCCGGGGACGTCGAGCGGGTCGCGGTGGAGGTCGGCCGGGTCGTCGGCGGCGATGCCGGCGCGCACGCCGAGAAACGCGAGCACGGCGATCGGCGCATTCACCAGCAGCAGGGCCTGCCAGGGCACGATCTCCAGCACCAGGCCGCCCGCCGTCGGGCCGATCGCGAGCCCGATCAGGCCGACGGTCGAGATGAGGGTCACCGCGCGCACGCGCAGGCCGTCCTCGTCGAACAGCCGGAACGCCAGCGCCATCGATCCCGGGGTGGTCATCGCCGCGGCGACCCCCATCGTCGCCCGGACGGCGATCAGCTGCTCGGCGGTGGTGACCACGGCGGTCGCCAGGCTCGCCACGCCGAGCAGGACCAGCCCGATCAGCATGATCCGCCGCCGGCCGAACCGATCGGCGATCGCGCCGAACGCCAGCATCAACCCGCCGAACACGACCGCATAGGCGCCCGTCACCCACTGCAACGCGATCGTCGAGGCGTGCAGCTCGCGTCCGATCACGGGCAGCGCGACGTTCAGGATCGAGTTGTCCAGCATCTCGAAGAGGAACACCGCCGACAGCCCCGCCAACGCGACCCACGCCTCCCGCAGCGACCGGGGAGTAGGACCAGCCATCTCATTCATGGAGGACTCCCTTCATGTCGTGATCCCGACAGGAACCCTGGCCGGGGCGATCCGGCCGCTCGCGCGGCCAGCTGGGGCCTGCTCCGGCGACAATGACAGTGGTCTGTTCGAAGGACATGCCACTAGGTTATGCGACTAAGTTAAGTGACACAAGAAAGTGAGGTCGGGATGCCCAGGACCGGAGCGCGAGGCGGACCGCAGACGCGCGCGAAGATCTCGGAGGTCGCGACCCGGCTGTTCCTCGAACGCGGATTCGACACGGTCACGGTCACCGAGGTCGCGCGGGAGGCCGGGGTCTCGGCCGTGACGGTCTTCAAGCACTTCCCGCGCAAGGAGGACCTCCTGCTGGACCGCGAGGTCGACGCCGTCGGGCTCCTGCACTCAGCGGTACGCGACCGCGCCCCGGACGTCGGAGTGCTCCAGTCCCTGCGCGACACGGCGTTCCGCCTCCTCGAGGAGCGGCACGCCCTGTCCGGCCTCAAGGACGGGTCCGCCCCCTTCTTCCGGACCGTCGCGGCCTCGCCCACGCTGGTGGCCCGCGCCAGGGAGATCGCCTCCGACCTCCAACGGACTCTCGCCGACGAGCTCGAACACGACCCGCTCTTCGACGGCGACGCCCCGCTGCTCGCCGCCTTCTTCATCGCCGGCTACACTGTCGTGCTGGTGGAGACCGCCCGGCGCCTGATCGCCGGAGACCCGGCCGACACCGTCGCAGACGACCACCGCGCCCGCCTGGAGCGCCTGTTCGACGCCCTCAGCAGCGGAGTCGTGCCCCGCCCGTGAGGATCACTATCCCCCTATGAGCGCTGTTGCCACCCCGCCTCTTTTCGCGAGGCAGGCGGACCTCAACTCTTGACGGCCTCCGCAATCTGCACGGCGGCCTGGGCGGGCGTGAGGTGCGTGGTGTCGACGACCTCGGCCTCGCCGTGCAGCCACGTGCGGGCCCGCCTCGGCGTAGGGCTCAAGGCGTGGCCACGACCTCAACCGGAAGACCACCACGCTGGAAGACGTGGCCGGGTTCGTGGCCTGGCTGCGGCTGCCGCCCGAGGCCCGCCATGGCAAGGTCACCGTCCTGCCCACCGTTGACCTCCACTGCTCGGCGGCGAGCGTGAACCGCAAGCTGGCGGCCTTGACTTCCTTGCACGGTACGGCGTCGAGCTGGCCGGTCTCCTGATCACCAACCTCCCTTCAGGACATCGACGCGGATCCGCAGCGACCTCCTACAAGCCGTTCCTGCACCACGTCACCAAGCACCTGGCTGAGCGAAGGCGGACCATCAAGCTGAGGGCCTCGCGGCGGCGGCCCCACGTGCTGGCCTCTGCCGAGGCCCATGCCATCCTGGATGCCTGCGATCATCTGCAGGATCGCCTCGTCTTCGGCGTTCTGCTGGACTGCGGCGTTCGCATCGGCGAGGCCCTGGGCCTGCGGCACGAGGACATGGACAGCGCCGGCTGAAGGCGGCGATCCGGGACCGGTGGGGCGTCGTCCCGCTGATGGACATGCTGACCGGGACCGCCCTGCGGACGGGCTGCCTGAACGTCTTCACCCCGGCCGGGACGCAGAACCACCTGGACGCGGCGGTGCTGTTTGAACGGCTCCTGCTGCTGAGCTACGCCTACGGGACGGGGACCGGGGATCCGCGCGGTCGCCGCCGGCGACCATCCCCACACCGAGGACGACCTTCGGTACGCGCGCCGCCGCTATCTGACCGTCGAGGCCTGCCGCGAGGTCGCCCGGGTGATCGCCAACGCGACCTTCGCCGTCTGGCAGGCCGCCCTGTGGGGCGAGGGCACGACCGCGGTCGCCTCGGACTCCACTCACTTCTCGGCCTTCGATCAGAACATCTTCACCGAGTGACACTCCCGCTACCGCAGGGCCAAGCGCGGCGTGCTGATCTACTGGACGGTCGAAACCGGCGGGTCCATGGCCGTCCACTCCCAACTGATCTCCTGCTCCGCGTCCGAGGTGCACGCCATGGTCGAGGGCGCGATGCGGCACGGCACCGACATGGAGATCGAGCAGAACTTCGTCGACTCCCACGGCGCCTCGTACGTCGGGTTCGGGATCACCCGGCTGCTGGACTTCGACCTGGTCGCCAGGTTCAAGCAGATCAACAAGATGAAGCTGTATGTGCCCGGCCGGGGCGAGGAGTTCTCCTACCCGTTGCTCGGACTCGCGCTGACCAGGCCGATCCGGCGGGACATCATCACCCAGAACTACGACATCATGATGAAGTACGCCACCGCGATCCGGCTGCGGACCGCCTCCACCGAGGCCCTGCTGCGCCGGTTCACCAGCGAGACCACCACCCCGCCTACGCCGCGATGCTGGAGGTCGGCCGCGCCCAGCGCACCGTCTTCCCGGCCCGCTGGCTTCGCGACCGCGATCTTCAGCAGGAGACCGAATCCGGGCTGAACGTGGTGGAGAACTACAACGGCGTCAACGACTACATCAAGTTCGGCAAGCGCGGAGAGCTCGCCTCCGACCGGCGCGAAGAACAGGAACCGGGGATGTTGTGCCTGCACATTCTCCAGTCGGCCCTCGGTCTGATCTTCTCTGAACCAAGAATCTGATCACATGGAGGCTGCAAGTTGCCTGGTAAGAGTGGGCCTTCGGAACCGTGATGGCTCATGGGCTGTGGGTTGAAAGAGACAGCGGCCTGCGCATCGGCCGTCAGTGGGCGCAGTGCTGCCAGTACCTCGTTCAGAGCCCGGCCGACGGACCGCCGTCCGAGCCCTGAGTTGCGCACCGTGAGGCCGTCAGGCCGTCCTGGTGGCGGGCACAGTGCCGGGCTCGCCGTCAGACCACTCAACTATGCTGTAGGCGAAGTGGCGGCCGGGGTGGCCGGGATATCCCACGCACTGCCACCACGACCCAAGATACTTCCTCTCCTCTGACCGCGTGGCGTCCCATGCCAGTCTCAGCGCGTTGCAATGCTCGTCGTTGCTTTCCGCAAGAATCGACTGCGTCCCGAACAGGCCTATAGCGCCCAGAGCAGCGTAGGCCACTGCGATGGCCACTGTCTCATCCACCTCATAATTCTGGGTTTGTTCGGAGGCGGTCTTCTTGACGTGGCTATTCTCGTCTTCAGTCAGGTAGCGCATAGGCGGGGGAAGCGGGACCGGCGTGGGGATCGGGTTCTCGGTCATGTGATCACCATGGCATAGGGGCGTTGCCCCGTCACCATGGCCGCTTCGCGGACGGCGCCCTTCCCCCGGTCTCGTGCGCCGTACCTCGCTGGTCTGCCGCAAGCGGGGTTCAGAAACGCGGCTCGATGCACCCTGTGGGGATTCCGGGCCCATGCAGAAGGGATGAACGGCGGACGCGTCGGCCGATGCCGCGCCACAGCCGCCGCGGCCGGGGAACGCCGACCACCTCCTCGTGCTCACCGCGCTTGCGGGACAGGGCCGCGAACCTGGCGCCTATGGCTGCCCGGCTCGGCATCGCGCCTTACCTGCCTGACAAGATCATCTCGCTCTGACCTGCGAGAAGGGGCCAAGAACCCAAGATAGCCGCAGAGCCCGCAGCAGCGGGCCGGCGCGGTCGCGTGCTGGTTGGCGGGGCGGCCGGCGGTGATCCCGTTCTCGTCCAGCCAGGCGCTCCAGCGGGTGGTCAGGGTCACCGCTTCGACGCTCTGGGCAGCCACCAGGTCTCGGATGGCCGCGACCTGCGCGGCGGGCTCGTCGGGCTCGTTCATCGAGCTGGGCGAGCTTGCCTTCGGCGGCGGCCAGGTAAATCCGCTGCTCCTCGATCTCGCCGAGCCGGCCTTCACGTTCGGCCTCGGCCAGGCGGGCGATCACGTTGTCCCGGATCCCTTCCAGGCGAGGTCGATCGGCTTGGTCGATCCGCAAAAGTGAACATTTAAGACAAACATGCTCATGTTGGCAGCTCGTGCCGTAAGCGCGGCCACAAACCCCGCTTGCCATCTTCCGGCGCTCGAAATTTCTCTGCACCTGTCAAGCCATGCTTGCCTGAACCCCGGCTGCCGCGTTGTGCGACGATCTCCCGTGCTGGTCGGCCTTCGCGGTCGCGGCCGTGTTCAGGTCCTGGGCCTGCCAGCGCTTGCCGGTCTCGACCCACAGCCACAGGTCATCGGGCTGCTCCCCGAATATCTGCCGCTGCGCGGGGTTTCGATGGGGATCCGGTCGATCGCTTTGCGGTTGGCGGTGGTGGTCAGGAGCCCGTGACGAACCAGCCCCTGCTCATCTGTCTCTCCGTTCTGGGATGTTTTACCAGGCGATGGGGCCGAGGCGGTCGATGAAGGTCCCGGTCGGCCCGTCAGAGGCGAGCGTCGCGAGCTCGATGATCGGATCACTGCCCTCGGTGACCGTCAGCACGCCCGCGCGGTTCATGTCGGTGGCGGGAAACCTGCCGTTGGCGATCTCGCCGGGGGTCACGGCGTTGAACTTGATGACTGGCAGCGCCTGGGCGTATCTGACGGTGATCATGTTCAGTGCCGCCTTCGACGAGGTGTAGGCGAGTTCGTACATCTTCGAGACGGCTTGCCCGGGGTCAGTCACGAACGCGATAGACCCCCCGGCGCCGGTGACCATCACCACCCGCGGGTTATCGGCCGTCTGCAACAGCGGCAGGAACGCGTGCGTGACCCGGACCGGCCCGTACACATTGGTGTCGTAGACGGCGTGGATGTCCTTGGCCGTCGCGTCCGCCGGGTTGACACCGCCGCCCGGCGTGCCGGCGTTGTTGATCAGCACGTCGATCCGGTCGGTGTGCTCCCGGACTAGCCGCACAGCCCCGGCCACCGACTCCTCCGAGGTCACGTCCAATGGGACCATGATGACGTGTGCGCCGTCGGCGGCCAGCTTCTGCGCCGCGGTCCTTCCTCGGCCCTCGTCGCGTGAGCCGAGGAAGACCGTCCAGCCCAGCTCTCCGAGCCTACGTGCGGTCTCGTAGCCCAGGCCTTTGTTCGCTCCAGTGATCAATACTGAGGTCATGTTCTCTCCTGACGTCGTTGTACCTACGGCCATGCCTCCAGCGCGGGTGCACTGGAGGCAAGGTCTGACCTACCCGCCCGCTACGGACACGGACGGACGCGTGGTCCACCCCGGGTAGGGCTTACTCCTGCAGGATGGACAGGGCGCGGGACGGGCACAGGGTGACGGCGTGGCGCGCCTGTGCGGCGCTCTGGTCGTCGGGGTGATCGGTCAGCAGCGCCACGATGCCGTCGTCGTCTTGGTCGAAGACGGCCGGCTCGGTCAGGACGCACTGGCCGGAGCCGACGCAGAGACGGGTGTCGGCTTTGATCCGCATCATGTCCTGCTCACCAGGTGACCGGGAGTTCGTGAACGCCGTAGATGACGGCGTCGGTCTTGAACGGCAGGTCCTCGGCCGGTGCGGCGAGCCGCAGGGTGGGGATGCGGCGGAACAGCGTGTCGAAGACGATCTGCAGCTCCATCCGGGCCAGGTTCTGGCCGAGGCACTGGTGCGGGCCGAACCCGAAGGCGAGGTGGTGGCGGGCCCCGCGCTCGACATCCAGTTCGCCCGGGTCCTTGAACACCGCCGGGTCCCAGTTGGCCGACAGCATCGAGACGATGACTCCCTCGCCGGCCTTGATGCTCACCCCGCCGATCTCCACCTCTTCGGTGGCCAGCCGGGAGGTGACCCCGTCGGCGATGGTGAAGTAGCGCAGCAGTTCCTCCACGGCCATGGGCGTCCTGCCCGGGTCGGCGGTGACCAGGGCCAGTTGCTCCGGATGGGAGAGCAGCCCGACCACGCCGAGCGAGATCATGTTCGCCGTGGTCTCATGTCCGGCGGTCAGCAGCAGGAAGGCCAGGCTCACCAGGCTCGCGTGGTCGAGGGTGCCCTCCTGGCGTTGCCGGCCGAACAGGTCGTCGCCGGGTTCGAATTCCTTGCGGGTGACCAGGTCGTCGATGTAGGCGCGCAGGTCGGCGAAGGCTCGCCGGCGGTCTTCCATCGAGGTCCGGCTCACCATCATGGTGGTGCGGCTTTGGAAGAAGTCGTGGTCGGAGTACGGGACGCCGAGCAGTTCGCAGATCACCAGGGAGGGCACCGGCAGGGACAGCGCCTGCACCAGGTCGACCGGCCGCTGGTCGGCGGCGAGCATGTCGTCGATGAAGTGGTCGACGATGTCCTGGATGCGCGGGCGCAGCGCGGCCAGCCGCTTCACGGTGAACTCGCCGATCACCGCGCGCCGGGCCGCGGAGTGTTCCGCGCCGTCCATCCCGAGCATCAACGGCGGCTGGCTGCGGAGCTGCTGCAGGGTCGCCGCATCGAGGGTGAAGAGCGGGAAGCCGTCCTTGCGCTTGTCGGAGGAGAAACGGCCGTCGACGAGGACGGCCCGGGCTTCCTCATGCCCGGACACCCACCACGCCTCGCCGCCGCCGGCCAGCCGGACCTTGCTGATCGGCGCCTGCTCGCGCAGTCGCTCGTAGGCGGCGGGCGGGGTGAACGGGCAGCCCCGCTCGACCGGCAGTTCCAGACCGGCGAGTTCGCCGGTGTCGGCGACGTTCTTTGTCATGAATGACCTCCCAGTATGAGATCTGGCGGAATTCGTTCTGCTTGTGGCGGCCTCGGAGCGTGATCGACATCGCCGGTTACGCGTAGGACGACAGGCGCCTGTTGCGCCACCGTCAGGTCCATATCGCCCCGAGGCTCTGGGCCGGCTCGTCACCGGTGTTCATCGCAGGGTGAGCGGGGTCTCGGATGCGATGCGGGTCAGCTTCTGCGGGTTGCGGACGTAGTAGAGGCCGGTGATGCGGGCGTCCTCGACCCGGGCTGCTATGACGCCGTCGATGTCGCCGTCCACGCGCAGGAGGAGTGCCGGGTTGCCGTTGACCACGGTGGGTTCGCCGGCGAGCGCGATCTGGGCCTTGCCGAGGCCGCTGACGATCATGCGGGCCACCTTGCCGGCGCCGATGATCGGCTGCGGCGCGGCCTGCTTGACGCCGCCGCCGTCGCTGATCAGGACGACCTCGGGGGCGAGCACGTCGAGCAGGCCCTGCAGGTCCCGGGTTTCGACCGCGCGCTGGAACGACTCCAGTACCGCCCGGGTCTGGCTCGGGGAGACCACCTCGCGCGGGCGGCGGGCATCGACGTGCCGGCGGGCGCGGTGGGCGATCTGGCGGACGGTCGCCGGGGTCTTGCCGACGGCGGCCGAGATCTCGTCGTAGCCGACGTCGAAGACCTCGCGCAGGACGAAGACGACGCGCTCGGTCGGCGACAGCGTCTCCAGGACGAGCATCAGCGCCATCGACACGCTCTCGGCGAGCTCAACGTCCTCGGCCACGTCCGGCGCGGTGAGCAGCGGCTCGGGCAACCAGGGGCCGACGTACGCCTCCTTGCGGCGCTTCATGCTACGCAGCCGGTCGAGCGAGCGCCGGGTGGCGATCCGCACGAGGTAGGCGCGCTGGTCGAGCACCTGCTCCAGGTCGACCTTCATCCACCGCAACCAGGTCTCCTGCAGGACGTCCTCGGCGTCGGCGGCCGAGCCGAGCATCTCGTAGGCGACGGTGAACAGCAGGTTGCGGTGGACGAGGAATGCCTCGGTCGCCTCGGAAACGCAGGCCATCCGGCCGCCACCAGCCATCGGCTCGGCTGTGCCCGTCGTTCCATCCCTGCGCTCGTTCATACCTGGCTCCTCCCAGTTCACCCGCAAATCCTGCTCCATGCACAAGGCGCCGGCGCCCACCGCTGTGTGACACCCGTGATCGGTGACACACGTCACATGACCGCACTGTCACAGGGACCGGGTCGCCGGCGCCTCATGGTCGTCAGGACGCCGCGCGAACGATGCGCGCGGCACACGACTCCCCGAATTGATCGCTTTGGCCGGTTGCGTGGTGACCCCGCGCGACCGCCACCGCAGAAGGAACGGAACGACATCATGAGCAAGGTCTGGTTCGTCACCGGTTCGTCTCGCGGCCTCGGCCGTAACTTCGTCGATGCCGCCCTGTCGCGCGGCGACCAAGTGGCCGCGGCCGCCCGGACCACCGCAAGCCTTGACGAGCTGGTCGCCGCCTACGGCGAGGCGGTGCTTGCGCTGGAGCTGGACGTGACCGACAAGGCCGCCGTCTTCGAGAGTGTGAAGCGGGCCAAGGAGCACTTCGGCCGCCTGGACGTCATCGTGAACAACGCCGGCTACGCGCAGGTCGGCGCGATCGAGGAGCTGGCCGAGCAGCAGTTGCGCGACCAGCTGGAGACCAACCTGTTCGGCGCGCTGTGGGTGATCCAGGCCGCGCTGCCCTACCTGCGCGAGCAGGGCTCGGGGCACATCATCCAGCTGTCCTCGGCCGCCGGGATCATGGCGATGCCGCTCAGCGGCGCCTACAGCGCCTCCAAGTGGGCCCTGGAAGCCCTGAACGAATCCCTCGCCCAAGAGGTCGCCGACTTCGGCATCAAGGTGACCGTGATCGAGCCCGGCGGCTTCGCCACCCGCTCCGGCAAGAACCCCGACCCCCTCAACAACGGCCACCTGTCCGAGCCCAACCCGACCTACGACGGCCTTCGCCGGCGCATCGCCGCGTTCGCGGGCAAGCAGCCCGCCGGCGACCCGGCCGCCGCGGCCCAGGCACTCCTCAAGATCGTCGACTCCGGCAACCCGCCCCTGCGGGTGCTCTTCGGCCTGGGCTTCTACCCGATGCTCCAGCAGGTCTACGCCGATCGGCTCAAGACCTGGGCCGACTGGCAGGACCTTTCGGCGCAGGCTCACGGCAACCTCGATCAAGAAAATCGGTGACCCAGGACCGCGTCAACTCACCTGGAGCAAGCCAACCGACAGGAGCAACACATGAAGCACCGCATCGTCGTCCTCGGCGCCGGCTATGCCGGAGCCTACGTGGCCGGGAACCTGGCCCGCCGGCTGTCCCCGGCGGACACCGAGATCACCGTGGTCAACGCTGAGCCGGACTTCGTCGAGCGGCTGCGGCTGCACCAGCTCGCGGCCGGCCAGGACATCGAGGCTCCAAAACTCGCCGACGTCTTCGCGGGCACGGGGATACGGCTGCGCCTGGCCCGGGTCACCGCCGTCGACCCCGAGCGCCAGGTCGTCGCCGTCGCGGACGCCGACGGCGAACTCGGCTACGGCGAACTCGGCTACGACACGCTTGTCTACGCGCTCGGCAGCCATGTCGCCGACTGCGGCGTCCCCGGCGTGGCCGAGCATGCCTTCCACGTCACCGCCCGGCCCGCGGCGCTGCGCCTGCGCGAGCGCCTGGACAGCCTGGACAGCCTGGACAGCCTGGACAGGCGGGGCAGGCGTGGCGAAGGCGGAACGGTGCTGGTCGTCGGCGACGGGTTGACCGGCATCGAGACCGCCACCGAGTTCGCCGAATCCCGGCCCGGCCTGTCGGTGGCGCTCATCGCCCGCGGCGAGCTGGGCGCCCGGCTGTCCGCCGGAGCCCGCAGCCACCTGCGCCAGGCCTGCGACCGGCTGGGCATCACCGTCCTGGAGCACACCAGCGTCAAAGCCGTCCAAGCGACGCGGGTGCTGTGCGCCGACGGCACCGCCCTGGCCTCCGACGCAACCGTGTGGACGGCCGGGTTCGCGGTCAACCCCATCGCCGCCGCCAGCGGCCTGGAGGTCACCGATAACGGTCAGATCATCGTCGATGACACCATGCGGTCGGTCTCGCACCCGAACGTCTACGCCGCCGGCGACAGCGCCTACGCCACCGGCGACAACGGCCGGCCGCTGCCGATGTCCTGCGCTTCGGCCGGCTCCACCGGTCGGCAGGCCACGGACGCGATCGTGGGACGCCTGACCGGCCGCAAGATTGCGAAGAGCAAGCTGGACTACCCGGGCAACCACATCAGCCTCGGACGGCGGGACGGAATCCTGCAGATGGTCGACGACAAAGCGCAAGCGAAGCCAAAGTACGTGGGCGGCCGGAAGGCCGCGCGGATCAAGACGGGCATCCTCCAGATCTCGCTGTGGGGCATCTCGCACCCGACCTTCGGCCTGCCCAAGCGCAAGCGCCGCCTGGCCGCCGCGCCGGATGCGTCCGCCGAGAAGGCGCTCGCGTAGCCGCCTCACGTGGTCCGCGTGGACAGCACCGCCATCGATCGCTTCGACACCAGCAGCCGACGCCGAAGACACCGTGCAGGACGCGTTCTTGCGTCTGCTCCACCTGGTCGGCCAGGCCGCGACCGCTGGCCGGCGACCCACGAGCAGGCCGCCGGCATCTGCGCCGCCGTCGCCCCTGTCCACGCGCCCGCCCACCTTGACCCTGCGGCCCTGATCATCTTGTGGGCCACCGGCAGCCGAGGACGACGACGATCCCGACCGGGTGCGCCACGGCCTGGACGAGCTTGCCAGCGCCCTGGACCGCCTCGCCGAGCAGCACAATCTCCTGCCGGAATCGGAGGTCCTCGCCCGTGAACTCGACTACATCCGAGCCCTCGACGACTTCGACCGCGACCTCGGTCATCGTCGCGGACGAAAATGACCAGCCCGGACCGCTGTTCGACTGGTTGTCCAGCGGTGACGTCCCGTTGGACGAGAGCGGCGAGCTGAAGGTGTCGCAGACGTCCTACGACTACACCCGGACGTACTGGGACCGGATCGGAGTCACGATCGCCGGCCGCCACGTCTTCGACCTGACGGACGGCTGGGACGGGAAGCCGCCGAGCGGCATCGACCACGTGGTCGTCGTGTCGCACCGGCCGATGCCCGAGGGCTGGGACCCCGAGGCGCCGTTTCACTTCGTCGACGGCGTCGAGGCAGCCATGGCCAAGGCGCAGGAGCTTGCGGGTGACCGCATGGTCGAGGTCGCCGCTGGCGACGTCGGTGGCCAGGTGCTTGCCGCGGGCCTGATCGACGAGGTGCGCATGGACGTCGTACCCGTCGTGTTCGGGTCCGGCAAGCGCTACTTCGGGTCGGTCCACGCGCAGCACCTGTTGGAGGATCCTGACGTGATGATTCAGGGCAACCGGGTGCTTCACCTGCGCTATCGGGTGCGCCGTTGACCGATCTGAGCGGGTACGCGAAGAAGTCCACTGCGAACGGTGACACAAGATCGGGCCTCCGGCTGCGTTTGCGCATCGCTGTCCCTGGCCGGGCAGCCGACGCCGATCCGCCCCAGCACCTCACCTGCGGCAAGTTCAACTCAAGATCACTGGTTGCCGGTTTCCGTCGTATCTTGGCCGACCCCCGAACGGACTTGGCCTGAGCGTGGCCTCGGGACTTTGGGCCCGATCAACGCGCCGACGCCCCCAAGCTCGTGCCCCGCGCCCTGGACGCCCGCCGGCAGAAGCGCTACCTGCGCGCTGTCGAACGCCGCCCCCTCGCCCGCGACCGCGCCATCGGCCGGCTGCTGTTCTACTCCGGCGTCCGGGTCGCCGAGCTCGTCGCTCTGGACGACGACGTCCCGCTGTCGGCGTGCAAAGGCAAGGTCATCGTCCGCTCCGGCAAGGGCGAGACCTCCCGCGAGATCCCGCTCCTGGACGGCACCGCGCGGACCTCCATCACCGAGTGGCGCACCGACCGCGCCTCCTGGCCCGGCGCCGACACCCCGGCTCTGTTCCTCAATCGCCGCGGCGGGGCGTCTGTCGGCCCGGGCGGTCGCCCAGCTCGTGGACGAACTCGCCACCGACGCCGACATCCTCGAGGACGCGGGCGCCCTCGCCCTTTCCGCCCACATCCTGCGGCACACCTTGGCGACCGACCTCCTGCGCGCGGGCGTGGACATCGTCGTCGTCGCCGAACTCCTCGGCCACCCCCGCCTCGACACCCTGCCTACCCACGCCGACCTCGAAGACGCCGTCAGCCATCTCCCCACCGATCAGTAGGGCCACCGCTGACCTGGGCGAACTCAATCGCGTGTACCTGGCTGCACGAGTCTTACCGACACCCCGTCTTGGTCACCAAGTGTCGCACCGGAATGGCATTCGTCCATCGCTCACGTTGTTCGCCACCAGCGCTCTGCGCCAGAGCGTATCGGCGGCGCGCTGCCTCCGACGGCCCAGTAGGCGGCGGGTAAGCGGGAAGTCCTTCCGGATGCCATGATCATGGACCATGGACATCGACGGTTTCTGGGACCTGGTCGAGCGCTCCGCTGCGGAGACCGGCACCCGGCAGGCGCGAGTGGAATGGCTCGAGAATCATCTCTCCAGTCTGTTCGCTGATGAGATCGTGGACTACGACGTCTGGTTCACGATCTGCCGCAACCGCGCCTGTTCCTGGGACATGTACGCGGCCTTCTACATCACCACCGGCTACGCATCGTCCGACGGATTCGAGTATTTCGCGGACTGGCTGATCAGCCTGGGCCGAGAGGACTTCGAAAAGGCCGTCGACTGTCCCGATCGCATTCTCGAGTTGTCGGCCATGCAGCAGCTCGATGAGCTGTCGCGTAATTACCGACACGAGCGGATGAGCATATCAAGGGACGGCAGGCTCCGGCTCAAGCGGGTCACGTTTACCAGGCGCTCACGCTGGCCGGAGGGGGTTTATCCGAACTTCGAGTTGTTCGCCTATGTGACCAGGCGTGCGCACGAACGGGCGACAGGCCTGGACTCGAGCGCCTTGGGGGACGCCGTCGCGGCGCGCGGGGTCGAGAGCAAATTCCCCTTCCTGAGCTTCATCGCCCGGCCTGATGGCGAGGAATGGGATTTCGGCGATGAGGCCGAGTTCACGCGCCGGCTCCCGCGGCTCGCCCACCACTACGGCGTCAATGACGACCCGGACAAAAAGGTCTCCGAATGGTGGCCGCGATTTATGCATCGAGGCGGAGAAAGAACCCGCATCTGGTCGTTCTCCCGCGGGGCGGACGGCACGATGCAGGGCCAGATCGAGCCCTTCCTGAGCAAAGCCGATCGTCTCTTCCTGCGCTACGGGACGCTGCCGCCGGACGCCTGCCCCATGCATGGATGAGTGTGTCCGTCAGAGCGGGTCCTCTTCATGGCCGAAGCGCCTGCTACCGGCTTGTTGCGCCAGGCCGGGATCTGGTCTCCGACCTGGCACGCCACGGGGAGTCGGAGCGGCTGAGTGTCACGTACATCGTGATCGGGGCTGATAACCGTGATCCGCTACGCCGCCGGGAGCACAGAACAACCCTCGGGTCACCAGCCTGCCGCGGTGCAGAATTCGTCCCCTACGCCCGGAGCCGTTGGCCAAGGGTCGTAGCAGGCTTTCCACGGCCCTCCCTGGCGACCGACTGTGGCGGTGTCGTAATTGCCGTTCCGGGGGATGTTAACCACGGCGGTCTTGGTGCCGGCGGCGCTTCTGAGGAATAGCTGATCGCCTTCGAACGCGCCCACCGCTTGCCCGTGATAGCCGTTTCTTGTTCCACCGGTGCCGTCGCAGTACCAGAGCCGCAACGACCCCCCATGTGACCACGTGGCAGGGAGCCAGGGCGGCGGCTTCGGCCGTCGCCGGGGTCGCGAACAGCGCGGCTCCTCCGATGATCACAGAGGTGGCCGCGAGGACGAGTTTGCCGATCCGCACTCTCCTGTTTCGCGGGTTTCGGTTGGGGCGGTGGGGGATGAGCCAGGCGTTCGTGACCGCGATATGCCGGGTGGCGATGCTCGCCTCGCATTCTTTCGCCGGCTTCGGCTGAAAGAGAGTCTGGCTGATGGCGATCAATGGGCGACAGGCCATTCACCGGACATTCACCGGACATTTTCTCGCCCACGGAATTATCCGGTTCCCATTTTCGCGGCCACGCCTATGCTCGGCTTCATGACGGACACGGAGAAAGAGACGGTCTTAGGCCTGCAGCGGCAGTTCGACGAGGCCGAGTTGGCCGCGGACGCCGACCGCTTGCGCGAGTTGCTGGCCGAGGACTTCCAGTCGATCGGGCCCAAGGGGTACGTGCTCGACAAGGAGCAGTGGATCGGCCGGCACGTCCAGTTCGAGTACCACGCCCTGGACACCAGCCGGATCGACGTCCGGATGTATGGCGACGCCGCGATCGTCCGCAACGTGCAGAGCAACAAGGCGACCTCGCACGGCCGGCCGGTGGCGTTGCGGGTGCGGGTGTCCCAGGTGTGGGTGAAGCAGGAGGGCTCGTGGCGGTTGGCGGGCATCCAGTTCAGCCCGATGGCCGACGACGCGTAGCGATGACCGGATCCCGGCGGTGGGTCGCCCTCTCCGTCGTCTCCGTGGCCCAGCTGATGGTGGCTCTGGACGCGACGATCATGAATATCGCGCTGCCCTCGGCGCAGCAGGCCCTGCATCCGTCCGACGCCGACCGGCAGTGGGTGGTGACCGCGTACACGCTGGCGTTCGCGGGCCTGTTGCTGCTGGGTGGGCGGATCGCCGACTGCCTCGGACGCAAGCGGGCCTTCCTGACCGGGCTGGCCGGGTTCCTGGCCGCCTCGGCCATCGGGGGCGCGGCGGTGAACTTTCCCATGCTGGTCGCCGGCCGGGCGTTGCAGGGCGCCTTCGCCGCGGTCCTGACCCCGACCGCGCTTTCGCTGCTGGCTGTGACGTTCACCGAGCCGAAGGAGCGGGCCAGGGCGTTCGCGGTCTACGGCGCGATCGCCAGCGGCGGGGGAGCGGTCGGGCTGCTGGCGGGCGGGCTGCTGACGGAGTTCGCGTCGTGGCGCTGGTGCCTGTACGTGAACATGATCATCGGGCTGGCGGCCGGTCTGGCCGGGCTGTGGGTGCTGGCCGATGGCGAGTCCCAGGGCAGGCAGCGGTTCGACGTGCCCGGCGTGCTGCTGGTGACGAGCGGGCTCGTAGCCGTGGTGTACGCGTGCACGCAGGCGGTGACGGCCGGATGGGGAGCGGCTCAGGTGATCGTCCCGCTCGGGGCGGCCGTGCTGTTGCTGGCCTCGTTCGTCCTGTGGGAGGCGCGGGCCGCTCGGCCGCTGCTGCCCCTGCGCCTGTTGTGGGAGCACAACCGGGGCGGCGCCTGCGTGGCCTCGGGGCTGGCGATCGTCGGGCTGTTCGGCATGTCGCTGCTGCTCACGTACCACTTTCAGGAGGTATTGGGCTACTCGCCGTTCCAGGCGGGGCTGGCCTTTCTGCCCATGACGCTGGCCGTGGCGGCCAGCGCGTTCGGCATCGCCAGTCCGTTGCTGCCGCGGGTGCCCGCGCGGCTGCTCATCGTACCCGGGCTGCTCGTCACGGCCACCGGCCTGCTGCTGCTCACCGGGCTCACTCCCGAGAGCGACTACCTCACCATGATCGTGCCGGCCGAGGTGCTGCTGGGCGGGGGGATCGGCTGTGTCATCACCCCTGGGTTCAGCGTCGTGACCCAAGGCGTCGACCGCCGGGAGGCCGGAGTGGCCTCGGCCATGGTCAACACCGCCCAGCAGGTGGGCGGCTCGCTCGGCGCCGCGCTGCTCAACACGGTCGCCACCGCGGCCACCGCCGCCTCCCTGCGCGCGGGCGTTCCGCAGGCGCGGGCGCTGGTCCACGGGTACACGACCGCGACGGCGTGGGGAGCGGGGGTTCTGCTCCTGGCCGCCGCGCTGGCGGCCCTGCTGATCAACGCACCCGTCCCGGAGGCTCACGCCAGGCAGCGGTAGAGCGTCGCGGCGCGGTGGGTGACACGCCGGAACAGCCCCTGGCAGGTGGTGGTGGTCGTCTAGCGAAGGGTTGCGATGCCGGCCAGGAAGATGTCGACGCCGGAGAGGAACTGTTCGCGGTCGTCGTGCTCGCGCAGCTGCGTCGCCGCTCTCACCACGAACGGGTACTTGCCGGGGTCCAGCTGCGACCATTGTGCGGCGACGGTGGCCAGGTGGGCCGAGCGGTCCGCCTCGCCGGAGGCAAGAACCCGGGCGTTCGCGGCATTCTGCCCGGCGACTCCGAGCACGTAGTTCACGAGCGCGCCCGCGGCATCGAAAAGTGCATGCTCGGGAACGCCGAGCGCATCGAGCAGCCTGCCGATGCACTCGTAGATCTCCAGCAGCGCGGGACGCCACGGCTCCCGGGAGAGTTGAGCGCCGACCCAGGGGTGCGCGTCGATCGCGTCGAACAGGCCCGATGCGACGGTACGTAGAGCTTCCCGCGGCTCCGTATCGATGACCACGCCCGTCATCACGCCGGCCATGACGTCGCCGGTGGCCGCCGCGAGCAGGTCGCTCTTGTTCGCGACATGGTGGTAGATCGCCCCGTAGCCGGTGCTCAGGCGAGTGGTGAGCGCACGGAAGGTCAGCGCGGTCTCGCCACCGTCGTCGAGAATCTCGGTCGCGGCCTTGACGATCAGCTCCTTGGACAGCCCGTCCGCGCGCCGCGGGGTCCGCTGAGCCTTGTTCGCCATGGTCGCATTATTGCACCTTTGGATCGTCGATCCAAAGTCGTGCTAGCTTGATTGGATCGTCGATCCAAACCCCTCTGGAGGGAACATCATGACGACACCGGTCACGATCATCGGTGCCGGCCTCGGCGGTCTGGTGCTGGCCCGCGTCCTGCACGTACACGGCATCCCCGTCACGGTCTACGAGGCGGAGCCCTCACCGGCCGCGCGCCGTCAGGGCGGGATGCTCGACATCCACCCCTGGAACGGCCAGCCGGCGCTCGAGGCGGCCGGCCTGATCGAGGGGTTTCGCGAGCTCGTCCTGGAGGGCCGCGAGTCCTACCGGGTCCTCGACCGGAAGGGGACCGTGCTGCTCGACCGGCCCGATGACGGCACGGGCGAGCGTCCCGAGGTGCAGCGCGGCGAGCTGCGGCAACTGCTGCTCGATTCACTTCCGAACGGCATCGTCCGGTGGGGGTGCAAGGTCACCGGCGTGCAGACACTGGACGAGGGCCGCTACAAGGTGGGCCTGGCCGACGGCACCACCGTCGTCACGAGTCTGCTCGTCGGCGCGGACGGCGCGTGGTCGCGGGTCCGTCCGCTGCTCTCGGGCGCAACCCCCGAGTACGTCGGCGTCTCGGTCATCGAGACGTTCCTGTTCGACGGTGACACCCGCCATCCCGCCACCGCAGAGGCGGTCGGCGCCGGATCGCTGTTCGCGCTCACGCCGGGTAAGGGGATCCTGGCTCATCGGGAGAGCGGCGGAACTCTGCACAGCTACGCGCAGCTGGTGAAACCACAGGACTGGCTCGCCGGCATCGATCTCACCGATGCCGCAACCGTGACCGCGCGTGTCGTCGAGGAGTTCGACGGCTGGGCTCCCGAGCTCACCGCCCTGATCATCGACAGCGACACCCCGCCGGTCCTGCGCCGCCTCTTCACCCTGCCGACCGGACACCGCTGGGATCGAACATCGGGCGTGACCCTGCTCGGCGACGCCGCCCACCTCATGCCCCCGAACGGTGAAGGCGCCAACCTGGCCATGCAGGACGGCGCCGCACTCGGCCAGGCCATCGCCACCAGCCCAGACGACGTCGAGGCCGCACTCGCCGAGTACGAACAAGCCATGTTCACGCGCGCCGCCGCCGCTGCCGTAGATGATGACATCTACACGATCATGTTCGGCGACGACGCGCCCCACAGCATGGTCGCCATGCTGGCCGGAGCCGAGCAGGGTTCATGAACTGCGGCACCCCTGCGGTGTGGTCAGGTCGACCCGGCGGGGTGCCGGGAGCTGGAAGACCTCCTCGGCTGCTGCCCGACAAGTCGAGATCGACCAGGCTGGGCCGAGGAGAAGATCGAACCGCCGACTCCAGGCTGGATCGAACGGCTCCTGGGCGCTGCGGAGTCGAATGTTCGAGCGGCACTTCACCGAGGTGACCGTGGAGCGGCTGAGCGCCGAGTCGATCACGAGCCCGGATCCGCGGTCAGCGTGGCGACGGCCGCGCACAGCAGCCGGACACTCCGTACGAACTGCTCATCCGGGGTCGTAGCGAGGCGCTTCCGCGAAGGTCATCGGGAGGCCTTCCGGCAGGGCTTGCTGTGTTGAGCGACTCGGGGTGCTCGTGCCAGGGCTCACTCGCCTGCGGAGCGGCTGACTGGTCAGGACGTGGGGCCGGACTGCGCGGCAGGACCATGGATGATCTGTTCCAGGCAGTCGCGGAACAGATCGTCGACGGTGCGGCCAGCCTGGAAGTACTCTGTCACGCCGGCCATCACGGTGGGGTACGCCGTGGCGTAGGCGGCCATGTCGAAGCCGTCCAGGGCGTCCGCGTCGGGGCGGCCGGCCTGTTCCTCCAGGACGTAGCCGACGGTGAAGCGCAACACCGTCAACACGATCAGGCGAGCCTGCCGCAGGGGAATGTCCCGCCCGACCAGTGTGCTCATCGCCAGTTCGGAGATGGCGGCCATCTTGAGGGACAGCTGGGAGGCCGCGATGATCCGGGCTCCGTCCGGGTGGGCCAGCAGCGCGCGGCGCAGCCGCCCGGCCAGGCCGATCAGCCAGTCCTGCCAGCGCTCCTCCGGCGCGGGCGACGCCAGCTCGGGGAACTGCTGCTCAAGAATCGCCTCGGCGATCGCGGTGACCAGCGCCGCCTTGTTCGGGATGTGCCAGTAGAGGGTCGGCGACTGTACGCCGAGCCGGGCGGCCAGTTTGCGCGTGGTCACGCCGTCGAGACCCTCGGCGTCCAGTAGCGCGACGGCCTCGGTGACGATCCGCTGCTTGTCCAAAGCCAATTCCGGCACCTCCCTTCCGGAGTCTATCAGTGATAGAGTTCTCTATCAGTGATAGAGTTCTCTATCAATGATAGAGACTCACGTGCCAGAGGAGGCAACGATGAGACACCAGCACTCGCTTCGCGACCTACTGCACTGGGCGACCCATCGCATTCCGGGGGTTCCCGCGCACATCGAGCGGCCTGTCGGGCACCAGGGCCAGGCCCGCCACGGGTGGCGGCGCTCGCTCACACACCACCGTTCGCACCACCACGGGCTCAACCACTCTCCGGCCCGTCCGCCTCGCGTCCTGGCGGCGTGGCAGACGCGGATCGCCCGCTTGTTCGGGCAGGAGCTGGGATGAAGGCAGCGGTGCTCCACGAGGTCGGCGGCATCCCGCGCTATGAGGACTTCCCCGATCCGGTGGCCGGCGACGGCGAGGTGATCATCGATGTCAAGGCGGTCGCCGTCGAGAACGTCGACAAGGCGATCGCGGCCGGCACGCACTACGCCAGCGAGAAGTACATCGGCCGGCTTCCGGTGATCCCTGCCTTCGACGGCATCGGCGCCCTCCCGGACGGCACGCTCGTCGGGTTCGGCAACATCCGCCCGCCCTACGGCGCGCTCGCCGAGAAGGCCGTGGTGCCCCAGGGCTCCTACATGCCGATCCCCGACGGCATCGACCCGGCCGTGGTAGCGGTGATGGCCTCGGCCGTCACCGCGATGTCGATGAAGACGGCCGCGGGGTTCGTTCCCGGGGAGACAGTGCTGGTGCAGGGCGCCACCGGGGTCGCCGGGCGGCTCGCGGTCAAGGTGGCCCGGCTGCTGGGCGCCGGCCGGATCGTGGCCACCGGCCGCGACGACAACCAGTTGCGCGAGGTCCAGGCCATCGGAGCGGACACGGTGATCAACACCGCGGTCTCCGACGAGGCGCTGGCCCAGGCGTACCTCGACGCCAGGGGGGACGGCTACGACGTCGTCGTGGACTACCTGTGGGGCAGGCCCAGCGAGATCCTGCTGCGCGCCCTGGTGCCGCGGTCGTTCGCGTTCGGCAAGCCGACCCGGGTGGTCCAGATCGGCGAGTCGGTCGGCACCGAGGTCGCCATCGCCGGGTCGAGCCTGCGCACCTCCGGCGTGGAGATCTACGGCGCGGCCAAGGGCCTCGACCCGCAGACCATGGACGAGGTGTACCAGCAGGTCGTGACGTGGACGCGGTCCGGCGAGCTCACCTTCGAGGTGGAGAAGGTCCCGCTGAGCGACATCGAGACCGCCTGGCAGCGAACCGACCTCAAAGGCAGGCGACTCGTCGTGGTGCCATGACCGGCCCGCGCCCACGACACACCAGCGATGATCACCGGTCAGCGTTCCGTCTCCGAGCGGCGGTGCTCAGCCCCAGCGGCCGCAGGCGACGATCCGGGACCCCGCGAGGCGATCACATAGCGGCCTTATGCAGCTGAGATGGGGCGTGACCCATCAGAGACAGTCGGGCCACGTCCTCCTCCCTTCACCAGCACGCCCTGAGCCTGCTGCCCGAAGCCCGTCCGTCGATCGGCCCGCCACATATGCGTGCCGTCCAGACGTACTTCGCCGAAGAGGTCGAGCCGCTGGTCCTGGCCGTCCGCGACGCCAACGCCGCCGGACGGGCGCTGACCGAGGCGACGACCGCCTCGGTCGAGACCCTCGCGGCGCACCGCGCGCTGCTACGGCGGCACGCATGTCGGGAGCGTTCACCGCCGACATCGCCGTACGGTTCATGGGGCCACTGGACATCGTGCTGAGCAGCGGCCGGGCGATGTCGAGCAGATCGGGCTCGCCCCAGCGCGCCGGGTCCCGGTCGGCCTGAGCGAGACAGACCGCCACGGTGTCGCCCGCAGTGATGAGCGTCTCGCCGACGCGGACGTTCTCGATGGCGATGCGGGTGACGCCTCGTTTGAAGACCGTCAGGTAGCGCAGCAGTTCCTCGATGGCGGCGTCCATGAGCGAGGGGGTGCGACGCAGGAGCTCGAGCTGGCGCGGGTGGTGCAGCAGGGCGAAGACGCTCAGGGCGATCATGTGGGCGGTGGGCAGGTGCCCCGCGGCAAGCATCAGCACGGCGGCGCCCGCCCTCGTCCGGGACGAGGGCGGGCGCCGGTCTCAGCTCATCCGTTCAGAGGCGGTGGAGGCTTCGGGAACACCCGGACGACCTGGCCGTCCTGGGTCATGTAGAAGTCCACGTTCACTCCCCAAGGGCGGGCGTCTGTCCGGTGTGCCGTACGGAGCCGCCCCATCTCCCAGACGGTCCCGAGATCGCTCCCGTCTTTCACGTCCCTCCACGATTTGATCTTGTCGGCCCGTGTCAACAGGGCGGTCATCGCCTCGTCGGCTGTCGTGGCGAGCCGCGTCAGATCCTCGTCCACGTAGACGCCGTCGAGGCTGATGGACAGCCTGTACTCCCTGTTGGGCACCACTCGGTCGACCACGCCCATCCAGATGGGCATGCCGTCACCGTGCGGTATCGGTGCTCCGAGCACGTCCCCGTTGACGGTGAACGCGGTTCCCGCCGTACCCTCCCTGTTCAACCGGGCGGCCAGGGCGTCGGAGTGCCGGCCGATGCCGAGAACGAGGTGGTCGCCGCTCCTGACGACTTCATCGACGGTGATGCACTCGTTGTGTACGAGGACCGGTGTGGAGCCCGCGTACACGTAGTACGTGTGGTCGGTCTCGACCTCGAAGTTGTACACGTCCACCGGCCCGTCGGCGGCGGACACGGCCTGGACGCGTTCGGCCGCGCCGGACGGGTTCTGGAGCGCGTCACCAGGACGGAGGTCCTCTGCCGGAGTCCATCCCCTGCCCTGAACCCAGAACCGGTGTCCGTCGGTCGCCGACAGTGTCCCACCAGCTGTGGTGATCCGCACCAGCGAGTCCACCGACCGGTGGAACAACCGGGCGACCTTGCGCAGAGTCCGCCGGCCGGTCGTCGGATCGGCCGACCACACCCGATCCCCGACGCGTATGTCCTCGATCCGCCGCGGACCGTCCTCGGTGTCCACCAGCGTCCCGGCCGGGAAACACTGGCCGACCGCCAGGGCCCTGCCCACGGACTGCTCAAGACCGGAGATCGCCGGGGCGGACAGTCCCGAGGTGTACCGCAGCCGGTACAGGGCCGCGCCGAGCGACGCGCCGCCGCGCAGGGCGTTGCGCACGTCCACCGCGTACCTGTATCCGGCCGAGATCATCGGCGGGACGACGATGCCGCCGATGGCCCAGGCGCAGTTGGCGGTCGATCCGCCCGTGCCGCTCACCTTGCGCCAGCAGCCCACGTAGTCGTGAACCAACGCGTTGAAGAAGCCCTGGATGACGGCGCGGCTCAGCTCCTTGCCGTCGATGTGCTCGCGCTTGGTGAAGCGCACGTCGAACGGTCCGCTGCCGAGATAGTCGAGCTCCAGGGTCCCGGGGCAGTCGGCGATCCCGTGGCCGGACGAGGTGCAGGTCAGCAGGAAGTAGTTTTGCGTCCCCCACATGTGGTGCTCGAGGTCGATGTCGCAGCCGCCCGACCACCCGCTGCTTTCGCAGTCGCTCTTGGGGTTGATCTCGTACCAGGGCTCGTACGTTGTGGCGATCACCCCGGGCAGGCCCGTAGGCCCCTGCTCGGAGGCCCGTTCGGACTCGCGTTGCCGGTTCGCCGCCTCTTCCGCGCGCCGGGCGGCGTCCTGGGCCTCTTGCGCGGCCTCGCGTGCGCGGGCGGCCGCGGCCTCGGCGGTCGTCGCGTCCTTCTCGGCCTGGGTGGCCACGTCGCGGGCCTTGGCGGCGTCGTTCTCGGCCGCGGTGGCGGCCTCCCGCGCTGAGGCGGCGTCCCGTTCGGCCTCGTCGGCCGAGTCGCGGGCCTCGCCGGCGTAGTCCTCGGCGGCGGTGGCGGCCGAGTCGGCGGCCGCGGCGTCGGCGGTGGCCTGGCGGTCGTACTCGACGGTGTTGGCCTCGGCTTTCACCGCCGCCTTGGCCGCCGCTGCAGCCTCGGCCGCCGAGGCGCGCGCCTGGGCGAGGGAGGCCACGGCTCTGGCCGCGGACTGCGCGGCTTGCGCGGATGCGGTGGCGGCCGCCTTGGCGTCGGCGTCGGCCTGCTCGGCCAGTGCCGCGGCCTCCTTGGCTGCCTTGTCCGCCTGGGTGGCCTTGGCCTGGGCGACGGCGGCCTGCTGGGCGGCCAGCGTCTTGGACGCCTGCGCGGTCAGCACGGCCAGGCCCGCCGAGGCGTCGGTCTCCTTGTACGGGGAGCCGAGCTCGATGGCGTCGTTGGCCGGCTTGATCACCTGGACGGACGAGTCGCGGGCGGCCAACGCCGCCTGGGCGGTGGCGTAGGCGAACCCGGCGGTCTTGACCGCGCTGGCATGCGCGGCGTCGGCCTCCTTGCGCGCGATGACGGCGTCGATCTTGGCCTGGACTGCGTTGGCCTTGGCGGTCTTCGCGTACTGCTCGGCGTCACGGACGTTGATGGAGGCGTCCCATGAGGCCTTGATGGCGTCGGCCGCCGCAGCGTGTGCCTTCGTGACCTGCGCGTTGGTGACCGCCACGTCCCGCTGGGCCGCGTCGGAGGCTGAGCGCGCCCGGGCCGCGGAAGCTTCCGCCTTGGTGGCCGCCTCGCGGGCGGCGGACGCGGCGGCGGTGGCCTGGTCGGCGGCGGCGCGGGCGTCGGTGGCGGCGGCCGTAGCCCGATCGGCGGCCGAGCGGGCCTGGGTGGCCTCGGTCCTGGCGCCCTCGGCGGCGTCGGTGCCCTCCACAGCCGCGGCGTGCGCCTCCGCTGCCGCGGCCTTGGCCACCGCGGCGTCCCGCTGCTCCTCGGCCTGCAGCGCGTCGTTGCGCGCCGTGACAGCCTTGCGTTCGGCCTCCAGCGCCTCGTTCTTCTTCCCAGCTGCGGCGTTGCCCGCCGTCTGGGCGTCGCTGAGCGCGTTGGCGGCCGTCTGCCGTTCGGACTGGGCCCGCTGTTCCGCGGCGGCGGCGTTGGCGCGCTGCTCGGCGGCGATGTTCTTCTGCCGCTCCGCGTTGTCGCGCTCGGACTCGGCGATCTCCCGCTTGGCGCGGGCGTCGGCGGCCGCCGCCTTCGCCGTCTGCTCGGCGGCCTCGGCCCTGGCCTGGGCGTTCTTGGCCTTCGTCGCGTTCTCGGCCGCGAGAGCCGCCTGCGTGGCGGCGCCGTCGGCGGCGGCCTTGGCCTGCGCGGCGGCCTCCTCGGCGGCCATCCGCCGGAACTCCGCCCGCGAGGCGTGCGCCTGCGTCTCGGCCAGCGCCATCAGCGTCTTGCTGTCAGCGGCCGAGGCCCGGGTGGCATTGCCCGCGGTCTCGGTCGCCTTGGAAACGGCCAGCGTGGCGGCGGCCGAAGCGCGGGCTACCTGGACGGCCTGCTGTCCGTACAGCAGGCCGCGCCCCCGTGGCAGCCCGGCGGCGTCGGCGATCGCGTACGCCGCCTGCTGTGCGACCATCGCCGCGGCGGCGTGCCGCTGGGCCGACTGCGCGGCCCGCGAGGCCACGAACACCCGGCCCAGAGCCATCGCCTGGGCCTTGACGATGTCGGTCTTGACCTTGGCGAACTCCGCCGCGCTCGGGTAGGACAGGTCGTCCGGCGACTGCTTGAGCCAGTACGCCTGCCACTCGGTCAGCCGGCTCGCGATGATCGACTGGCCCAGCGCCTCACCCAATGCCTGGGAGGCGACCTGGAGGTCGGCGGCGGCCCCGGCCTCCTCGTTGAGGATGGTGTCCCGCTGGGCGCGCTGGCCGTCGACCTCCTGCTGCCACTCCTGCGAGGCGGCGGTGAACTCGGCGCTCAGCACCTGGTGCGGGTCCGGCGGGTTGGCGGTGGTGCAGGAGGCGTAGCGGGCCTTGAGATTCTCGACGTCGACCCGGAACTCCATGCTGTCCGGATCGGGCGCGCCTGTCGGGAAACCGCCGCGCTCCAGGAACGCCCGCGCGTCGTCGGCGTACATGGGGTGCATGAAGGTCATGCCCTCCCACGCCTGCCGCCCCTCCTCCTGCTCGTCGTCGCCGTCGGCGGGATAACGCTCCGCCGCGATCTTGTTGACCGCGTCCACGGACTCCTTGGCGGCCCGCGGGGTCTGGTCGGCGTAGAAGTCGTCCTCGTGCTGCCAGTACTGGTTGGCGATCCAGGAGAACAGGCCCACCTTCCTGAACGGGTTGTCCTCATGCTTGATCCACTGGAACTCGGCGTCCGTGTAACCCTTCGGGGGCGGGACGGCGAGCGACTCCTCCCAGACGTAGTGCCGGCCGTCGAGCTCGTCCAGCTTGGCCCCGGTCCGCTCCTCGTCCTGGTCGAAGGCGGCGTGCAGCGGGGTCGGCGGGTCGGCCCAGTACTCGTCGGCGGCGTTGCGCAGCAGGACGTCGTCGGTGCCGCCCAGCCCGGCGCGGGCGACGGCCTTCATGTCCTGGCCGCCCCTGCGTTGCGCGGTGGTGAGCAGGCACTGGGCCGCGCGGACCGACGCGGCGTGCGCGAGGTCGTACTCGGCGGCGTCGGCGAAGGCGGCCGCCGGACCGGCGCCGGGCAGGGGTACGAACTGCACGCCGGCGATCACGACGGCGGTGGAGGTGAAGGCCGCTGCGGTGGCGCGCAGCCGGCCTAAAAGAGGGCGCCGGGCACGGCGCGAGGAAGAGGCGTTGGTGAGCATGGTCAGCTTTCAGCCGTTGGTTACGGGGACGGGTGCGCTCAGAAGAAGGCGTTGAAGGCGTTCCAGCCCGCGTTGCCGATCTTCTCCTTGGCGGCGAAGGGGGCCGAGGCGACGCCGGTGCCCTTGAAGAGCCAGAGCGCGCCGGCGGAGTCGCGGGCGATCAGGTCGGCCTTGCCGTCCCCGTTGTTGTCGCCGGTCGAGACCAGCGCGGTGTAGACGTCCCA
>NZ_JBFAWA010000041.1:0-126610 GCF_040680035.1 Nonomuraea sp. NPDC052116 | reverse complement strand
ATCTACGTCCTCGACCACGGCAAGATCACCGAACAGGGCGACCACCACACCCTGATGGCCCTCAACGGCCTCTACGCCGACCTCTACACCCTCCAAGCCGCCGCCTACCGCTGACCCTCACTGCAGGGCGGCCGCGATGACCGTGCGGGCGATCGAGGTCACCGCGTCGGCCCGCGCCCCGGGGCGCTCCAGCACGACCCCCACCGCCACCTCGGGCGCGTCCGCGGGCGCGAAGGCGGTGACGAGCGCGTGGTCGTCCGTCCCCGGGATGATCTCCGACAGGACGGCCTCGGCGTCCTTCCTGGGGCCGGCCGCCGCCGACTTCCCGGTGCGCGGCGCCATCGTCATCATCGCCGCCAGGCTCTTGGCCAGCGCCGGCGACACGGCCTTGCGGTAGACGGAGGGGCCGGCGCGGTCGATGACCGAGCCGTCCGCCAGCCGTACCTCCTCCACCAGGTACGGCCGCATCAAGGTCCCGTTGTTGGCCACGGCGGCCGACAGCATGGCGACCATCAGCGGCGTCACCCGGCTGTCGTGGTGCCCGATGGCCGACAGGGCGGTCTGCGCCCGGTCCATGGCCAGCGGATAGCGGCTGGCCGTGGCGACGAGCGGGATCGTCAGGTTCGGCGCGTTGAAGCCGAACGCCTCCGCCTGGTCCCTGAGCAGGTCCTGCCCGAGCTGCAGCCCGATGCCGGCGAACGCGGTGTTGCAGGACACGTGGAACGCGTCCGTGAGCGTCGGCCGCTGCTTCCCGCACCCGCCGCCGCCCGCGTTCTGCAGGATCGTCGGCGTCCCGGGCAGCCGCAGCCGTACGGGCGCGTTCACCAGCGAGGTCGGGGTGTACTCCCCGGACGCCAGCGCCGCGGCCGCCGTCACCAGCTTGAAGGTGGACCCGGGCGGATAGAGCCGGTTCAGCGCCCGGTTCAGCAGGGGCCGCGACGGATCCTGCCGGAGCCCTCGCGAGGTCTCCAGAAGGCGGCCGGCGTCGAAGGTGGTGAGGGTGTTCGGGTCGTAGGTCGGATAGGTGGTCAGCGCCAGGATCGCCCCCGTCGCCGGGTTGACGGCCACCACCGCTCCCGGGAGTCCCGTCCTCCTGAGCTCCTGATACGCGGCCCGCTGCACCCGTTCGCTGATCGTCAGCCGGACGTCGGCCCCCTGCACGACGCCCTCCCTGACCAGCGAGCGCACCTTGACCTTCGGGTCCTCCCCGGACAGCACCTCGTCCCGCGCCTGCTCGATCCCGGTGGAGCGGTAGAGCGACATGTGACCGGTGACGGCCGCGTACAGCTCCCCGTCCTGGTAGACCCGCCGGTAGAGGTACGGGCCGCCGCCGGTCGGGCGGCTCACGGCGATCGGGGTGCCCTCATAGGTGAGGATGTCGCCGCGCGGATGGTCGAACCTGGCGATCAGCGGCCGCACGTTCCTGTGGTCGGCGTTGAGCTCCCGCGAACCGAACGCCTGGACGACCGTCACGTGCGCCAGCACCACGAACAGCATCGCCGCGCACAACCTGGCGACACGGCGCAGCGGCTCGTCGATCCGCTCCGCCCTCGATCCGGCCATGGATCTTGGTTTAACAGCCGGACCGCAAAGACAGGGCTAGAGCTGGCTTCGGTAGTAGCCAATCTTGTTGTGGATGTACTTCTGCCGCTCGGCCAGCTTGTCGATCTGCTCCCTGACCTGCCGGTCGTGCTCTTCCAGCAGCCTGATCCGGTCGGGGATCGTGTGGTCTCCGGCGCGTACGAGCTCGGCGAAGCGGAGCATCTTGGCGATGGGCATGCCCGTGTCACGCAGGCAGCGCAGCGTGCCGAGCCAGCCGACGTCCTCCTGGCTGAACCTGCGCTGCCCGGCCGCGTTGCGCCCGACGCGCTCCAGCAGGCCGATCTTCTCGTAGTAGCGCAGGGTGTCGATGCTGAAGCCGGTCTCCTCGACAACTTCCGCCGGCGTGTAGACGCTCACGTCCTCCAGGATCCCACCTGGAGCGCACTCCAGGTCAATCGGCTTGACATGGAGCGCGCTCCAGCTCCCAAAGTCGGGCCCATGAACATCGCACTCGGCACGATTTCGTTCGGCACGACCGTCGACCTGCGGGACACGTTCGCCATCCTGGACCGGTTCCACGAGGCCGGCGGCACGATGCTCGACACGGCCAACAACTACCCGTTCTGGGTGGAGGGCCGGTCGGGCGATGAGAGCGAGCTGGCCATCGGCGCGTGGCTGGCCGCCCGCGGCAACCGCGATGAGATCTTCATCAGCACGAAGGGCGGCGCCCGCCCCACGGTCCCCGGCGACACCACCCTGGCCTCCGCCGAGGGCCTGTCCGCCCCCACCGTCGCCAAGGCCGCCGAGGGCAGCCTGCGGCGCCTCGGCGTGGACCACATCGACCTGTACTGGTCGCACATCGAAGACCGGTCCGTCCCGCTGGAGGAGACCCTGGGGGCGATGGACGAGCTCGCCCAGGCAGGCAAGATCCGCAGCGCGGGGGCGAGCAACATCGCGACCTGGCGCCTCGAACGGGCCAGGAACCTCTCGGCCGCCCACGGCTGGATCTCCTACACCTACCTCCAGCTCCGCCACACCTACCTGCGACCGCGCCCGCTCGCCAGGCTGGCGGAGTCCGGGCACCGGCTCGCCACGGACGAAACCCTCGACTATCTGGCCGCCGAGCCTGATGTGACGTTGTGGGCGTACAACACGCTGATGTTCGGCAGCTACACGCGCGCCGACCGGCCCATCCCCGAGATCTACGACCACTCGGGGACCACGCGGCGGCTCGCGGTGCTGCGGGAGGTCGCGGACGAGCTGGGCGCCACGGTCAACCAGGTGGTGCTGGCGTGGCTGCTGGCCGACGGCGTGGTCCCGATCGTGGGCGTCTCGACGCGGGCCCAGCTGGAGGAGGCCATCGCCGCCACCGACCTCAAGCTCGACACGGACCTCCGCACCCGCCTCGACACCACCACCTGACACCCGGCCCCACCGACCCGGCGCCGGTAGCTCCCATTAGGCGAGGTGGTCGGACAGGTAGCGGCGGACGAGGTGTTTGCATTCGGCGACCAGCACCGCATCCCCGCACGGATCCACGCGGAACGCCAGCTTGAGCACCGCGTCCGTCGCCTCCACCGCCACCAGCAGCGCGCGATCCAGCCCCGGCCCCACGGGTGCGTCCAGGAGTTCGAGGGTGAGGGTGCGCAGCCGGTCGGCCACCACCACGTTGTTCTCCTGCGTCCCGTCCAGCGCCGTCTTGCTCCCGCCGACCGCCGGGCCGCCGGGGCCGAGGAGGACCTCGCCGAAGTCCAGCACCGCGAACCCCGGCGTGGTGCGCTTCATGGCGACGAACTCGTCGATGGCCAGGTCCACCAGGTCCGTCCAGTGTCCGAGGTCGGCCTTGGGGATGCGGTCGGTGACACGAGCGAGGAACGCCTCGAGGTTGCGCCGCGCCAGCGCCCGCACCAGCCCCTGCTTGTCGTGGAAGAACTGGTAGAAGGTACCGATCGGGACTTCGGCGCGGCGGGCGACCTCCTTGGTGGTCATCGCCTCGTAGCCGACCTCATCGAGCAGGAGCGCGCACTCGTCGAGCATCCGCTCCACCCGCTCCACGCTCCGGCGCTGGGCGGGACGGCGGCGCAAGGTACTCGTCATGACCCCATCCTGACCTATTACTGACATTAAAGTTCCCATAGACGAAAGGAGCCCGGGATGTTCCTGTGGGGGACGGCCACTGCGGCATACCAGATCGAGGGCGCGGTCAAGGAGGACGGCAGGGGCGTCTCCATCTGGGACACCTTCGCCCACGAGCCGGGCCGCACCAGGGACGGGCATACCGGGGACGTCGCCTGCGACCACTATCACCGGTGGCGCGAGGACGTCGAGCTCATGTCCGGGCTCGGGGTGAACGCCTACCGCTTCTCCATAGCCTGGCCGCGCGTGCAGCCGCAGGGGGACGGCGAGGTCAACGCGGCAGGGCTCGACTTCTACGAGCGGCTGGTGGACGCGCTGCTGGAGAAGGGCATCCAGCCGGTGCCGACGCTGTTCCACTGGGATCTGCCGCAGGCATTACAAGATCGCGGCGGGTGGATTAATCGCGATATTTCGGGAAATTTCGCCGAGTACGCCGCCACCGTCGCCGCCCGCCTGGCCGACCGCGTCCCCCTCTGGATCACCCTGAACGAGCCGTTCGTCCACATGGCCTACGGGTACGCCATGGGCATCCACGCCCCGGGCCAGGCTCTCCTCACAGACGCGCTCCCCGCCGCCCACCACCAGCTCCTGGCCCACGGCCTGGCCGTGCAGGCCCTGCGGGCGGCCGGTGCCCGCCAGGTGGCCATCACCAACAACTGCACCCCGGTCTGGCCCGCGTCCCAGGAGGAAGGCGACCTGAAGGCGGCGGAGGCCTACGACATCCTCCACAACCGCCTCTTCAACGACCCCGTACTTCTCGGCAAATATCCTGACCTGTCGGCGTACACCCCGACCGTCGACTTCATCCGGGACGGCGACCTCGACATCATCGCCGCCCCGTTGGACGGCCTGGGCATCAACTACTACAACCCCACCCGCATCGCCGCCCCCACCGACGACGGCCTCCCGTTCGCGGACGCGGGCATCACGGGCTATCCCACCACCGCGTTCGGCTGGCCGGTCGTCCCCGACGGCCTGCGCGAGCTCCTGACCGGCCTCAGGTCCAGGTACGGCAGCGCGCTCCCGCCCATCCACATCACGGAGAACGGCTGCTCGACCGACGACACGCTCGAGGACCACACCCGCATCGAGTTCCTGGAGGGCCACATCGCGGCGATGCGCCGGGCCATGGCCGAGGGCGTGGACGTACGGGGCTATTTCGTCTGGTCCCTGCTGGACAACTTCGAGTGGGCCGAGGGCTACCACCAGCGCTTCGGCCTCGTACACGTGGACTTCGAGACCCAGCGCCGCACCCCCAAGACCTCCTACCGCTGGCTGCGGGAGCACATCCGGGCTCAGAACACCGACACGTGAACGTGGTCGTAGTGGTTGGCCGTGACCCCGCCGCGGTCCGACATCGGGTCCCAGCCGCCGCCTGACCGGATGTCGTAGTAGCGCTGCTTCCAGATGATGTACATGACGCCGATGCGGGCGCCGTTCTTGATCAGGTAGTCGGCCAGGGCGTCACCGCGGGCCTCGTCGGACCCGCTGGCCATGGTGCCGCCACGCGACATCATGAAGTCGCAGGCCCGGCCCTTGCCGTGCTCGCCGGGGTCGCCGGGGCGCAGGCAGCCCACGCCGTACTTCATGGGGAAGTTCCGCATGATGTCGGCCCGCACGTCGATCATGCGCTGGGTCAGGCCCTCGGCGCCGCCGGGCTGCTGGAAGCCGTACTTGGCGAGCAGCTTGTCGATGTCACGCTGCTTGCTCTGGAGGTTCTTGATCTCCTTGCGCAGCTTCTCGATCCTGTCGTTGGCGGCGATCCTCGCCTCTTTGGACTTGTCGATCAGCTTCTGGACGCCCTGGACGCGCCTGGTGCGCTCGTCGGCCATGTAGTTCATGTTGGCCGCCTGCCCCAGGATCACGGTCGGGTCGGCGTTGGGGGTGAGGAGCCGGAAGGTGTCGAGGGGCCCCACCATGTACGCGGTCTGCGCGATGTCCGCCACGTCCGCCTGCGCGTCCTTCAGCTGGGCCTGAAGGGTGCCGGAAGTGGTGGTCGCCCGTTTCACCTGGAGCTTGATCTCCTCCAGGCTCTGGATCTGGCCCCGGTAGCGCTTTTCGAGCAGCTCGGCCTGTTTGGTGAGTTTCCGCAGGTCACCAGGGCTGGGATCGGCCACGGCTGGGGATGGCGCGGGAAGGCCGAGCAGCCCGGCGAGGACGGCGACAAGAACGGCGATCCGCCCGGTTCTCACACCCGCCCCCTCCCCTCATAGACGGTCCGAAACTATAGAAGATGATCTTGATGTCTGTCATCCGAACGGCCCAACTGCCGCACCATTGGCGACATTTATGGTGATTTGTCCGAGTTAAGGCGAACCTAAAGATTGGGCCTTGTATAGATCGCTCCAACGGTCTGAGATGGCGATCGAACTCGTCTCTGCGAAGGGGCAGATCGTGTCTCGAACATTGACCCTCGCCACCGCCGTCATCCTCGGCTTAGGCACCTCCATCGTGGCCACGACCGCGCAGGCGTCCGTGGACCCGCTGCCGCCCCGCGACCGCATCGAGCTCTACCAGCTCGACAGCGCCCCGGGCACCGCGCAGGCACTCAGGGAAAAAGGCTTCGACGTCGTCCAGCAGCAGAACAAGGGCGACCAGGAACACATCGAACTCACCGCCGCGCAGACCGACCTGGACGCGCTGCGCAAGCTCGGCCACAAACCCGAGCCCGTACGCAACCCGCAGGGCCGGACCCAGCTCGAGGCCGCCAAGGCGCAGGCGGCCTCGGGCTACACCGTGTGGAAGTCCTATTCCGAGGCGGGCGGCATCGCCGACCAGCTCAGGGCCATCGCGAACGCCAACAAGGACATCGTCAAGCTCCAGTCCATCGGCAAGTCGCTGAAGGGCCAGGACATCCTGGCCGTCAAGGTCACCACGGGCGCCCGGCTGCTGCCCGACGGCATCAAGCCCTCGACGCTCTACTCCGCCACCCAGCACGCCCGCGAGTGGATCGCCACTGAGGTGGACATGCGGCTGCTGAAGTACCTGATCGCGAACAAGGCCGCGCTGAAGGACCTGCTCAACAGGAGCGAGCTGTGGTTCGTGCCGGTGGCCAACCCCGACGGGTACGACTTCACGTTCACCGAGGGCAACCGCCTGTGGCGCAAGAACCTGCGCGACGTCAACGGCGACGGCAAGATCACGATCGGCGACGGCGTCGACCCGAACCGGAACTTCCCGACGAACTTCCACTACGACGAGGAAGGCTCGTCGAGCATCCCGAGCAGCGACACCTACCGCGGCACCGCCCCGGCCAGCGAGCCGGAGACCAGGGCCATGGACGGCCTGCTCAGGCGCATCGGGTTCGAGATGCAGCTCAACTACCACTCCTACGGCCCGCTGCTGCTCTACCCGAGCGGCTTCCAGATCGCCACGGAGACGCCGGACAACCCGATCTACGAGGCCCTCACCGGCAACGACGCCAAGCCGGCCGTCCCCGGCTTCGACCCCGACCTCGGGGCCGAGCTGTACACCACGAACGGCGACACCAACGACCATGCCCACCGCCAGTACGGCACGCTGTCGTGGACGCCGGAGCTGGACGAGGGCTGCGACGGCTGCGGGTTCGTCTTCCCCGACGACGAGGCGCTGGTGCAGGGCGAGTTCGAGAAGGGCCTGCCGTTCGCGCTCGACGTGGCCAAGTCCGCGGTCAACCCCGTCGAGCCGGTGAACCACCTGGGCAACACGACCCCGGACTTCGAGATCGACCCGTTCGAGGTCAGCTACGGCAAGGACCAGGTCGTCCAGGTCAACGCCAAGCGCAAGCTCGGCCCGGTCTTCCTGAACTACCAGGTCAACGGCGGCCGCACCAAGACCGTCCTGACGGGCGAGTGGAAGGGCGGCGAGCGGTACGGCAGCGGCTACGACCGCTACTACCACCGGCTGCGCGGCAAGATCACCGGCACCAGGCCGGGCGACAAGGTGAAGATCTGGTTCGCCTCGATCGGCAGGAAGAGCGCCGACTTCACCTACACCGTGGCGACCGACATCGGCGGCAAGGTGCTGATCCTGGCCACGGAGGACGTCACGGGCCTCAGCCCGGCGCAGGGCGTGACCGAGGCCAAGTACGCCGACGAGTACGCCGCGGCGCTCACGGCGGCCGGCTACACCTCGGACGTGTACGACATGGACAAGATGGGCCGCAAGGCCCCGCACCCGCTGGGCGTGCTCAGCCACTACAAGGCCGTGGTGTGGGAGACCGGCGACGACATCATCCCGAGGTCGCCCGGCCAGGTGGGCGGCACGACCTCCAAGGGCGGCGTGGACACCGAGCTGGCGGTCCGCGACTACCTGAACGAGGGCGGCAAGCTGCTGCACGCCGGCAAGTACCCGTCGTTCGCGGCCAACAACAACGGCGCCTACTACTACCAGCCCGACCAGCCGGCGCAGCCGGAGTGCACGGTCCCGGACGACCCGCCGTGCATCGCGGTGTTCAACGACTTCCAGCAGTACTGGCTGGGCGCGTACGTCTTCTTCGACGACGCCGGCACCGACCACAACACGGGCCGGCCGTTCGGGCTGGCGGGCAACGGCGGCACGTTCGACGGCTTCGGCGCGACGATCGAGCCGAGCCACACCAACTCGTTCGTGGCCACCTCGGCCATCCTGCCCGCGCGGCAGTTCCCGCTGTTCGCGAGCTCGGCGCAGGTCAAGTGGGCACGCCCGGGCGGCCCGTTCGACCCGCACTCCGGGGCATGGGACGTCTACAGCGGCATCGCCGACGTCTCGTGGAAGCGGCTGACCAAGACGATCGACCTGACCGGCAAGAGCAGCGGCGAGCTGACGTTCTGGACGTCGTACGACACCGAGAGCACCTGGGACTACCTCGCGGTAGAGGCGCACACGGCCGGCGGCGACGACTGGACCATGCTCCCGGACGCCAACGGGCACACCACCCAGGAGACCGGCAGCAGCTGCGACCCGCCCAGCGGCGGTGAAGGCTGGCGGACGATCCACCCGTTCACCCAGCGCTACCAGGGCCCCAACTGCGAGGCCACCGGCACCTCCGGCGCCTGGAACGCCGCCACCGGCAACTCGGCCGGCTGGCAGCAGTGGAAGATCGACCTGACCCCGTACGCGGGCAAGCGGGTCGAGCTGTCGGTCTCCTACATCAGCGACTGGAGCACCCAGGGCGCGGGCGTCTTCCTGGACGACTTCGCGGTCACCCTGGACGGCGCGACGACCGAGCAGACCTCGTTCGAGTCGGACCTGGGCGGCTGGGCCGTCGGGGCGCCTCCCGAGGGCACCTCGCCGTCGATCAACAACTGGTTCAGGACGGACCAGGTCTTCGAGGAGGGTGCCGGAATCGTCACCAAGGACACCGTCTACCTGGGCTTCGGCGCTGAGAGCGTGACCGACCCGGCCAAGCGCGCCGACCTCGTCAAGAGATCCATGAAGCACCTGCTCGGTTAGAGCCGGAGAGGGGTGCGGCAGAGCGTGCCGCACCCCTCTTGCGTGTCCGGACAGAACATGGTTCGGTCACCTTGAGGAAGTCCGGAAACAAGCAAGCATTCGGTCAAACAGGAGGGTCACGACATGCGCCGGCACGACACGCTGTTCATCGGGGGCGAATGGGTGGCCCCCGCGGGCACCGCGACGATAGACATCGTCTCCCCGCACACCGAGGAGGTCGTCGGCCAGGTGCCCGACGGCACGGCCGCGGACATGGACCGCGCGGTCGCGGCCGCCAGGGAGGCGTTCGACCACGGGCCGTGGCCGCGGATGACGTTCGCCGAGCGGGCCGAGGTCATCGGCAGACTGGCCGCGATCTACAACGAGCGGCAGGGCGAGATGGCCCAGCTCATCACGGAGGAGATGGGCTCGCCGATCACGTTCTCGAACCTCGCCCAGGCGCCCCAGCCGCTGGGCATGCTCCAGTACTACGCCGAACTGGGCAAGACGTTCGAGCAGGAGGAGCAGCGGCCGGGGCTGTTCGGCCCGATCACCGTGCGCAGGGAGCCGGTGGGCGTGGTGGCGGCCGTGGTGCCGTGGAACGTCCCCCAGTTCGTCACGATGACCAAGGTCGCGCCCGCGCTCCTGGCCGGGTGCACCATCGTGCTCAAGCCGGCGCCCGAGACGCCGCTGGACGCGTACCTGCTGGCCGAGTGGGCGATCGAGGCGGGCATCCCGGCCGGTGTGCTCAACATCGTGGCCGCGGGCCGCGAGGTCGGCGAGCACCTGATCTCCCACCCCGGCGTGGACAAGGTGGCCTTCACCGGCTCGACGGCGGCCGGCCGGCGCATCGCCGCCATCTGCGGCGAGCAGCTCAAGCGGGTCAGCCTGGAGCTGGGCGGCAAGTCCGCCGCGATCGTCCTGGACGACGCCGACCTGGCCGCCAGCATGGGCTTCCTGTCCATCGCCTCACTCATGAACAACGGCCAGGCCTGCGTGGCGCAGACCCGCATCCTGGCCTCGCGCAACCGCTACGACGAGGTCGTCGACGCCGTCGCGAACATGGTCAACTCCCAGCCCGTCGGCGACCCCGCCGACCCGGCGACCGGCATCGGCCCGCTGGTGGCCAAGCGGCAGCAGGACCGGGTGGAGGGCTACATCAGGATCGGCATGGACGAGGGCGCCAAGGTCGTCGTCGGCGGTCTCGACCGGCCCTACGACCGCGGCTGGTACGTCTCCCCCACGGTCTTCTCCGGCGTCACCAACGAGATGCGCATCGCCCGCGAGGAGATCTTCGGCCCGGTCCTGGCCGTGATCCCGTACGAGGACGAGGCGGACGCCGTACGCATCGCCAACGACAGCGACTACGGCCTGGCCGGCTCGGTGTGGACGGCCGACGCCGAGCACGGCATGGACGTGGCCCGCCAGGTTCGCACCGGCACGTACGGCGTCAACTGCTTCATGCTGGAGACCAACGCGCCCTTCGGCGGCTACAAGGCCAGCGGCATCGGCCGCGAGCTGGGTCCCGAGGGCCTGAGCGGCTACCTGGAGTACAAGACGATCGCGCGGCTCGGCTAGCCCTGACGAGAAGGGCCTCGCGGCATGCCGCGAGGCCCTTCGTCGTGCCACGGGACCGTGCACCCAGCGCGCCCCCGCAACGCTAGGTACAGATCCCGCTACCGGAAGTATGTCCCACGGACACCGTGGCGACGGTTTCCTTCCCCAGAGACTTTCTCCCGGCGGTTTCTTTCTTTCCGTCCTAGATAGACGCGTTTAACTCACAAAAGGTTCGAGGAGATCCACTTGCCGATTCTGCGGATGAGTTCGGGGGGCGCGGCGGTCTCCGCGTGGCCGTAGCCGGGCTCGATCCAGAGCTCCTTGGGCTCGCGTGCGCCGGCGTAGAGTTGGTGCGCGTGATCGAGCGGGAAGAACGCGTCCTGGTCGCCGTGCACGATCAGCAGCGGGGTCGGCGAGATGAGCGCGGCGGCCTCGTGCGGCGGCATCGGGATCGGGTTCCAGTCGCCGCGGGCGATCCTCGTCCGCTTGACCACCCTCGCCGCCAGGCGCCCGAACGGCCGCTCGATGGCCCAGTGGACCTGCCGCATCGGCTTGGTGCCGCGGTAGTACCAGCGGGCCGGGCCGCTCACCGCCACCACGGCGTCCACGCCGCCGCGCAGGCCCGCGTGCCGTACGGCCACCGCCGCCCCCATGGAGAAGCCCACGACCGCGATCTTGGAGTAGCCGGCCACGCGGGCGTGCCGGACGGCGGCGTCCAGGTCGAGGATCTCCAGGTCGCCCACCGTGGTCTCACCACCGGAGCGCCCGTGGCCGCGGAAGTCGAAGGCGACCACGCCGCCGTACCCACTCAGCACGTGCACAATGCGCCGCGCCGTACGATCCCGCCACGACCCGGTGAACCCATGCGCCATCACAATGCCTGTGTTCATGGCCTCCACTCCGTGGAGGCGGGCTCGGTCGCTGGGGAGCCGTCGCCTTCCCTCGTCGCTCTGGTCGCTCCGCTCCCGGCGCTCCTCAGTCCAGGCGACGGCGCTCCCTCGCCGTGCGAAGGGGGTGTGAGCGGCGTTGAGGCGTACCCCGTCGTCGGTCCTGAGCATGACGGGGAAATGAGGCGCGTAGGGCATGGGGACGAGCTTATGTTCGCTCCGCGTCCACCCCGTGTTCGGCCGCCCAGACCGCGATCCGCGCCCGCGAGTCGAAGCCCAGTTTCTCCATGATGATGGCGACGTGCCTGGCCACGGTGGCCGGGCTGACCACCAGCGCCTCGGCGACGCCACGGTTGCTCAGGCCGCGGGCCAGCATGGCGGCGATCTCCCGCTCCCGCTCGCTCAGCCCGTCTCGGTCGAGCACGCGCGGCGGCGGCACGGCCGACCCGGGATCGCCGTCGAGCACCAGCCCGGCCACCACCTCCGGCGGCATCGCCGTCCCCCTGACCCACAGCAGCTCCACCGGGTCCGCCCCGAGCCGCGCGCGGGCCAGCGCCAGCAGATCCTCGATCCGGCCGGACGCGCCGACCTGCCCGATGGACTCGCGCAGCGCGGTGGCGGCCGCGGCCGCGAGCACCGCCCCCTCCAGGTCTTCCCGCGCCTGCGCCAGGGCGGAGACGGCCATGAGCGCGCGGACGATCCCCCTGCGCTGGCCCGTCTGCCTGCTCAGCGCCAGGCTGTCGGCTATGTGCCCCCTGGCCGCGGCGTGGTCGTGCAGCCCGGCCGCCACCCGGCCGATCTGGGCCTGGCAGCGGGCCAGCTCGATCCGGTTGTCCAGGTCCTTCAGCAGCGGCAGCGCGGCGGAGTGATGTGACCTGACCGTCTCCAGGTCGCCCGCGGCCTCGGCCACCGCACCCAGGTGGGTCAGCGCCCTGGCCAGCGACCAGTGGTGCCCGGCCTCCGCGGCCAGCGCGAGCGCCTCCTCGCCGTAGCGCCGGGCCTCGTCCGGCCGGCCGTGGAAGAGCGCCAGGTTGAGCTGGGCGATCCTGGCCGTGACCAGGTTGAACAGGTCGTCGTGGGCGCCGGCCGCCGCCTCCAGCTCCGCGGCGTAACGCCGCGCCCGCTCGCTCTGCCCGGTGCGGAAGAGCACGGTCAGCGCCACGCCGTACGTGATGCCCAGCCAGTGGGTGTACGGGTGCCGCTTCTGCTCCTCCAGCCCCCGCACAACCAGCTCTTCCGCCCGGCCCAGCTCGTCGGCGAGCTCCAGCCCGTACGCCAGCCCGCACCTGGCCACCGCGACCAGGTCGGCAGGGGCCCCGGACAGGTCGAGCGCGAGCAGCCGCTCGTGCCAGCCGACGCTCTCGCCCAGGTCGCCCCGGACGGCCATGACGGCCATCGCGGCGCGGGCCAGGCGCAGCCCGAGCACGGGGTCCCGCGACTCCACCGCCCAGTCGACCGCGTTCCTGGAGTCGTCGAGGAGTGCGCGGCCCCTGGTGAAGTGGGCGAACCGCTCCTGCCACGGCATCCTGCGGTCGAGCGAGCCGGCCTCGTGGCAGTGCTCCATCTCCTCGCAGACCGCCTTCAGGTGCCTGTCGCGCAGGTGTGCGGCCTCGCCGGCCTCGGCCAGGCGCTCGGCGGCGTACTGCTTGATGGTCTCCAGCAGGCGGTAGCGGCCGGGGGCGTGGTGGCGCACCAGCGACTTCCCGGCCAGGCCGGCGAGCAGGCCGGGCAGCTCGGCCCTGCGCAGGATGCCGCCGTCGGCGCAGACCCGCTCGGCCAGGTCGAGGTCGAACGGCCCGGCGAACACCGAGAGCCGGCGCAGCAGCACCCGCTCCTTGGGCGGGAGGAGCTCGTGGCTCCACTCGACGATGGCCAGGAGCGTGCGCTGCCTGGCCGGGGCGGTGCGATCGCCGGCGGCAAGTCGGCCGAGACGCTCGCCGCCGCGACCGGCCAGGCGGTCGGCGATGTGGCCGGGGCTCAACCGGCTCGTACGTGCCGCCGCCAGCTCCAGCGCGAGCGGCAGGCCGTCGAGCGCGTGGCACAGGCGTACGACGTCGTCCATGACGCCCGCCACCCCGCTCGCGCCCGCCGCGAGCGCCCGCTCGACGAACAGCAGCACGGACTCGGCCTCGGGATGCCGCTCGTCGGGCAGCTCCAGCGGCGGCACCCGCCAGACCAGCTCGCCCGGGATGCGCAGCGGCTCCCGGCTGGTGAGCAGGAACCGCAGCTCGGGGCACTCGGCGGTCAGGCCGGCCACCAGCTCGGCGCAGCGCTCGACCAGGTGCTCGCAGTTGTCCAGCACGATCAGCGCACTGGCGGTGCGCAGGCGCGTGCGCAGGCCGTCCAGCAGCCGCCCGGGCACCTCGTCGCGGACGCCGAGCACCTCGGCCATCTCGTTGACGATCAGCTCGGGGTTGCCGATGCGGGCCAGCTCGACCAGCCACACACCGTCGGGGAAGCGTCTCAGCTCCTGCGCCGCCACGCGCAGGCCGAGCCGGGTCTTGCCGATGCCGCCCACGCCGCTGAGCGTGACCACGCGTTCTTCGTGGACGAGCACCGCCAGCTCGGCCACGTCGCGGACGCGACCGACGAAGCGGTTGGGCTCGGCGGGGAGATTGTGCGGAACTTGCGCGATCATGTGGGGCCCAGGTGGTCGCGGGGGGATCACATCCGATGCCAAGTCTCCCCTGCTTCAGGGGCTGATGGGGTCACTTTCCGTGCAGAGTTCGCGACTGGTTGGATATGAATGCGGGACACCGAGCTCGGCGACGCTCATCACGATCCGTACGCGTGATTCGTCCGCGGCGGCGAGCGCCCTCGGCAGGTCGGAGATCATCACGCGGGCGCCGCTCGCGTGGATCCGGTCCCTGAAGGCGCACGCGTCGAGATCGCACGGCAACGGCCAGGCGACGCCGCCCGCGGCGATCACCGCGTCGGCCGCCACCAGCAGGTCGGCTCCCACGGGCAGGCAGATGAGCACGGCGTCACCCGCGCGCACACCTCGGCGCCGCAGCTGGACGGCCGCGACTGCAGACCTCTCGTCCAGCTGCTCCTCGGTGAGCCTCAGGCCGGTGCCCGAGTCCACCATGACGATGCGCTCATCCATGTGGCCCACGGTAGGGAGGGCCCCTCATGCATACATGGGGCGGAATATGCAGATCCCTATGCAGAACCGCGCGCCACGTTCACCGCGCGACGGTCGGGTGCTCGGCGGCCCAGACCGCGATCTGGGCCCGCGACGTGTAGCCCAGCTTCTCCATGATGTTGGCGATGTGCCGGGCGACCGTGGCGGGGCTGATCACCAGCTCCGTCGCGATGGCGCGGTTGGACAGCCCCCTGGTGAGCAGGCCCGCGACCTCCTGCTCGCGGGCCGTCAGCAGCGAGTGTCTGACCGGCTTGGTCGCCACCGGCGCCTTCTGCGCGATGCGCTCGCCCTCCAGCACGTGGCGGGCGGCGTCGTCGGGGCTCATGGCCCGGCCCCGCGACCAGATCGAGGTGGTGCGGCCGTCGCCCAGCTTGGTGCGGGCCCGGCCGAGCAGCTCCTCGATCCTGAGCGTGGGCGACTTCTGCCCGATCGACTCGCGCAGCCTGACCGCCGCGCCCGCCGCCAGCACGGCGCCCTCCAGGTCACCCTCGCACTCCGCCAGCATCGACAGCCCGACCAGGCACAGGGCCACCCCGTGGCGTTGCCCGGTCTCCCGGCCCAGGGCGAGGCTGGCGGCCAGCCACTCCCGCGCGGCGGCGAACTCGTGCAGCATCGCCGTCACCCTGCCGACCCTGGCCAGGGCGCGCGACAGGTCGAGGTCGCTGCCCAGCTCGCGCAGCCACGGGACGACCATCTCGTAGTGGGCCTTGGCGGTCACCAGGTCGCCGCGGAACTCGGCCACCGAGCCGAGCTGGGTGGCGGTCCTGGCCATGATCCACCGGTGGCCGTGCTCGCGGGCCCGGGCGAGCGCCTCCTCGCCGTGCCGCTGCGCCTCGCGCAGCCGCCCGCGGGTCAGCGCCACGGCCGACAGCCCGGCCAGCCCCGCCGCCTGGTTCCACGCGTCTCCCGACCGCAGGGCCAGCGCCAGGCCCTCCTCCGCGTGGTGCACCGCGTCCTCGGGCCTGCCCATGCGCAGCAGCACGACGACGATGAGGCTGTGGATGACGCAGCGCGCGAACGTGTTGTCGGTGGTGAGCGCGGCCAGGCTCTCCTCGGCCAGCGCCAGGGAGCGGCTCAGCTCGTCCCTGGCCTCCAGGCCGTAGGCGAGGTATCCCCTGGCCTGCGCGATCTGCTCGACGGGCACCCCGGTCAGGTCGAGCGACAGCAGCCGCTCGATCCAGGTGACGATCTCCGTCAGGTTTCCGCAGAGCGGCAGCAGCCCGCTGCTGGCTGCGCAGAGGCGCAGGCCCAGCGGCACGTTGCCGGACTCCACGGACCAGTCGAGCGCCATCCGCTGGTCGTCGACGAGGCGCTTGCTCATGGTCAGCGCCTCGAGGCGGCGCGCCCACGGCACGCCCGGCTCGACCATCTCGGTGGTGAAGTGGCGCTCCTGCAGCTCGCAGACCACGTGCAGGTGACGCTCGCGCAGGACCTCGCGCTCGCCGGCCTTCTGGAGGCACCCCACCGCGTAGCGCTTGATGGTCTCCAGCAGCCAGTAGCGCCTGCGGCTCTCGTCGCACAGCACGAGGGACTTGTCGACCAGCCCGCCGAGCAGATCGACGATCTCCGACTCCGAGATGGGCCGCTCGGCGCAGACGTGCTCGGCCAGGTCGAGGTCGAAGTCCCCGGCGAACACCGACAGCCTGCGCAGCAGCACCTGCTCCTTCGCCGACAGCAGGTCGTAGCTCCACTCGACGGCCGCGACCAGCGTGCGCTGCCTGGCGGGAGCGGTGCGGCCGCCGGTGGTGAGCAGCGAGAACCGGTCGTCGATGCGGTCGGCGATCTGGCCCGGGCTGAGCAGGCTCGTGCGGGCCGCGGCCAGCTCCAGCGCCAGCGGCAGCCCGTCGAGTGCCCGGCACAGCCGCACCACGTCGGCCAGGCTGCCGGGGCCCAGCCTGGTGCCGGCGGCCGTCGCCCGGTCCAGGAAGAGCTGCACGGACTCCGCCTCGGGACCGCCCTGCTCGTGCTCGGGGCCGCCTTCCCTGGGAGCGCTCTCGTCGGGGAGGTCGAGCGGCGGGACCCGCCAGATCAGCTCGCCGGCGATGCGCAGCGGCTCCCTGCTGGTGGCCAGGACGCTCAGGCGCGGGCAACCCGCGATCAGCTCCGCGGCGACCTCGGCGCACCTGTCGATGAGATGCTCGCAGTTGTCGAGCAGCAGCAGGCAGTGCAGGTCGCGCAGCCGGTCGAGGACGGTGCCGAACACCGGGCGGCCCGCCTCCTCCCGCACGCCGAGCACCCGGCCGATCTCCTGGTCGACCAGCTCGGGGCGGCGCAGCCTGGCCAGCTCGACCAGCCAGACGCCGTCGGGGTACGCCGGCACCAGTCCGGCCGCGACCCGCAGGGCCAGGCGGGTCTTGCCGATGCCGCCCACCCCGCACAACGTGACCACGCGCGTCTCGCGGAACAGCCCGCGCAATTCGTCGAGATCGCGCTCGCGACCAACGAACCGGTTGGGCTCCGCCGGAAGATTGTGCCTGGGGGGCTCTGGCATGTGGTCACCCTGCGTCGCTGAAGGATCACACTCTCCCACAGTGTCGCACTTTTCACAGCCCAAGCGAGCTCACGATCGCCCTTTCGTCGACGACACGCAGGACGGGGTCGCCGAGCAGCCGTCTGGCCAGGTCGTACGGCGCGACGACCATGGTGGCCCGGCGCTCCTGGGCCAGCACGCGGCAGCCCACCAGGCTCGGCTCGTGGGCGATGACGACGTGCGCCCCCACCGTCATCGCCAGATCGATCACCCGCAGCCCCCGGAACGGCTCGCTCACCGCGCTGATCACCACGTCCTCCTTGCCGATCACCAGCCGGCCGGCCAGCCTGCGCAGGTCGCTCGCCAGCGTGTGGTGATCGAACACCCGCCCGCCGTCGACGGTGAGCGCCGGCCCCGCCAGCGGGCCGTACTCGAGGGCGCGGTCGCCGATGAGCGCGGTGAACGGCTTCGCCCCCGGCACGGACTGGAAGGAGAAGACCTGGTCGACCTTCACCGCGGCGGGGTCGTAGCGGCGTTGGGTGATCATGAAGCGCGCCGTCCCCGAGGCCGCGAGCACCGCCACCCCGCCCGCCCAGGCCACGGAGTGGACCGCCAGGGGCAACGACGTGCCGAGCGGGACGTCGACGATCACCTCGTCACCGAAACGCAGGCCCTGGCGCTGCAGACCCGCCGCGGCGCGGGTGACACGCCTGGTGAAAGCGGAGTACGACAGCACCTCGCCGGTCCTGACTTCGCTGACCGCCGGTTGGTCCCCCTGGGTCGGCGCGGCGGCCATAACCAGCTCTGTCCAGGTCATGCCGATAATCTAAGGACGGCGGCCCGGCTTGCCATGCGCACAATTGTGCAACCGGCTATGTACGTCGGGCTTAACGTCAGCTTGACATCGAGGATCGCGCTTGACATCGGGAATCCCTCGCGTCACGCCTGCCACCTGGGGGACTCCCGTATCCACACCCGTCCCCCTCGCGTCGCGCCCGCTTTCAGGGGACCCCATATCCACAACCGCCCCTCTCCTCAGTCGCGCCTGTCATCAGAGGGGATCAACTAGACTTATAAGGCCGCGACTTCGCGCGGCCGCCCCCACGACACAGAGCGAGACGTCATCATGCCTTTGAACAGCCGCGACGACCTGCGGAACATCGCGATCATCGCGCACGTCGACCATGGCAAGACCACGCTTGTGGATGCCATGCTCTGGCAGTCCGGGGCCTTCCGCGCCAACCAGGACGTCGACGACCGCGTCATGGACTCCAACGACCTCGAGCGCGAGAAGGGCATCACCATTCTCGCGAAGAACACCGCGGTCAAGCACGGCGGCATGACCATCAACATCATCGACACTCCCGGCCACGCCGACTTCGGCGGCGAGGTCGAGCGCGGCCTGTCGATGGTCGACGGCGTGGTGCTGCTGGTCGACGCCTCCGAGGGGCCGCTGCCGCAGACCCGCTTCGTGCTGCGCAAGGCGCTGGCCGCGAAGATGCCGGTCATCCTGTGCATCAACAAGGTCGACCGCCCCGACGCCCGCATCAAGGACGTCGTGGACGAGGTCTACGAGCTGTTCATGGACCTCGACGCCACGGAGGAGCAGATCGACTTCCCGATCGTCTACGCCTCCGCCAAGGCCGGCCGGGCCTCCATGGAGCGCCCCGAAGACGGCGGCATGCCCGACTCGACGGACCTCGAGCCGCTGTTCGACATCATCAAGTCGACCATCCCCGCGCCGACGTACGACCCGAGCGCGCCGCTCCAGGCCCACGTCACCAACCTCGACGCCTCCTCCTACCTCGGCCGCATCGCGCTGTGCCGCATCCACCAGGGCGTCATGCGCAAGGGCCAGCAGGTGGCCTGGTGCCGCACCGACGGCACGATCCAGCGCGTCAAGATCACCGAGCTGCTCATGACCGAGGCCCTGGAGCGCAAGCCGGCTGAGGAGGCGGGCCCCGGTGACATCATCGCCATCGCCGGCATCCCCGACATCATGATCGGTGAGACGCTGGCCGACCCCGAGGACCCGCGCCCGCTGCCGCTGATCACGGTGGACGAGCCGGCCATCTCGATGACCATCGGCACCAACACCTCGCCCCTGGTCGGCAAGGTCAAGGGGGCCAAGGTCACCGCCCGCATGGTGAAGGACCGCCTCGAAAAGGAGCTGGTCGGCAACGTGTCGCTGCGCGTGCTGCCCACCGACCGGCCCGACGCCTGGGAGGTGCAGGGCCGCGGCGAGCTGGCGCTGGCCATCCTGGTCGAGCAGATGCGCCGCGAGGGCTACGAGCTGACCGTCGGCAAGCCGCAGGTCGTCACCAAGACCATCGACGGCAAGGTGCACGAGCCGGTCGAGCGCCTGACGGTCGACTGCCCCGAGGAATACCTCGGCGCGGTCACCCAGCTCCTGGCCGTGCGCAAGGGCCGCATGGAGCACATGACCAACCACGGCACCGGCTGGATCCGGATGGAGTTCGTGGTCCCGGCGCGCGGCCTGATCGGCTTCCGCACCGAGTTCCTCACCGAGACGCGCGGCACCGGCCTGGTGCACCACGTGTTCGACTCGTACGAGCCCTGGTTCGGCGAGCTGCGCACCCGCAACAACGGCTCTCTGGTGGCCGACAGGTCCGGCCCGGTGACCGCGTTCGCGATGCTCAACCTGCAGGAGCGCGGCACGCTGTTCGTCTCGCCGACGACCGAGGTCTACGAAGGCATGATCGTCGGCGAGAACTCCCGGTCCGACGACATGGACGTGAACATCACCAAGGAGAAGAAGCTCACCAACATGCGCTCCTCCACCAGCGAGGAGACGGAGAAGGTGATCCCGCCGCGCGTCCTCTCGCTGGAGCAGGCGCTGGAGTTCATCCGCGAGGACGAGTGCGTGGAGATCACTCCGGAGCACGTGCGCATTCGCAAGGTCGTGCTCGACGCCGCCACGCGCGGTCGCGCCGCGGCCCGCGCCAAGCGCGCCTGAGCTTTTCCGTCGCTTTTTTCGGTGTAAGCCCAGCCGGTAAGGCTTCGGGCTTCGCCATGGGCGATGAATGAGCCAGCGGGTCAAGAAAAGGGGTCATGGTGAAAAGCTGTAATCACACCGTGACCCCGTGACATAGAACATTTTGCCATTCCGGAGAATCATCCAATTTGTGGGAACGCTCCGGATGGCAACTGCGTTCGGGCTGGCTCTGGTGTCGTTGGGGGCGATCGTTTGGTGCACCGTCGTAGCCAGACCGGTGGCGGCCCCCGTGCTGCCCAAGAGCACGGCGGTGCCCAACCCGTGGGTGGCGGCCGCCGCCCGCGCCGACCCTCTGGTGGGCTGGGCCCGCAAGGCCATCACCGAGGTGACGCTCACCAGGGCGGCTGAGCGCGACCTGGACCCGGTGCCCAAGGGGCGGATCGATCCCCGCCAGCGGCAGGTCAAGGTGACCGTCGTCCACCGGCTCCAGATGGCGCCCAAGGACCCGCTCACGGAGGCGCTGCGTCAGGGCAGCGGGTTCCCGGGCACACTTCAGCAGGTCACCGACGCCGCGTTCGGCGCGATCAAGGTGGGCGGGCCCGGGCTGGCGCCCACGACGCGCCTGGCGCCGATCCTGACCTCCGATTCCACGGGGACCACGGCCAGGTTCGCCGTGACGTTGCTGCGGCAGGTCAAGGCGGACGAGCTGCTGAAGCTCGACTTCACCGCGCCCAGCGCGGTCCCGCTGATCGTCACCTCGCGCTCGATCGCCGTGCTGCCCGGTGAGTGGACGGTGCTGCGGCTGGCGGGGATCACGCCGGAGCGGGAGCAGGAGGAGCGGCTGGAGTTCACCATCGGGGCGTACCCGGTGAGCATGACGCTGGCGCCGGACTCGTTCGGGTTCGCCGACACGGTCGTGGAGGACGACTTCTCGTGGGCCACCGCGCTCGGCGTGCTCACCGCGATCGCTCTCGTCGCCTTCCTGCTGCGCTCGCTCGGGCGCGGGTGGTGGGCGCGGCTGGCCAACAGGGAGCTGTTCGTCGGGCTCGTCCTGGCGGCGCCCACGCTGCTGATCCCGCTGTTCGCCGAGGACTGGTCGGCGGTCGCGTACGTGATCCTCTTCGTCGCGGTGCCCGCGTTCGCGCTGCGGCACGCGGGACGGGTGCTGCCCACCAGCCCGCCGTGGAACACGCGCGACCTGCTGGTCGTGACCGGGCTGGGCGTGGTGGTCGGGCTCGGCATGCTGGCCTGGTCGTGGCTGCACGGGCAGCTGCCGGGGCAGACGCTGCTGGCCGGAGGGGCGGTGGCGGCCGTGGCCGCGGCCGGCTCCGCCGTGGCGTTCAGCGTGGACCTGGGGGTCAGGCCGGTGATCGTACGGCTGGCCGTGCTGTCGGCCGAGGCCGCGATCGGGCTGCTCGCGCTGGCGCTGTGGCTGCGGGCGCTGCTGACCGGGGTGTACCCGCCGGACAGCGTCCGGTTGGTGCTGGCGCTGGGCTGGGCGATGATCCCGGTCGCCGCCCTCGCCGTGGCCACCAAGCAGTGGACGCGCGGCGCGGTGGCCGGCGCGGTGATCGTGAGCCTGCTGGTCCAGGGCTGGCCGACCGAATGGCTGGACTCGGGGTCGTGGAGCCTGGCGGTGTCGCAACCCGAGCCCCGGATCGGCAGCCTGGTGCTCACCCCGCTCGTGCGCGGGGTGCTCGGACTGCTGCTGCTGGGGTTCCTGATGCTGGTGCTGCGGCTGCGGCGGCTCGGCGACGAGCTCTCCGCGATCGACAACCCGGTCGCCGAGTCGACCATGATCGCCGTACTGATGGTGCTGTACATCACGCCCGGCGGCAGCACGACCCTGGCGGACATCGACGTGCCGCTGCCGCTGCTGGCGATCACCTCGATCGTCGCCTGGGCGAGCGCGCGCTGGCTGCTCTCCGGGCCGCGCCCCGTACTCGCCGAGCCCGCCTCGCAGGAGGAGCACCGCCGGCTCGTCAGGGCCGCCCTGCACAAGCGGCTGCTGCTGGTGGCCGAGCAGGAGCTGTACCGCGTCGGACGCGGCAGCATCGGCTCGGGCGAGATGTCGATGACGGACTTCGACGAGCGGCGGGACGCCCTGGAGGAGGCGCTGCGGCAGCACGGCCGACACCCGGAGACCGCCTTCGCCACGGCCGCCGGCTGCACGCCCTGGCACAACGGCGTGCACGCCTTCGCCGTGAGCCTGCTGCTGAGCCTGCCTTTCGCGATCGTGTACGGGTGGCCGGACGGGGCCGACCTGACCAGCTTCATCTTCGACGCGCGCTACCTGATCACGCTGCCGGCCTTCGGCTTCCTGTTCGGCTACTTCTACCCGCGCCTGCGCGGCACCCAGCCGATGACCAAGGCCCTCCACCTGATCGCCGCGGCCCTGCTCACGGAGCTGTCCGGCTACCTGTCCACCTTGGTGGAGCCGGACATCGGGGCCTTCGACAAGGTGCAGGTGGTGGGAATCGTGGTGGGTCAGGTGACCATGGTCTGCGTCGGGCTGGGGCTGTACTGGGAGTGGCGCCTCATGCACCTGGCCGGGGAACCGTGGGCCCGGGTCCGCAACCTCCGCAGCATCCGCAGCTTGGCGGCCCCCACGCTGGCCATCGTCGTTGCGGCCGGCACCACCGCCGCCACCTCCGCGGCCGGCCAAACCGTCGACCGCATCCTCAAGGGCGACCAGATCACCACCACCGCCCCCCGCTAACCGCATGGCTCCGGGGCCCACACCCCGCCGCCCCCGGGCCAAGGTGCACGCCACTCGCCACGCGACGGCCCGAGTGCCGACCGCATAGCGCCGAACACCACCGCACAACACCCCGCCGACCCGGCACCCGGCGGGGTGGGCGGGCCGGGGGCGGAAGGGTTAGCGGCGGGGGAGTTCGCTGCCGCGGACGTGGGTGCAGAGCCAGTCGACCAGCGGACCGTACGCGCGCCACGTACGAGACACGCGCTCGCGCACCTCCGCCGTGTGCACCCACGGCTCCGGCTCCCAGCGCACCCCCGCGTAGAGCGACTTGTGCCGCAGCAGCTCGATCCGCGGATGGTCCTCCGAGAAGCCCCGCGGCTTGGTCTTGAGGCGCTCCCCGCCCAGCTCGTAACCGGCGGACACCAGCTCCCCCGTCATCGACTCCAGGGGCTTGCCGGCCAGGTCCTCGTCCACCGCGGCCCGGAAGCGGGCCACCTGGTCGGACGCCTGGGTGTAGAAGCCCCCGGCCGTGTAGATCCCGGCCGCGCTCAGCTCCACGTAGAGCCCGATCCCCGGCTGGAGGTCCACGAACGCGCCCTGATGGGTCTTGTACGGCGATTTGTCCTTGGAGAAGCGCACATCACGGTAGGGCCGGAAGAGCTGCGCCGCCCCGAACTCGGCGGCCAGCTCGTCCGTGAGCGCGAGCATCGGCTCCCGCACCGCCTCCTCGTAGAGGTGCTTGTGCCGCGTGAAGTAGGTCTTCGAGTTGTCCGCCTCGAGCCCCTCGTAGAACAGGAAAGCCTCATCAGGGAAGCCGCTGAAACCCATGCTCCCAAGGGTGCCACGCCGCACCGACACCTCGGGTCACCGCTCGGTGTACGTCCGGCCCGGCGACGGCGTCCTGCCGTAGAGCTCCGAAACCGTGACGAACGTGAAGCCCTTCCGGTCAAGGATGTCGAGTATGGCGGGCACGGCCTCCACCGTCGTGCGGTGGATGTCGTGCATGAGGACGATCGATCCGGACTTGGCCTCACCGGCCCGCCGGGCCACGGCCGCGGGGACCCGGTGCAGCCAGTCGAGGGTGTCCACGCTCCAGAGGATCTCCGCCAGCCCCTCGTCGCGCGCCTCCGCGGCGACGGCGGCGTTGGTCGACCCGTACGGCGGCCGCATGAGGTGCATCCGCACCCCGGTCAGCTTGAACACGAGGTCGTTGGTGTGCCGGAGCTGCCGCCGCACGTCGTCGTGCGACAGCCCGGCGAGCGCGGGGTGGCTCCAGGAGTGGTTGCCGAGCTCGTGGCCGTCCTCGACGATGCGCCGGACGAGCCGGCCGCCCTTGTCGGCCGCCACCATCTGCCCGATGACGAAGAACGTGGCCTTGACGTCACGCTTGCGCAGCATGTCGAGCAGCCGCCCGGTGTACTCGCCGGGCCCGTCGTCGAAGGTCAGGGCCACACACTTGAGCTTCGCGCAGTCGAACTTGCGGCTGCGCGGCCAGCCGGACCCGTACTGCATCGACACCAGCCGCTTGGCGAGTACCGCCGGATCGACGACGGCTGCCTTGTACGGCACGATCGGCGCCTCGGTCTGATGGCGGTTCGCCACCGAGCAGGTGGCGCAGACCGCCAGAGCGAGCAGGGCCAGCGGCAAAGCCCATACACGCATGGTTCCCCCCGAAGCGCCGCGCGCGGGGGCTTATGGATAGTCCTGGACCGGTTTCCCCCGCAATTCCCTGGCCAGGTCGTCCCACCAGAGTGGGATATCGGCCTGCAGTTCCTTGTAGCGGCGCGCCACGCGCATGGCACATCCGACCGGATCCGTACCCAGATGCCGACGTTTCACCGGTCCTTCCTGCCAACGGTAAAAACCATCTCTATACCGAACGACCAGGCCTATCCATACCGAGATAGTCGCTCCGTCCCCTACCTCGTACGCGCTGGTGACGCCCAGAGCGCGAAGCTCCGACTGGAGCTTCTCCGTCGCCGCGAGGGCCTCACTCACACGCCACCCCCTGCCCACATTCCGCCACACCAGGGATGTACCCAACAACGGACATCAGCCGTCCAAAGCATGAGGTACTCGTCAACGACCGCTGGGTGAAGCCGGTGGTCTGCTCCGAGGGTCCCGTCCGGCCGTGGGGAGGCCGGTCATCGGACCCGGCCGGCGGGAGGCCACGGCCCGGTCACCGGGCGCGCGTCACAGGGCACCGCCATCGCACGCCTCCTGTCACGTAAGCCTCACCGATCGCAAACATTACTGGCTGTTACCAAGGTTTTCCATGCCGTCCCGGAAGGAGAAGCAGCGGTTATTGATCCTGGGTGTCGCGTGGCTCCGCGACGACCATCACGAACCTGAGGTCCTCGGTGCCCCGGTTGGCATAGCGGTGGGGCCGGTCGGCCGTGAACAGCACCGCGTCGTCCTTGCCGATCACGTGGCTCTTGCCGTACACGGTGAGTGTCAGCTCCCCGTCGAGGACGGTCAGCATCTCGCGGGTGCCCGGCGGGTGGGCGTCGCCGTCGTGGTGCTCGCCGGGCGGCATCCGCCAGTCCCACAGCTCCAGGATCATCGGCACGTCGGCGCCAACCAGCAGCCGCGCCCGCACGTCCCCCTGGTCGAACGTGACCACGTCGGCCTTGCTCACGATCCGCACCGTCGGCACGTCGGCGACCTCGACGAGCCGGGCCACGGTGACGCCCAGGGCGGAGGCGATCCGGGTGAGGGTGGAGACGCTCGGGTTCGTCCTGCCCTGCTCCACCTGGACCAGCATGCCCCTGCTCACCCCCGACCTGGCGGCGAGGGCGTCGAGCGTCAGCCCCCGGTGCGCCCGCTGGGCCCGGACGTTGCTGGCGATGGCCTGGTTGATCAGGTCGGGATCTTCCACGCAGTGCAGTCTAGTGAATCCGATTTGCAATGGAATGTACTCTATGTGTTGTACTGACAGTGCAACCTGTTGAACCAAGGGGGGAATACCGGTGACGGTGATCCTGGCGACCGCCTGCGCGGTGGTGTACGGCACGGCCGACTTCTTCGGCGGCCTGGCCACCCGCCGATCCCAGGTGCTGTCGGTCGTCGTGCTGTCGCAGATCGCGGGCCTGGTGCTGATCCTCGCCCTGCTGCCGGTGCTGCCCGGCACGGCCGGCGCCGCCGCCCTGTCGTGGGGCCTGGCGGCGGGCCTGGCGGGCGCGGCCGGGCTGGTGCTGTTCTACCGGGCGCTGGCCACGGGCGTCATGTCGGTGGTCGCCCCGACGACCGCGGTCACCTCGGCGGCGTTGCCGGTGGTGTTCGGGCTGGCGACGGGCGAGCGGCCGGCGTTCTGGGCGCTGGTGGGCATCGCGCTGGCGCTCTGCTCGGTGCTGCTGGTCAGCCAGGACAGGTCCACGGACCGGCAGGGCTCCCTGGCCTCGGTGCTGACCGCGCTGGCGGCCGGGGCCGGGTTCGGCGGGTTCTTCATCCTGCTGGCCATGGCGCCGGACGATGCCGGGCTGTGGCCGCTGGTCGGCGCCAGAGTGTCGTCGATCACGACAGTGGCGCTGCTGGCCCTGGTCACGCGGCGCGCGCTCAGGCCCGGCCCGGGCTCCCTGCACATCATCGTGGCGGCGGGCGTGCTCGACATGGCGGCCAATGTCCTCTACCTGCTGGCCCAGCAGGACGGCCTGCTCAGCCTGGTCGCCGTGCTGGTGTCGCTGTACCCCGCGAGCACCCTGCTGCTGGCCAGACAGGTGCTGGGAGAGCGGCTGCGGGCCATCCAGGTGGCCGGTGTGGCCTGCGCGCTCGGGGCGGTGGCGCTGATAGCCGTTGCGCAGCACCTCTAGCGCTTGCTACGTTTCGCCCGTGCGCCCTGACCGGGCACCTTCGGACGGCGAGTCGCTACGGCACATCGCGGTGCCGCACGACTCGGACGAGACCTTCGTGAGGCTCGCCACCCCGCGCGTGCGTTCCGCCCTCGACGAGGGCAGGCACGTGCTGGTGATCACGTGCGCGGACAAGCTCGCCCTGCTGCACGACGCCCTCGGCCGCGACGCCGGGCGCATCGACAGCCGGGTCTCGACCGGCTGGTACGGCCACCCGTACCGCACCCTGGCCGCCTATCACGAGTACACCCGTGACCGCCGCACCCTCGTCATCGGCGAGCCCGACTGGGAGGGCAGGAGCGAGCGCGACATCCGGGAGCTGATCCGCTACGAGTCGGTGGTCAACGCCGCGCTCCGCCCGGCGGCGGCGATCATGCTGTGCCTGTACGACGTGCGCCACGCCCCCAGGACCGCGCTCGACTTCGGCCCGGTCAGCCACCCGTTCCTGCTGGGCGCGGACGGCGAGGCGGCCAGCACCCGCTTCGTCGAGCCCCACGAGCTGGTCCTGAACGGCGACCGCGCGCCCCTGCCCGCACCGGCCGACGGCGCCGAGAGCATCCCCTTCACGGCCCGGGAGCTGAAGCGGCTGCGCCAGAGCGTGGGCGACTACGCCAGAGCGGCCGGCATGGACCGCAACCTGATCACCTCGCTCGTGATCAGCGTGTCCGAGATCGCCGCGAACAGCATCGAGCACGGCGCCGGGCACGGCATGATCACGATGTGGGTGAGCGACGGGGAGCTGGTCTGCGAGGTCGCCGACCCGGGCGGCGCCCTGGACGACCCGTTACCCGGCTACATACCACCTGAGCCCGAATCCCCTCGGGGATACGGGCTCTGGATCAGCCGGCAGCTCTGCGATCTCGTGCAGCTGCGCAATGAAGGCGGCGTGTTACGCGTCCGCCTTCATTTCATGATGGGGTCGTAGGGGTCTTCACGCGGCGCGCTGGGCGGGGAGCCGTACGGCGCCTTCCTCGCGGGCGTACTCCTCGAGCATGCCGCGCAGCTGGCGGCGGCCCCGGTGGAGGCGGGACATGACCGTGCCGATGGGCGTGCCCATGCGGTCGGCGATCTCCTTGTACGCGAACCCCTCCACGTCGGCCAGGTAGACGGCCACGCGGAAGTCCTCGGGCAGCGAACGCAGGGCGTTCATCACGACGTTGTCGGGCAGCCGGTCGAGCGCCTCGGTCTCGGCCGAGCGCAGGCCCGTCGAGCTGTGCGACTCGGCGGCGTGCAGCTGCCAGTCCTCGATGTCCTCGGCGGCCGACAACTTGGGCGAACGCTGCTTCTTGCGGTAGTCGTTGATGAAGTTGTTGGTGAGGATCCGGTGCAGCCACGCCTTGAGGTTGGTGCCCTCCCGGAACTGGTGGTAGGAGGTGTACGCCTTGGCCACCGTCTCCTGCACCAGGTCCTCCGCGTCAGCGGCGTTACGGGTGAGGCGCATGGCGGAGGCGAACAGCTGCGACGTCACGGGCACGACATCGCGCTCGAACCAGTCCTGACGCTGCTCATCGGTCATAGTGATCAATTCATTCCCCCTTGCGCTATCCCCCGTTTCGGCACAAGCCGCCTGCGGGCGGTTTCCATCATGGCAAGTCCCAGGTAAGGGACGCGTTAGAGGTTCCGCCTTGGTCAGAGGGGGTTTCCGTCCATCTGCTCGCGGCGTGTGTCGTCACGTCCACGGCCGGACAAGTCTCAGTATCATAACACTACCCACCCAATTTTGCAGTAATAGTGGCAAGAGTCACATGGGATAGCGTATGGGCATGAGTTTTGTGGACCGTCACGACCTTGCTTCGCGCCACTGGGTGACAGACGCCATACGCAAGGTCGAGGCCGATGCCAACCGTAGCTGCGACACACATCTGCACGTCTTTCCGCTTCCCTCGCACTGGGGTGTAAACCTCTACTTGAAAGACGAGTCGGTACACCCAACGGGTTCACTCAAACATCGACTTGCTCGATCCTTGTTCCTGTACGGCCTGGCGAACGGCTGGATCGGGCCCGCCACGACGATCGTGGAGGCGTCGAGCGGATCCACGGCCGTCAGTGAGGCGTACTTCGCCCGGCTGCTGGGCCTGCCGTTCATCGCGGTCATGCCGGCGTCCACGTCGCCGGAGAAGTGTCACCTCATCGAGTTCTACGGCGGGAAGTGTCACCTTGTGACCGACCCTCGCGCGATCTATGACGAATCTCACCGTCTGGCCGCCGAGACCGGCGGCCATTTCATGGACCAGTTCACCTACGCGGAGCGGGCGACCGACTGGCGCGGGAACAATAACATCGCCGAGTCCATCTATTCCCAGATGTCCATGGAGCCCCACCCGGAGCCCTCCTGGATCGTGGTGGGCGCCGGCACCGGCGGCACGTCGTCGACCATCGGCCGCTACATCCGCTACCGCCGCCACCCCACCCGCCTGGCCGTCGTCGACCCGGAGGGCTCGGCCTTCTACCCGAGCTGGGTCTCCGGCGACGCCTCGGTCACCACACGGGGCTCCCGCGTCGAGGGCATCGGCCGCCCGCGCGTGGAGCCCTCGTTCCAGCCGTCCGTCATCGACCGCATGATCGCCGTCCCCGACGCCCGCTCGATCGCCGCCATGCACTGGACGCGCGAGGTCACGGGCCTGGATGTCGGCGGCTCCACGGGCACGAACATGGCGGCCTGCGTGGACCTCATCCAGGAGATGCGCTCGGCGGGCGAGCAGGGCAGCATCGTCACCCTGGTCTGCGACAGCGGCGACCGCTACCGGGGCACCTACGGCAACCCGGGGTGGCTGGCCGACCAGGGCCTGGACGTCGAACCCCACCTGGACGAGCTCCGCGCGTTCCTGCCGGACTGAGCGGGCTCAGGCCTTGGCCGGGTCCACCTCGAAGAGCTTGGCCACGTCGTCCAGGATCGCGTGCGCCCCCTGGATGCCCACCGCGGTCATCCAGGTCAGGTCAGCGACATCGTGCTTCTCGCCCTTGAGCTTGCCCCAGAGCGGGTTGTTCACGAACTTCTCTTTGGGCCCCTCCGCCGACGGATCCTGATACGTCGAGACGAAGATGTGGTCGGCGTCCAGGTCCGCGATCCGCTCCTGGCTGATGTCCACCGCGATGGCGTCCTGCTCGGTCGGCTGCCCCTCGGGCCGCGGGAACCCGACATCCTTCAACACCAGCCCGGAATAGGACTTCTCAACATAAAGCCTGACTGTCGGCTCGCCGGCGAACCGCACGATCGAGATCGTCGGCAGCTCGCCGTCCTTCGCCTTGACGGCCGCGCCGATCTTGGCCGCTCGTCCCTCATACTCCTTGATCCTGGTGTCGGCGAGCTGCTCCTTGCCCAGGGCCTGTCCCATGAGCCGGATGTTCTCCTTCCAGATGGCCCCGGTGGTCTCGCTGAAGACGGTTGGCGCGATCTTGGACAGCTTGTCGTACAGGGCCTCGTGCCGGACCTTCGCCGAGACGATCAGGTCGGGCTTCAGCGCCATGATCTTCTCCAGGCTCGGCTGCTCCAGCGAGCCGACCGGGGTGGCCTCCTTGCCGTACTGCTCGGCGACGGCCCCCAGGTAGGCGGGCAGCTTGTCGTCGAGCGACCGGTACGTGGTATACCCCACCACCGGCGTCTCCAGCGTGAGCACCGCGTCGACGAAGCTCTGGTCGAGCGCCACCACCCGCTTCGGCTGGGCCGGGATCACGGTCTCGCCCATCGCGTGTTTGACGGTCCTGAACGGGGCACCGGAGGCGGGAGCCGCCGCGCTCCCCCCGGAAGCGCCGGAGGAGCCACAGGCCGCGAGCCCCGCCACAAGGAGAGCCCCGACCAGCATGCGCAACGGTCTCATAAGATCCCTTTCCCGAATCCCAAAGTAAGGTAACCCTAAATTAGGTTAGCCCTGCCTAAGCTGGCATACTTCACCGTGATCGGGCAAATGTTGAGGAGGACGTGGGTGAGTGCGACCGCTGTGGCCCCGCGCCTCCATGGCATCCGGCACAGGCGGCTCACCGTTCTCCTCGCGCTGCTGGCCGCCGTGCTGGTCGCGATCGTGCTGAGCATCACGGTCGGCTCCAAGTCCGTGCCGCTCGCCGACGCCTGGCACGCCCTCACGGCCCCCACCGGGACCGAGAACGACATCGTCATCCGCTCGCTGCGCCTCCCCAGGACCGCCTTGGGCGTCCTCGCCGGGATCGCGCTCGGCGTGGCGGGCGCGCTCATGCAGGGTCACACCCGCAACCCGCTCGCCGACCCGGGGCTGCTCGGCGTCACGCAGGGAGCGGCGTTCGCGATGGTGTCCTCGATCATCCTGCTCGGCGCCTCCAGCCTGCTCGCCTACATCTGGTTCGGCCTGGCGGGCGCCCTGGTCGCCAGCGTCGGGGTGTTCGCGCTGGGCATGGTGGGCGGCAGGGGCGGCCCGACCCCGGTCACGCTGGCGCTGGCGGGCACCGCCGTGAGCGCCCTGCTGTACGCGCTGACCTCGGCCATCGTGCTGCTCGACGAGCAGGCGATGGACGTCTTCCGCTTCTGGCAGGCCGGCTCGATCGCGTCCAGGGGCTCGGACGTGGTCTGGCAGGTGCTGCCGTTCATCCTCGTGGGCCTGGTGCTCGCGATGGTCAACGCGCCGGGCCTGAACGCGCTCTCCCTCGGCGAGGACGTGGCCAGGAGCCTCGGCCAGAACATCGCCACGACCCGCACCGTCGGCGTCGCCGCGGTCACCCTGCTGTCGGGCGCGGCCGTCGCGGCCTGCGGCTCGCTGGCGTTCGTGGGCCTGATCGTGCCCCATCTCGCCCGCCCGCTGTCGGGCACCGACCACCGGTGGCTGCTGCCGTTCTCGGGGCTGATCGGCGCGGCGCTGCTGCTGCTCGCCGACGTGATCGGCCGCGTGGTGGCCCCGCCGGGAGAGCTGGAGGTGGGCGTGGTGCTCGCGCTGCTCGGCGCGCCGTTCTTCGTCGCGCTCGTCAGGCGCAGGAAGCCAGTGCGACTGTGATGACCGCTCTTTCCCTCCGCGTCGGCGCCGTGTCCTGGCGGGTACGGCTGCGCGGCGTCGCCGTCTCCCTGCTCGGCCTGGTCCTGATCGTCCTGCTCATGGCCATGAACATGCGCATCGGCGAGATCCGGATGACGCTGCCGGAGGTGATCTCCGGCACGTTCGACGTCAACAGCGCCGCCCACTTCGTCATCATGGAGCTGCGCCTGCCGCGCGCCCTCACCGGCGCCCTCGTCGGCGCGGCGCTCGCGCTGTCCGGCGCGATCATCCAGTCCATCGCGCGCAACCCGCTCGCCAGCCCCGAGATCCTCGGCGTCACCACCGGCGCCTCGGTCACGGTCGTGGCCGGCGTCGTGGCCAGCGGCAGCGCGTACGGCGGCGCCAGCGGCCTGCTGGCCACCGCCGGCATCCCCGCGCTGGCCCTGCTCGGCGGCCTGGTCGGCGCGGCCGTCGTGTACGGGCTGGCGTGGCGGCGCGGTCTGGACGGCTACCGGCTGGTCCTGGTCGGCATCGGCGTGGCCGCCGTGTTCACGAACATCAAGTTCTGGCTCCTGACCGTCGGCGACGTCAACGACACCGGCCGCGCCATGGTCTGGATCAGCGGCTCGCTCAACGGCCGCGGCTGGGAGCACGTGCTGCCCACCGCGCTGGCCCTGGCGGTGCTGGTGCCGCTGACCCTGCTCGGCACCCGCTCCCTCGACGCGCTGCGCTTCGGCGACGACACGGTGACCGCGCTCGGCGTCCGCACCAACGTGTCCCGCGCCCTGATGATCCTGGCGGCCGTGCTGCTGGCCGCCGTGGCCACCGCCTCCGCCGGCCCGATCGCGTTCGTGGCCCTGGCCTCGCCGCAGATCGCGCTCAGGCTCACCCGCTCCGCCCAGCCGCCACTGCTGTGCTCGGCGGTCGTGGGCGCCGTGCTCACCACCGCCGCCGACCTGATCGCCAGAACCGCGTTCTCCCCGCTGGAGCTGCCGGTCGGCATCGTCACGGCCGTGCTGGGCGCCCCTTACCTGATCCACCTGATCTGGAGGTCACGCAAATGAGGCTGCAGGCCGCCGGCGTCAAGCTCGGATACGGCGAACGCCTGGTCGTCGACGGGCTCGACCTCGGCATCGAGGCGGGCACGGTGACCACGATCATCGGTCCGAACGGCTGCGGCAAGTCGACGCTGCTGCGCGCGCTCGGCCGCCTGCTCAAGCCACAGGGCGGCGAGGTGCTGCTGGACGGCAAGCGCATCGACAAGATCCCCACCCGCGAGGTGGCCAAGATCCTCGGCGTGCTCCCCCAGGCGCCGAGCGCCCCGGAAGGGCTGACCGTGGCCGACCTGGTGGCCAGGGGCAGGCATCCGCACCAGACGTGGTACCGGCAGTGGTCCTCGGACGACGAGGGCGCCGTCGCGGCCGCCCTGGACATGACGGGCCTGGCCGACCTGGCGGAACGGCCGCTGGACGAGCTGTCGGGCGGGCAGCGGCAGCGGGCGTGGATCTCCATGGCCCTGGCCCAGGGCACGGACCTGCTGCTGCTCGACGAGCCGACCACGTTCCTGGACCTGGCGCACCAGGTGGAGGTGCTGGAGCTCGTACGGCACCTGCACCAGGAGGCGGGCCGCACGGTCGTCATGGTCCTGCACGACCTCAACCTGGCCGCCCGTTACGCCGACCGGCTGGTGGCCATGCGCGCCGGGCGGGTGGTCGCCGCGGGCACCCCGCACGAGGTGCTGACCGAGGACCTGCTGGGCGAGGTGTTCGAGCTGGACGCCAAGGTCATCGAGGACCCGGTGGCGGGGACGCCGCTGGTGGTGCCGATCCGGCCGCGTTCGCATCCCACGCAGCCGCGAGCCTGAGTCACAGCTCAGCCAGCGCGCGCCCGACCTCCTCGTCCCCGGGAGCCAGCTCCGCGGCTCTGAGCAGGTCGTCCCTGGCCTTGTCCGCCAGCCCCGCGGCCCGGTAGAGCACGGACCTGTTGAACAGCAGCTCGGCCGTCTCCGCCAGCTTCAGCGCGTGGGTCAGGTCGGCCAGCGCCGCGTCGTGGTCGCCGCTCTCGAAGGCCAGCTCGGCCCGGCCCGCCCAGGCCGCCACCAGCTCGGGGTCCGCCTCCAGCGCCCCGTCGAACGCGGTCCGCGCCTCCGGGCGCCTGCCCTCGGCCAGCTCCACCTGCCCGAGCACGCACAGCAGGTGGGGGTCGCGGGGCGTCAGCCCCAGCCCGCGCACCACGTCCTCCCTGGCCCTCGCGTAGTCCCCCATCACCACATCGATACCGCTGCGGTTCACGTACGCGGGCGCGAACTCGGGGTCCAGCTCCAGCGTGTGGTCCAGGTCGGCGCGGGCCCCGTCGAGGTCGCCCGCCGCGAACCGGACCTCGGCCCGGTTGTAGTACGCCTCGGGGAAGGGCGGGCTGAGCCGCATGACCGCCTCGTAGTCGGCCAGCGCCTCCTGCGTCCGGCCGAGCCGGTGCAGCAGGTTGCCGCGTTCGAGGTAGTAGTCGGGGTAGCCGGGATCGGCCTCGACGGCCCGCGTGTAGCCGGCCAGCGCCTCCTCCGTCCGGCCCGCCATGGCCAGGAGCTGCGCCCTGTTGGCGTGCAGCACGAGCCGGTGGATCGGGTGCTCGCCGGCCAGGTCCTTCTCGGCCAGGTCGATGGCCTCCTGGACGAGCTCCATCGCCGCCTCGTGACGGCCCCTGCGCACCTCGACCAGAGCCTTGCCGTTGAGGTCGAACCCGAGGTGGAAGGCCCGCTCGCGGCGGTCAGGCAGCAGCGACGTGATCGTGATCGCCTCGTTGATCCAGGCCAGCGCCTGCTCGGGGTCGCGCCGGGCGGGGTCGTGGTGGCGTACGAGGATCATGGCGGTCGCGTACGCGACCGTGGCGCGGTGCTTGGGGTCGGTGCTCACGCGCCTGGCCCGGTCGTAGAGCTCGCGGGCCTCGTCCTCGCGCTCGATGGCCTCCAGAGCGCCGGCGACGCGCTGCAGGAGGTGTTGCCAGCCCTCCGGGTCGTCCTCGTACGCCATCCCGCGCAGCACGGCCAGGCCCGACTCGGCCATGGCGTGATGGAAGCCCTCGTCGCGGTAGCGGTCGAAGTCCGCGCACAGCGGTCCGGTGCTCGGGGCCGGCGGGCCCTCGTCGATGCGCAGCAGCCCCGGGTCGAGCCTGCGCCGCAGCACGGCCACCAGCTCGGTGTCGGTGTGGTCGGCCGCGCCCAGGTTCGTCACGGTGAGCGCGAGCGGGCCCGCGTCGCGCAGGTGGTCGCGGACGAACTCGGCCAGCCCGTTCGCGATCCTGAGGCTGCGCCGGGCGCCGGGCACGAGGATGCGCTGCCCCGTCGGCAGGCGGCCGGCCAGCGAGCTCCTGCGCTCGGGGACGGACTCGCGCAGCTGCGGCGCGGCGGTGCGGATCTCGATGTCGTGCGCGGCGACCAGCTCCGGCTGGCGCTCCAGCGCCCGGGGGACGAGATGGCCGAGGAGCCCGGCCGCGAAAGTGTAGGGGCCGCCGATCCGGCGGTCGGCGTCAAGGGAGATCGTGTCCACGAACGGCCTTTCCGTGCTGGCCGGCGCCCCACGAGACGCCGGCCGGGCGGCTCAGGCGCTGTGCCTCGGCGCGGCCGCGGCGGTCGGCTTCACGGTTCCTGGCCGATGAACGACGATCTTCTTCATGGCGCCCCTTTGCGCGGAACGAGCGATCATTGATGACCGCTACATGTCAGCACGGAGAAAGCCCTCGAACAATTGTTTATCTGGTAATGGCTATTCCCTCGTCAATTACCGCGCGCCCGAATCGTGTTCGCCTCACTCCCCCAGGATCGCGTCCACGAACACCTCGGGGTCGAACGGCGCCAGGTCGTCGGGCCCCTCGCCGAGCCCCGCGAGCTTGACCGGCACCCCCAGCTCCCGCTGCACGGAGATCACGATGCCGCCCTTGGCGGTGCCGTCGAGCTTGGTCAGCGCGATGCCGGTGATGTTGACCACCTCGGCGAACACCTGGGCCTGGCGCATGCCGTTCTGGCCCGTGGTGGCGTCGAGGACGAGCAGCACCTCGTCGACCGTGGCCTTCTTCTCGATGACCCGCTTGACCTTGCCCAGCTCGTCCATGAGGCCGGTCTTGGTGTGAAGGCGGCCCGCGGTGTCGACGATGACCACGTCGACCTTCTCCTCGATCCCCTTGGCGACGGCGTCGAACGCCACGGAGGCCGGGTCGCCGCCCTCAGGGCCGCGAACGACGTCGGCGCCCACCCGCTCGCCCCAGGTCTGGAGCTGGTCGGCGGCGGCCGCCCGGAACGTGTCGGCCGCGCCGAGCACGACCTTCTTGCCGTCGCCGACGAGCGAGCGGGCGAGCTTGCCGGTGGTGGTGGTCTTGCCGGTGCCGTTGACGCCCACGATGAGGGCCACCGCGGGCCGCTCGCCGTGCTTCTGGACGTGCAGCGTGCGGTCGAGGTCGGGGTTGACCTGGGCCAGCAGCTCCTCGCGCAGCAGGCCGCGCAGCTCCTCGGGGGTGCGGCTGCCCAGCACCTTGACCTTGGTGCGCAGGTCGTCGACGATCACCCGGGTCGGCGCGACGCCGACGTCGGCGGTGATCAGCTTCTCCTCGACCTCGTCCCACACGTCGTCGTCGAGGCGGTCGCGGGAGAGCAGCTCCAGCAGGCCGCGCCCGAGGGCGCTCTGCGAGCGTGCCAGCCGCGAGCGCAGCCGCACCATCCGGCCCGCGGACGGCGGCGGCACCTCGATCTCGGGCGTGACGACGGCCGGCTCGGCGGGCTTGACCGGTGGCGGCAGCGTGGTGGTCGCGCCTTCGCCCTCCTCGCCCGCCACTCCCGCGGGCTTCTCCTCCTGCTCGGGGAGCACGGGCGTCTCTGGCGGTTTGACCGGCGGGGCCGCCTTGCGACCCGGCTTGAAGTACAGCAGAAGGCCGCCGGCCGCCAGCAGGGCGACGACGGCCACGATCACTATGACGCCGAGGTAACCATCCACAAGATGTCAGTTTTCCAGATCGACCGGCATGGTCATGCCCAAGGCACCACCGATCAGGCCCAACTCACGCCCTCAGACCGGCTGTCCGGCGCGCCGCCACCACTCGGTGAGCAGCAGGTGTCAGGCCGGTTCGCGTTCGCGGAGCCGCTGGCTGACGACCTGCGTCACGCCGTCCCCGCGCATCGAGACGCCGTAGAGCGCGTCGGCGATCTCCATCGTGCGCTTGTTGTGGGTGATGACGATCAGCTGCGAGCTCTGCCGCAGCTCCTCGAAAAGCGTCAGCAGCCGCTGCGTGTTCGTGTCGTCGAGCGCCGCCTCGACCTCGTCCATCACATAGAACGGCGAGGGCCGCGCCTTGAAGATGGAGATCAGGAACGCCACGGCGGTCAGCGAGCGCTCCCCGCCCGACAGCAGCGACAGCCGCTTGACCTTCTTGCCCGGCGGCCTCGCCTCGACCTCGATGCCGGTGGTCAGCATGTCGGCCGGCTCGGTCAGCACCAGCCGTCCGTCGCCGCCCGGGAACACCCTGGTGAAGATCTGCTCGAACTCCCTGGCCACGTCCTCGTACGCCGAGGCGAACATCTGCTCCACCCGGTCGTCGACCTCCTTGACCACGAGCAGCAGGTCGCGCCTGGTCTTCTTGAGGTCCTCCAGCTGGGAGGTGAGGAACGCGTGCCGCTCCTCCAGCGCCGCGAACTCCTCCAGGGCGAGGGGGTTGACCTTGCCGAGCTGGTTCATCTGCCGCTCGGCGGCCCTGGCCCGCTTCTCCTGCTCCTCGCGCACGTACGGCACGGGCGGGTCGCCGGGGACCGGGACCTCGGGCCCGTACTCGGAGATCAGGGCCTCGATCTCGACCCCGAACTCCTCCAGCGCCCGCTGCTCCATCTGCTCCAGCCGCAGCCGCTGCTCGGTGCGGGCGACCTCGCTGCCGTGCACCCGGTTGACCAGCTTGTCCAGCTCCTGGCCGAGCTCGCGGACGCGCAGGCGCACCTGCTTGAGCTCGGCGTCGACAGCCACCCTGGCGAGGTCGGCCTCGTCGCGCTCTTTCGACGCGAGCCGGACGGAGGACTCGAGCTCCCTGAGCACCTGCTTGGCGCCCTTGCTGACGGCCTCCGCCACGGCGGCCTGCTGGCGGCGCCTGGCGCGCTGGGCCGCGGCCTGGGCGCGGTCCTGGCGCTCGCGCTGGGCGGCCCGGACGAGCCCGTCGGCGCGGCCCTCGATGCCCTTGACCCGCTCCTCGGCGGTGCGGACCTGGAGCCGGGTGTCCATCTCGCGCTGCCGGGCGACCTCGCAGGCGCCGGCCAGGTCGTCGCGGAGGTCGGTGGTGGGCTCGGACTCCAGCTCCTGGGCGTATTCGGCCTCGGCCAGGCGGATCTCCAGCTCGGCCACCTCCTCCAGCCCCTCGGCGCGGGCCTCCTCCGCCTTGGTGACGCTCACGGCCAGGCGCTCGGCCTCGTCGTGGGCGGCGTTGGCGGCGGCCTCGAGCTGGGCCAGGCGCTTGGCGGCGGCGGCGGTGCGCTGGTCGGCCTCCCGCTGGCGGCCCCTGACCTGGTCGAGGGTCCCCTGGACGGCGCTCACGCCGGCCTGCGCGGTGCTGACGGCGGTCTGGGCCTCGTTGGCCTTCGCCTGGGCGGCCTCCAGCGCCGCCTGCGCCGCCTGCTCCTGCTCGGCCGCCTGGTCGAGGGCGACGGCCGTCTCCTCGGCCCGGCCCTCGGCCTCCTCCAGATCCCTGACGGCCTCGTCGAACGCGGCCCGTACCTGCAGCACGGAGGTGCCGCCCTCGGAGCCGCCGCTGGCCAGGTGCGCGCTCACCAGGTCGCCCGCCTTGGTGACCGCCCTGAGCTCGGGGTGGCTCTCGACGACCGCGCGGGCGGCTTCGAGGTCGGCCACGAGCACGACGTCCGCGAGGACGTGGTCGAGGGCGGGCCGCAGGTGGTCGGGGACCGTGACGAGGTCGGCGGCCCACTGGCCGCCCTCGGGAGCCGCAGTACGGGTGCGCCGGGCCCTGTCGTCGTCCGCCCCCACCAGGAGGGTCGCCTGGCCCGAGCCCTGGGTGCGCAGCAGGTCAAGGGCCTCGACGGCCGTGTCGAGGGACTTGACCGCGATGGCCTCGGCAACCGGGCCCAGCACGGCCGCCACCGCCGGCTCCGCGCCGGGCGTGACCTGCATCGAGGCGGCCAGCGGCCCCAGCACCCCGGCCAGGTCGGCGTCCAGCAGGGCCGCGCCGCCGTCGCCCTTGGCGAGCCCCAGCTCCAGGGCGTCACGGCGGGCGATCAGCGCGGCCACGGATCGCTGGGCCTCCTGGTCGGCGGCGCGCGCGGTGGTCATCCCGGACTTGGCGGCCTGCACGGCGGCGCGCGGCGCGTCGAGGCCCGCCTTGGCCTCCTCGGCCGCCGCGCGCGCCTCGTCGGCGACCGCCCTGGCCTCCTCCACCAGCGCCTGCGCCGTGGCCAGCTCCTCGGCGAGCGCGGGATCGACCGCGGGCTCCTCCAGCCGCTGCGCCTCCAGGTCCTCCCTGGCCCGCCGCTCGCGCCCGGCCGCGTCGGCCACGGACTGCTGGAGCCGTCCGATCTCCTCCTCGGCGGCCCGCGTCCGGCTCCGTACGGAATCGACCTGGCCGCGCAGCTTGGCCAGCCCCTCGCGGCGGTCGGCGGCGGCCCGGGCGGCCAGGGCGAGGCGGTGCTCCTCGGCGCTCAGCTCGGCCTCGGCCTCGGCCCGCCGCTGAACGGCCTCCTCCAGCAGCTCCTGAGCCTGCTCCAGCTCGGCACCGAGGATCAGCTCCCGCTCGCGCACCTCGGCGGCCTCGCGCTCGAGGTCTTCGGGGTCGCGGCCGCGGCGCTCGATGGCGGCGGCGTCGAGCGCGTGCCGGTGGCGCTCGGCGGCGAGCTGCGCCAGGCCGGTGATGCGCTCGCGCAGCGACGAGAGCCGGAAGTACGTCTCCTGCGCGGCGCTCAACCGCGGCTGGGTCTCGGCCTCGGCCGTCTCCAGGGCCGCCTCGCGCTGCTGGCCCTCGGCCAGCTCGGCCTCGACCTGGTTGCGCCTGGCCGTGATCGCGGCCTCGTCGGCGGCCTCGCGCTGGAGCGTCGTACGCAGGATGCACACGTCGTCGGCCAGCAGCCGCAACCGGGCGTCGCGCAGGTCGGCCTGGATGACGGCGGCCTTACGGGCGATCTCCGCCTGCCGGCCCAGCGGCTTGAGCTGGCGGCGCAGCTCGGTGGTGAGGTCCTGCACGCGGGTCAGGTTGGCCTGCATGGAGTCGAGCTTGCGCAGCGCCTTTTCCTTGCGCTTGCGGTGCTTGAGCACGCCCGCGGCCTCTTCGATGAACGCCCGCCGGTCCTCGGGCCCCGCGTGCAGGACGGCGTCGAGCTGGCCCTGGCCGACGATCACGTGCATCTCGCGGCCGATGCCGGAGTCGGACAGCAACTCCTGGATGTCGAGCAGGCGGCAGGTGTCGCCGTTGATCGCGTATTCGCTCTGCCCCGACCTGAACATCAGCCGGCTGATCGTGACCTCGGTGTAGTCGATCGGCAGCGCGCCGTCGGTGTTGTCGATGGTCAGCGTCACCTCGGCGCGCCCGAGCGGCGGCCTGGAGGAGGTGCCGGCGAAGATGACGTCCTCCATCTTGCCGCCGCGCAGCGACTTGGCGCTGTGCTCGCCCATGACCCAGGCGAGGGCGTCGACGACGTTGGACTTTCCCGAGCCGTTGGGGCCGACGACGCAGGTGATGCCCGGTTCGAGACGCAGGGCGGTCGCTGAGGCGAAAGACTTGAAGCCGCGCAGGGTGAGGGTCTTCAAATACAAGCGCGACCCCCTTCTCCCTGATGCGGACTTCGGAAAGCCTACTGGTCCTCACTGCCCCACGCGGGCCGGTACAGTCCACGACTGCCCGGCCTGCGTAAAGGAAGCTTTCCGAATATGCGCAAATAACAAGGGACGCCTCTCCGAGACGTCCCTGGGGTCTTGCGCTCCGATCACTCTCAGGTGAGTGCCGGCTCGCGCTCTTGCATGCGGCTTAGTGCCTCATCGCGGGTTTGCGCCGCAAGAGCGTCATTGGTGGCCTGAAGTCGGATGAGTTCTGCCTCCAGATCCCGGATACGCTGCTGCAGGCGGCGCATCTCCGAGACCATCCGAGGGTCAGGACCGCCGACGTGGCCGAGTAGAGCCTTCGCCATGGTAAAGGGTCCTCCACGCTGAGTGACCAGACTGGTTCGCGCACTTCTTATTCCGCGGGAGGGGTGCGCGTGGTACCTAACAAGAGTCGCACCGGCAGTGTGGGCGGTCAAGTCGAACGAACCGCTGAGCCCTACTGATGGGCACTCCCGACATACAACTATACCCTATTTGGGCGGTTTAACGGAAGTCGCTACCGCTCCACAAATCCACCCAAACTACCTCGGGGTTCACTCCAACGTTCCACTACTCCATCGACCCTGCCCGGCGTGTCGCAACCTCTGAGCAGCGCCAGCAGCTTGACGCACGCCTCGCGCGGGCCCTCCACGACCACCTCCACCCGTCCGTCCTCGGTGTTGCGCGCCCATCCCACGAGCCCCAGCTCCAGTGCGCGCGCCCGGGTCCACCAGCGGAACCCCACCCCTTGGACCCTGCCCCGTACCCAGGCGGTCAGCCGTGAATTGTCATTGTTTTCCTGCATTTCATCTCCCGTCAGGCCACAAGGGACTCCATCCGGTGTGCGTGCCCGACCGCCGCCTCGTCGAACGCCAGCACGGCCGCGGTCTCGGCCGCCTTCACCCAGGCCAGGCCCATGATCGACGGGCTCAGCCCGGTGACGGGGACGAAGCTCACGTCGGGCCGCCGGTGGTGGGCCGCCGTCGGGGTGCAGAACAGCATGCCACCCCGGTCGAGCGCCACCTGGGTCAGGCCCTCCTGGCTGGTCGTCACGGTGCCGGCCCGGGGAATCGGACGTCCGGAAGGGGTTACGGACGGTGCGATCCGCTCGCGATAGGCGCGCGGGGCGGGGCCGTCCAGGCTGATCAGGGGGACGTTCACCAGCTCTTCCGCGGCGATGCCGGGGCGGGCGGCCAGCGGATGGCGGGTGGAGACGCCCAGTTGGTAGGAGACCTCGTTCAGCCCCTCGCCGGTCGCCAGGTCCGGCTCGTTCACCGGGAGTAGCGTGAACGTGAGATCCACCTGCCCGGCCCGCAGCTTGCCGAAGGGGTCCGAGAGCGGGATCTCGACCAGCTCCACCTCGCATTCCGGATACCGGCGCTCGAAGGCCCGCACGCTGCCGGTGACGACCTCCGTGGGCGTGGCCAGGAAACCGACCCTGAGCCGGCCGGTCACCTCGCGGGCGGCGGTCTTGGCCCGGCGCACCGCGTTCGCCAGGCCGTCGTAGGAGGGGCGCAGGTCGGCCAGGAAGCGCTCGCCCAGCGGCGTGAGGCGCACCCTGCGGCTGGTGCGCTCGAAGAGCCTGCCGCCGATCCTGGTCTCCAGCGAGCGCATGAGCTGGCTCACCCTGCCGGGCGACAGGTAGAGGCGCTCGGCCGTGCGCGCGAAGTGCAACTCCTCGCTGAGCACCACGAAGCACTCCAGCTCCCTGAACTCCATCCCCATCACCTCGGATCGCTTAGCCTGCCTAAACCAAGCCTTCGGACTTCGTCATTGTTCCCGTCCACCGCCAGACCCGAGGCTGAGGGGCATGACCACTACTGATGTCTCCCCCGCCATCCGGGCGCGCTGGCTCGCCGTGTCGTCGGTGGCGGTGGGCACCTTCACCGTCGTGACCAGCGAGATGCTGCCCGTCGGCCTGCTGACCTCGATCGCCGCCACCCTTGGGGTGTCCGACGGGACGGCCGGCCTGATGATGTCGGCCCCTGGGCTGGTCGCGGCCGTGTCCGCGCCGGTGCTGGCGCTCACCGCCCGCCGGCTGGACCGGCGGGCGATCTTGATCGGGCTGATGGCGCTGCTGGCGGTGGCCAACCTGGTGGGCGCGTTCGCGCCGAGCTATCCCGTCATCCTGGCCGCCCGGGTGCTGACGGGGGTGAGCATCGGCGGGTTCTGGGCGTTCGCGGCCGGCCTCGGGACGCGGCTGGTGCCGGAACGGTCCGTCGGGCGGGCCACGTCGATCATCCTGGCCGGGGTCTCCGTGGCGTCGGTGCTGGGGGTGCCCGCGGCGACGTTCGTGTCGTCGTTCGCGGGGTGGCGCAGCGCGTTCGTCGCGATGGGGGTGGTGGCGCTGGCCCTGACCGCCGTCCTGTACGCGACCCTGCCGCCCCTTCCGGGTGAGGCCCCTGCCCGGACCGCGGGATCCCGGCGCGGATGGCTCTCGGGGCCGCTCAAGACCGTCCTCGTCCTGACCGTGCTCGTCGTGTCCGGCCACTTCGCGGCCTACACCTACGTCCGGCCGTTCCTGGAGCAGGTCTCGAACGCCGGCCCTGCCCTCGTCAGCACGCTCCTGCTCCTGTACGGCGCCGCGGGCGTGGCGGGCAACTTCGCCGCCGGGGCATGGGCGGCCAGGAACCCCAAGCCGGTCCTGATCGCTCTGGCCGCCCTCATCGCGCTCGCCACGGCGGCCCTGGCCTCGATCGGCCTGCCGCTGGTCGTGCTGCTGGTGTGGGGCTTCGGTTACGGAGGCGTCGGGGTGACCCTGCAGCTGTGGATCATGCGCGCGGGCGGCGGGGAGCTCGGCACGGCGCTCTTCGTCGGCGCCTTCAACGTCTCCATCGCACTCGGCGCGTTCGCCGGCGGCCGGGTGGTGGACGGCGTCTCGATCTCCGCGGTGATGTGGCTGGGCTCCGGGCTCGCCGTTCTCACCGCGGCCGTCGCTGGCATCTGGGGCAGGAGTAGGACGAGCGGTTCATGAACGACTCGCGCCTGATCGCGGTGCCGCAGCGGGAGCAGGGCAGGTCGCGCCGGCCGTAGACCTCCAGCGAGCGCTCGAAGTAGCCGCTCTCGCCGTTGACGTTGACGTACAGGCTGTCGAACGAGGTGCCGCCCTGCTGCAGCGCGGAGGACATGACGGCGCGGACCCCGGCCAGCAGCTCGGCGATCTTGGGACGCGTGAGCGTCTGCGTCTGCCGGGCCCCGTGCAGGCGGGCGATCCACAGGGCCTCGTCGGCGTAGATGTTGCCGACACCGCTGATCAGCGACTGGTCGAGCAGCGCGCGCTTGATCTCCGTGTGCCTGGCCCTGAGCCTGCCGGCGAACTCCGCGTCGTCGAACACCGGCTCGAACGGGTCGGGGGCGATGTGGGCGATCGGCTCGGGGACACCCTCGGACAGGCCGGTCAGCATGACGTGACCGAAGGTCCGCTGGTCGACGAAGCGCAGGTCGGGGCCGCCGTCCTCGAAGCGGAGGCGTACCCGCAGGTGCTTCTCCGGCGGCGAGTCGGGCTCGACGACCAGCAGCTGGCCGCTCATCCCCAGGTGGGCCAGGAGGGCCTCCTCGGCGCCCGACAGCGGGAGCCACAGGTATTTGCCGCGCCGCTCGGCGGACAGCACCGCGCGGCCCTTGAGGCGCGCGGCGAACTCGTCGGCTCCTGGCGCGTGCCGCCTGATGGCGCGGGGATGCAGCACCTCCGCCGAGGCGATCTCGCGCCCGGTGACCCACTGCGCGAGGCCGCGCCTGACGACCTCGACCTCCGGTAGCTCAGGCACCTCAGACCCTTTCGTGTGGCTCGCCCGGGCGGGCGTTCAGCCCGCGGGCTGGCTCTCGCGCTGCTCGCGCCGGGCCCTGATCCGGGTCCAGGCCGCCTCGGCCGCCTGCTGCTCGGCCTCCTTCTTGCTGCGCCCGGTGCCCGAACCGTACGACTCACCGCCGACCCGCACCATCGCCGTGAACGACTTGGCGTGGTCGGGGCCGCTCTCCTCGACGTGGTACTCAGGCACGCCGAGCGCCTCGGAGGCCGTCAGCTCCTGCAAGGAGGTCTTCCAGTCGAGCCCGGCGCCGAGCGAGGCCGAACGGACGATCAGCGGGTCGAACAGCAGATGCACCACCCGGAACGCCTCGTCGAGCCCCTTGTCGACGTAGATCGCGCCGATCAGCGCCTCGAGGGTGTCGGCCAGGATGGACGACTTGTCGCGCCCGCCGGTGCCCTCCTCGCCCCTGCCGAGCCGCAGGAACCGGCCCAGGCCCAGGTTGCGGGCCACGTCGGCCAGCGCGCGCATGTTGACCACCGCGGCGCGCAGCTTCGCCAGCTGGCCCTCGGGGAGGTCGGGGTGGTTGCGGTAGAGGGTGTCGGTGACCACCAGGCCCAGCACCGAGTCGCCCAGGAACTCCAGGCGCTCGTTGGTGGGCAGGCCGCCGTTCTCGTACGCGTAGGAGCGGTGCGTCAGCGCCCGCTCCAGGATGTCGGAGTCGAGGCCGACCGCCAGGACCCGCTCCAGCTCGTCTCGGGCGACCTCTACGGCCACCGGCTTAGGACCTGTGCCCACGTGCTTTCCTCCTCGGACATCTTCGCATGGTGTGGCGACTGCGGAAGATGCCCGAAAACGTGGTGGGCGTCGGGGTAACGCGTAGCCCCGGCGTCCACCACGGCCGCGGGCGAACCGCCGCCGCACGCATCTGAGACGGTAACGCCGACCGAGGCACCATCGCACCCGGTCGGCATCACGTCAACTGCTGACGGATCAGGCGGAAGGCTCGATGACCTGACGCCGGTTGTAGGTGCCGCAGGTGGGGCACGCGATGTGCGGCTGCTTGGGCGAACGGCACTGCGGGCAGCTCACCAGGGCGACAGCAGTCGTCTTCCACTGGGAGCGACGGTGGCGGGTGTTACTCCGCGACATCTTTCGCTTCGGGACGGCCACGTCACTTCTCCTGATCGTTATCTTTGTCGGTAATCAGACCTTGCAACGACGCCCAGCGGGCATCGACCTTCTCGTGCCGGTGATCCTCGCCGGCCTCGGCCAGCTTGATCCCACACTCCGTGCAGAGCCCTTCGCAGTCCTCACGGCAGACGGGGCTCAACGGCAGTGCGAGCACCACCGCGTCGCGGAACGCCGGCTCGAGGTCGAGCAGCTCGCCGTCGAGCAGCGAATCCTCGTCCGAGGCGTCCTCGTCGGAGTAGAAGAACAGCTCCTGCAGGTCAACCTCGATGTCCGAGGTGACGGGGTCGAGACAGCGAGCGCACTCCCCGGCGAGCGGGGCCTGCGCCGTGCCCGACACGAGCACGCCTTCCATCACTGCTTCGAGCCGGAGGTCCAGCTCGACTTCGGCGTCTTTGGGGACACCGATCATGTCGACGCCGAGATTCGCCGGTGCCGGGAGGGTCAGAGTCATCTGCCGCATCGTGCCCGGCCGCTTTCCCAGGTCATGGGTTGAGATCACCCACGGGGAGCGGGGGTCGAGGTGCTGAGTCATCCTGCTCTCGCTAGGCATGGCGAGACGATCGCCGTCGTACAAGGCCGAAATGAAAGGATAGCAGGTCGCGCTCAGCCCCTGAGCCGCTCGATGAGCAGCTTGTGCACGAGATCGGGCACAAGGCCCGAGACGTCCCCACCATACCTGGCGATCTCCTTCACCCTGCTGGAGGACAGGAACGAGTATTCGGGGTTCGTCGGCATGAACAGCGTCTCGACCCCCGACAGGCGGTAGTTGAGCTGCGCCATCTGCAACTCGTAGTCGAAGTCGCTGACCACCCTGATGCCTTTGACGATGGCGGGGATGTCGTTCTGCCTGCAGAAGTCGACCAGCAGTCCGTGGAATTTCCGCACCTTGACGTTCGGATATTCCTTGGTCACGGTCTGCAGGACCTCAATTCGTTCGTCCACCGTGAACAGGCTGCTTTTCTCGACGTTGATGAGGACTGCCACGGTCACCTCGTCATAGAGCCGGGCGGACCGGCCGATGATGTCGAGGTGGCCATTGGTGATGGGGTCGAACGACCCCGGGCAGACTACGCGGCGCAAGACGCCTCCCAGGTCTACGGGTTCCCGGCGGCGCGACCGTACCAAACGGATGCTTCGCCATAACGACGGACCCTCTCCTCAACGTAGCCTTCCGGCCACATCAGTGCCTTTCCCCTGCTTTCCCTCTCGAATGCCACCAAAGCCTCATCCAACAGCCAGCCGTTGTCGCGCAGCGACTCCAGCGTCCGCCGGACCTCCTCGTCGGACACGGCGTAGGGCGGGTCGGCGAAGACGATGTCGTACGGCTCGGCGGGCGGGTTGCCGAGCACGCGCTCGACCTTGTCCGCGATCACCCTGGCGCCGTCGAGGCCGAGCGACTGGACGTTCGCCTTGATCGTCCGCACGGCCTTGGGGTCCGACTCCACCAGCACGGCCTCCTTGGCGCCCCTGGACAGCGCCTCCAGGCCGATCGCGCCGGACCCGGCGTACAGGTCGAGCAGGCGGGCGCCGGTGAGGCCGTACAGGGAGTCGAGCGTCAAGAAGATCCCTTCTCTGGCCCTGTCGCTGGTCGGTCTCGTCCCCCGCCCCGGCGGCACCGCCAACCGCCTGCCACCTGCGCTGCCTGCGATGATCCGCGTCATGTGACCCATTGTTCCGCATGTTCGCGCAGGTCAAGAGTGGACAAGTGTCTGCCTCGAGTGCGCAAGGGTGATTCACATCGGCGCGACGGGCCCGCATGATGAGTTCTGCGGCCTTCAAGGTGACCCACATGAAGGCCGACCGGCGTGATCGTGAGCCCTTCCGCACGCCGGTTCCCTCGGCACCTGACCCGAGGGTGGGCCCAGCCGGGGACGGCATTCGGGGGGAGGCCGTCCCCGCGGCTGGGCTTTTCCACTGCCGGCAGGCCGCCCACCGCGCCACCGAAGCACCCCACGCCACCCCGCCGCACCGGCACGGCCGTGAGCGGCACACGCTGCCCCCGCCCGGGGGTTGCTCAGGCGGCCACGGCCATAGGGGTCAGGTTTTCTCCAAGTACTCCGCGCGTTCGTCCGCCAGCAGCCGGGCGATCTCCGCCCGCAACCCCTCGTACGCCGTCAGGTCCGGGTCCTCCTCCAGAAGGGCGGCGGCCTCGTCGCGGGCCGTGGCGATCACGTCCTCGTCCCGCAGGAGCTGCAGCAGCTTCAGCGACGACCGCTTGCCCGACTGCGCCGCCCCCAGGACGTCGCCCTCCCGCCGTTGCTCCAGGTCCACGCGCGACAGCTCGAAGCCGTCCAGGGTGGTGGCGACCGCGTCGAGGCGGGCGCGGGCGGGCGTGCCCTCGGAGAAGTCGGAGACCAGGAGGCACAGCCCCGGGAGGCCGCCGCGGCCGACGCGGCCGCGGAGCTGGTGGAGCTGGGAGACGCCGAAGCGGTCGGCGTCCATGATGATCATGACGGAGGAGTTGGGGACGTCGACCCCGACCTCGATGACGGTGGTGGCCACCAGGACGTCGAGCTCGCCCCGCGTGAAGGAGCGCATGATCGCGTCCTTCTCCTCCGGCGGGAGCTTGCCGTGGAGCGTGCCGACCCGCAGGTCGTGGAAGGGGCCGCTCTTCAGGAGCTCGGCCACGTCGAGGACCGCCAGCGGCGGCCGGCGGTCGTCGTCGCCGCTCGCAGCGGCCGCCAGGTCGCCCTCGTCGCCCTCCAGGTCGCCGATGCGCGGGCACACGATGTACGCCTGCCGCCCCAGCGCCACCTCCTCCCGCACCCGCTGCCAGGTGCGTTCGAGGTAGTGGGGCTTCTCGGCGGCCGGGACGACGTGCGTGGTGATGGGGGCGCGGCCCGACGGGAGCTGGGACAGCGTCGAGATCTCCAGGTCGCCGAAGACGGTCATGGCGACCGTGCGCGGGATCGGCGTGGCCGTCATGACCAGCACGTGCGGACGGCCGCCGGCCGCCTTCTCGCGCAGGGCGTCGCGCTGCTCCACCCCGAACCGGTGCTGCTCGTCCACCACGACCAGCCCCAGGTCGGCGAACTGCACGTGCTCCTGCAGCAGCGCGTGCGTGCCCACGACGATCCCCGCCGTGCCGGAGGCCGCGTCCAGCAGGGCCGCGCGGCGGGCGGCGGCGCCCATGGAGCCGGTCAGCAGCGTGACCGACGTGCCCCCGAACATGCCCCCCTGCGCCAGATCCCCGAGCATGCCGGTGATCGAGCGATGGTGCTGCTGGGCCAGCACCTCCGTGGGGGCCAGCAGCGCCGCCTGGCCGCCCGCGTCGACCACCTGGAGCATCGCCCGCAGCGCCACCACCGTCTTGCCCGCGCCGACCTCTCCCTGCAGCAGCCGGTGCATCGGGTGCTCGAGCGCGAGGTCGGCGGCGATCTCCTCGCCGACCTGCGCCTGCCCCTCCGTCAGCGAGAACGGCAGCCGCCCGTCGAAGTCGGTCAGCAGGCCGTCGCCGCGCCTGGGCCTGGGCTTGGCGGGCAGCGCGGTGGCGGCCCGGCGCCGCCGCAGCAGCACGGCCTGCAGCACGAACGCCTCGTCGAACTTCAGCCGCTTGCGCGCCCGCCCCATCTCGGCGAAGTCCTTCGGCCGGTGGATGCCCACCAGCGCCTCGCCCAGATCCTGCAGCCCGTGGCGGGCCCGCAGCTCGGCGGGCAGCGGGTCGTCGAGCGGGCCCAGCGTGTCGAGCACGACGCCGACCGCGCGCCTGATCGCCCACGGCGTGACGTCCTTGCCCGCGGGATAGATCGGCACCGGCGCCGCCGCGAACTCCTCCGCGTTCGCCTCGCCCTCCTCGAACAGCTCGAACTCCGGGTGCGCGAGCTGCCAGCGCGGCTTCGACCGCGCCCCGAACAGCCCCACCTTGCCCGCGAACATGCCCCGCTGCCCGGGCTTGAGCCGCGACTCGGCCACGTGGGAGCCCTTGCCGAAGAACGACAGGTAGAGCCTGTTGCCGTTGCCGTCGACGACCTCGACCTCCAGCCAGGTGCCGCCGCGGTTGCGCATGGGCTTGCGCATGAGCCTGGTCACCTCGCCGACCACGGTGACGTGCTCGTCGACCTCCAGCGCGTCGAGCGTGGTCAGCTCGCCGCGCTCGGCGTAACGCCGGGGATAGTGGCGCAGCAGGTCGCCGACCGTCTCCAGGTCGAGCACGCTGTGCAGCAACTTGGCGGTCTTCGGGTCGAGCGCCTTCGTCAGAGGCTCGTCGAAACGGCTCACGGCATTAAGTTCTACCGCGTCGGCCCGACAGGAATCCCGTTCATCGGTGTCACTCCACGCCGATCAGGAGCGGATAGCCGCCCTGCTCGCCGTCGTACACGACCAGATCCACGTCGGGCCGCGTACCGCGCAACTGCTCCTCCAGCCGCGCGGCGAGCCCCGGCGGCGCCTGCGCGCCCGTGACCAAGGTCACCAGCTCGCCGCCGCCGGCCACCATCCGGTCCACGACCACGGTGGCCACGCGGTCGAGCGAGCCGCCGATCACCGCGACGTCCCCGTCGATCATGCCGAGCACGTCCCCGGGACGGCACAGGCCCGCGCTGGTCATCGCCTCGCGGTCCGCCACCGTCACGTGTCCGTACCGCGTGTGCCCGGCCGCGTCCGTCATCGCCACCACGTCGTCGTCGAAACGGCGCAGCGGATCGTGTACGGCCAGCGCCGCCAGCCCCTGCACGGTCGCCTTCGTCGGCAGCACGCTGACCACGGCCCCGTCCTCGCGGGCGATCTCCGCGGCCGCGGCGGCGACCGACCTGACGCCCTCGTCGTTCGGCAGGACCGCGACCTCGCCGCCCGCCTGCCTGATCGCGGCCAGCATGGCGGGCAGGCTGGGCCGGGTGCCGGGCTCCCGGCGTACCACGACCGCGCCGCACTCCTCGAACAGCGCCGCGATCCCGTCCCCCGCGGCCACCGCCACGACGCCCCGGCCCGCGCTGCCGCGGTGGGTGCGTTCGGCCAGGTACGTGATCCTGATCCGGTGCGGCCGCCCGGCCCGCAGCCCGGCCTCCACGGCGGGACCGGCCTCGGCCACGTGGACGTGCACGTTCCACAGCCCGCCGCCGCCGACCACGACCAGCGAGTCGCCCATGGCGTCGAGCTCCTCGCGCAGCGCGGCCACCGCGGCGTCGTCGGCGTCCAGCAGGTACATCACCTCGTACCCCGCCCCCACCTCGGCCATCGGCGCGACGCGCGAGGTCGGCGCGGGCACGTCGTAGTGATCGCTGTAGGAGTCGGTGATCACGGAGGCCAGGGTCTCCAGCACGATCGCCGCGCCCGCGCCGCCCGCGTCCACGACGCCGCTGCGGGCCAGCACGTCCAGCTGGGAAGGCGTACGGCGCAGCGCGGCGCGGGCCTCACCCGCCGCCTGCCGCGCCACCACCCGCAGATCGCCCCCGTCCACGTCCTGTACGGCTCGCGCGGCCGACTCCAGCACGCTCAGCACCGTGCCCTCCACCGGCCTGGCCACCGCCTCCCTGGCCAGCACGGCGGCCCTGAGCAGACCGGCCCGCAGGTCGGAGCCGTCCTTCAGCACCTCGGCGAGGCCGCGTAACGCCTGGCTGACGATCACGCCGGAGTTGCCGCGGGCCCCGACGAGCGCGCCGTACGAGAGCGTCTGCCACACCACGGCCGCGTCCACGTCGTCGGGCAGCGACTCGACGGCCTCGGCCGCGGACAGCATGGTCAGGTGCAGGTTGGTGCCGGTGTCGCCGTCGGCCACGGGGAACACGTTCAGCGCGTCGATCTCGGTCCTGGCCCGGCCGAGCGCGTCGGCGGCCAGGCGGGCCCAGCGGCGCACCGCCGGCGGGTCGAGGATCTTCATCTGCACCCTCCCGGCTCCCGGCGTGGCCCGGATGCGCTACGGTTGTCGATGGAGAATATCGCCGCCGGACCACCGGTCCAGCGTTCCAGTTCGCGCCCATCGGTGTGGATCGGATATTCTCGTCTGGCTGGCCGGTTGTCCCGGCATGCCCTCCGCCCGGAAAGCATCAGCGGACAGGGCTACATCGACTGTTTTAAGGAGCGAACCGTGGCTTCCGTCTGCGATGTCTGCCGCAAGGGCCCGACCTTCGGCAACAACGTGTCCCACTCCCACCGCCGTACCCGTCGTCGTTGGAACCCCAACATCCAGACGGTCCGCGCGGTCGTCGGCGGCACGCCGAAGAAGCTCAACGTGTGCACCTCGTGCATCAAGGCGGGCAAGGTCACCCGCTAGGTCCCACACTTTCACGTAAGCCCGTAGCTCCCGAGGGAGCCGCGGGCTTACGTGTTTTCCGGCCTCTGAGGCCCGGGCGTCAGCGCCAGCGCCAGGCGTGGTCCACCGGGCCGATGCCGCTTCCCAGGGGGAAACCGCGCGCGATCGCGCCCGTCACGTACTCCTTCGCCTTCCCCACCGCCTCCGGCACGTCGTCGCCCAGCGCGAGCCGGGAGGCGATCGCCGAGGCCAGCGTGCAGCCCGTGCCGTGGGTGTGACGGTTGTCGAGGCGCTCGGCGGCGAAGCGGTATTCGGCCGTGCCGTCCGTGAGCAGGTCCACGGGCGCGCCCGGCAGATGGCCGCCCTTGATCAGCGCCCACCTGGGCCCGAGCTCCAGAACGGCCTCGGCCGCCGCCCGCAGCCCGCCCTCGTCCTCCACCTTGACGGAGGTGAGCTGCTCCACCTCCCACAGGTTCGGCGTCACCACGGTGGCCACGGGCAGCAGCCGCGTCCGCAGCGTGTCGACGGCCTCGGGCGCGAGCAGCGAGTCGCCGTGCTTCGACACCCCCACGGGGTCCACGATCACCGGCGCGTCGTACGAGCCGAGCGCGTCGGCCACGACCTCGACCAGCGCGGGGGAGGCCAGCATGCCGGTCTTCACCGCCTGGGCGCCGATGTCGCCCAGGACCGAGTCGAGCTGCGCTCGTACGGCCTCGGGCGGCAGCTCCCAGTAGCCCTGGACGCCCAGGGAGTTCTGAGCCGTCACCGCGGCGATGACGCTCATGCCGTGGACGCCCATGGCCAGCATGGTCTTCAGGTCGGCCTGGATGCCCGCGCCGCCCCCGGAGTCGGAGCCGGCGACGGTCAGCACGCGTGGAGGGGTCGAAACCGTCATGTCCCCCATCCAACCACTCAGCTGATGGCGCAGTCCCCGCTGACCAGCCCGCAGTTGGCGGCCTTCTGGCCCTCGCCCGTGGCGGTGAACGAGACGTTCACCGAGTCACCGGCCGACAGCGACGCCGACAGGTCGAGGATCAGCAGATCGCCGTCCTGCGTCCATTGGGCGCCGGTCACGGCCATGACCCTGCCCTCGACCGGGACGGAGACCGTCGGGTTCTCCAGCGTCTCCCGAGAGGTGTTCGAGAGCGTCATGTCGGCCTGGTAGCTGAGCACCTGCTGCTTGATGGTCTGCTTGATGTTCATCGCGCCACCCTGGCCGGACCCGAACGTGTTCGTGCTGGTCGGGAGCGGGGTGCTGCCGCCGCTGGTCCCCCCGCCGGTGTCGGAGTCGTCCAGCGTCGAAGGCTCCTCGGTCGGCGTCTCGGTGGCGAGCTCCTCGACGGGCGGCGTCGGCTCCTTCGTCGGCTTCGCGGACGTCTTCACCTTGGTCTTGGTGGGCGTCGGCGTCGCGGAGGCGGTGCGGCGCGGGGGTGTACGGGCGCTGTACGAGGCCGTCGGCGCCGGGGTCTTGGACGTCGTCGGCTCGTCCGCCGACTCCTCCTCGGACGGCTCCTCCTCCGGCGTGGTCTCCTCCTCGGTCGGCTGGGAGGCCGCGGGACCCGGCTGGTTGTTCGTCGCCTGGACGGCGGCGCAGGTCGCGCCCGCGCACTTGTCGGGCGTCCCCGACGAGCTCATGAACTTGACGCCCGCCACGGTGCCGCCGAGCACGACGGCGACCGCCGCGACCGACAGCAGCGCGACCTTGCCCTTGCCGCCACCCGACGACGGGGGCGCGGTGAGCACGTCGTCACCGCCGCCGCGTCCGCCCTTACGGCGCCCGCGGCGGCCCTTGGGCTCGGACGGCCCGTCGAGGCCGGGGTCGGCCGCCCAGTCGGAGGCGAGGAAGCCGGTCTCGGCGTTCGCCCAGGCGGGCGCCTGCACGGCCGTGGGCTCCCCGGCCACCTTGACGTCCCCGGGCTCGGGCGGGCCGGCCGACATGGGCACCGCGCCGGTACGGTCACCGGGCCCATCGAACGGCCCGTCGAACGGCCCGGGCCGGTCGCCGGGAGGTGGTCCGCCGAAGGCGCCACCCGGCACGTCGGGGCCGTCGAAGAAGGCCGTACGCTCCATGGGCCCGTCAAAGGGGCCAGGCGCCTCAAAGGGGCCTCGACCGCCCTGGCCCGGACCTCCAGGGCCGGGCGGCGCGTCCGGGCCGCCGAAGAAGGCCGTACGCTCGGCGGGCCCCTCCATGGGAGCCGCCGCGTCGAAAGGGCCCCGCCCGGCGGGCGCGCCCGGATTGTCGGGGCCGTCGAAGAAGGCCGTACGCTCCATGGGCCCGTCGAAGGGACCGGGAGCGTCAAAAGGGCGGTCGCCCGGCGGGCCCCACTCCGGCGGCCGGGCGAAGGCGCCCGTCGTCTCGAACGGCCCGGCCTCCCCAGGACCCGGCGGCGGGAAGCCATGCACGGGTTCGTTGGCCGGGGGGAAGCCGCCGTCGGAGTTGTTGGGCAGCGCGAAGGCACCGGTGGTCTCGAACGGCTCGGACTGCGGTCCGCGCGGAGGCGGTCCGTCAGTGCGCCGCGGCATGGGAGCCCACTGGCCCGTCACCTCGGGTTCGTCCGGCAGCGAAGGCCAGCCGGGCGCCTCGGCCTGCTCGTCAGGACCCCAGAATGCGCTGTTGTTCCCCCGTTCATCCCCGTCGTCGGATCCACCTGTGCCGTGGCGGCCCATGGCTGCCCTTTCTCGCGGTTACAGTGGCCGCCAATCTTCATAACACCTTTGCGACACCGTTGTCACAGCAATCCCCGGAGTCCCACCACAAATCCGGAAATTGTCACTCAAATCGGGACAAGTCATCACCGAAAGTGATCCCATCCGCGCCGGCCGATCTCGCGCCCATGAACCAGCGCACCTTCACCCTCGGCCACTCGGCCCACGACCTGCCACGACGGCGGCAAACTCACCTCTGCGGGGAAGACCGCCGCGAGCGCGTGATCCTCACCACCCGTGAGCACCCACTCCAGCGGGTCGACCCCGAGTTCCTTGGCCGCGACCGCCACCGGCTCCCCCACGGTGAAGGCCCGCGGATCCAGCTCGATGCGCACGCCGCTGGCCTCGGCGACGTGGCCGAGGTCCTGCAGCAGCCCGTCGCTGACGTCCAGCATCGCGCTCGCGCCCAGCTCGGCCGCCCCCGGCCCCATCGCGTACGGAGGGCTGGGTCGCCGATGCGCGACCACGACCTCCTCCAGGACGGGGTTCTCCGGCACGCCCGCCTCCAGCAGCGCCCATCCGGCGGCGGCGTACCCCAGCCGCCCGGTCACCGCCACGACCTGCCCGGGCCGGGCGCCGGAGCGCGTCACGGGAGCCCGCCCGCCCAGGTCGCCCAGCGCGGTCACGCCGATGACCACCAGGTCGCACCGCGTGATGTCGCCCCCGGCGACGCTCGCCCCGACCACCGCGCACTCGTCGCGGAACCCGTCCGTCAGCCCGTCGAGCCACACCAGCGGCAGGTCGGCGGGCATGCCCAGCCCGACCACGAGGGACGTCGGCACGGCGCCCATGGCGGCCACGTCGGCGAGGTTCTGGGCGGCGGCCTTACGACCCACGTCGTAACCGCTGGACCAATCCCGCCGAAAATGTCTACCCTCGATCAGCAAATCCGTTGAGACCACGACCCGGCCGTCAGGCGCGCTGACCACGGCGGCGTCGTCCCCCGGACCGAGCATTACCGCCGCACCCTGGGGCAGACGACCAGTAATCCGATTTATCACTCCGAATTCGCCGAGATCTCCGACTGTGATGACGCACCTCCTGACGCACACAGGGTACGGTGGCCCTTCGGCGTGATCCAATCGCCCGGGAGGACGTGATGGTGCAGGCCTACATCCTTATCCAGACCGAGGTCGGCAAGGCCGCTGCCGTGGCTCGCGAGATTTCCGGGATTCCCGGGGTCACTCAGGCGGAAGACGTGACGGGGCCCTACGACGTGATCGTGCGCGCGGAGGCCAACAACGTCGACGAGCTGGGCAAGCTCGTGGTGGCACAGATTCAGGCGGTGGAAGGGATCACGCGTACTCTTACGTGTCCGATCGTCCACATTTAAAGGTAGTCGTCGCATGCGTGCCGCCGCCCTGCTCGTTCTCCTCGCGCTCGCCGGTTGCGGCGGCACCGTACAGGTCGAGCCGCCCGAGCCGACGGGCGAGGCGGTGACGGCCTGCGGGAAGCTGGCGACGCTGCTGCCCCAGACGCTCGACGGCGACCGGCGTGGCACGTCCACGCCCGAGTCGCCGTACGTGGCCGTCTGGGGCGACGGGGTCATCGCGCTGCGCTGCGGCGTGCCCAGGCCGGCCAGGATGGCACCCACCGACCAGCTCCAGGAGATCGGCGGGGTGGGCTGGTTCGCCGACCCCGACAGGCCCACGTTGTTCACCGCGGTCACGGACGCGGCCTACGTGGAGGTCACGGTCGGCGGCGAGCACGTGGCCGCCGAGGTGCTGGCGGACCTGTCGAAGCCGATCGCCCAGGTCTCGCCCCCGTCCCAGTGATCGCGCGATCTCAACGCAGGCCCGCCGAGCGCGACAGCGCGAGCTGGATGAGCCGGTCGACCAGCGCCGGGTAGTCCAGCCCCGAGGCGGCCCAGAGCTGCGGCGCCACCGACAGCGACGTGAACCCGGGCATGGTGTTGATCTCGTTGAAGATCAGGTGGCCCTCGGGCGTGTAGAAGAAGTCGACCCGCGCGAGCCCCTCGCAGTCGAGCGCCTCGAACGCGCGCACCGCCATGGCCCGCAACTGCTCGGCCGCCTCCTCGGGGAGGTCGGCGGGCACGGTGAGCGACATCTGGTCCGGGTAGTACTTCGCCTCGAAGTCGAAGAACTCCTGGCCGCCCTCGACCTTCACCTCGCCGGGCCGCGACGCGACCGCGGGCTCGTCGCCGAGCGACTCCAGCACCGCGCACTCGATCTCGCGGCCGACGATGGCGGCCTCGATGAGCACCTTGGGGTCGTGCTGCCTGGCGACCTCCACGGCCGCCTCCAGCTCGCCCAGGTCGTGGGCCTTGGAGATGCCCTGCGAGGACCCGGCCCTGGCGGGCTTGACGAACACCGGCCAGCCGAGCCCCTCCGCCTCCTTCAGCACGCGGTCGCGGTCGAGCCGCCAGTCGCGGTCGCGTACGACGACGTGGCGGCCGATCGGCAGCCCGGCGGCGGCCATGACGGTCTTCATGTGGGCCTTGTCCATGCCCACCGCGCTGGCCAGCACGCCCGAGCCGACATAGCGCACCCCGGCCATCTCGAGCAGCCCCTGGATGGTGCCGTCCTCGGCGAACGGGCCGTGCATCACGGGGAACACCACGTCCACCGAGCCGAGCTCCACGGGGATGCTGCCGGGGTCGTACGCCACCAGCGAACTCCCACCGGACGGCAGCGCCAGCGCCGCGCCCGAGGTGTCGACGACCGGCAGCTCGCCCGACTCGATGGCGAACCGCTGGTCCGAAGCCGCCAGCACCCACCTGCCGTCCTGGGCGATCCCGATGGGGATCACCTCGTACTTGCTCCTGTCGATCGCATCCAGCACACTGCCCGCGCCCATCAGGGACACGGCGTGCTCCGAATTGCGGCCTCCGAAAACAACGGCGACGCGTGGCTTGCTCATGGTGTCCGAATCTACCGGGGTGTCCGGGTCACAGCGAGCCGAGCACGCCGTAATCAGGACTTTCTCCCATCCTTACACGCCGTACCGCTCCGGTTTGGGCGATCGGGACATGAGCAACATGCCCGCCTCCGCCGGGGACATGCCGTCGTGCACGACCCCGACGACGACCTCGGTGATCGGCATCTCGACGTCGTGCTTCCTAGCCAGCTCCAGCACGGACTCGCAGGACTTCACGCCCTCGGCGGTCTGCTTGGTGGCGGCCACGACCTCGGCGAGGGTCATGCCCCTGCCCAGGTTCTCGCCGAAGGTGCGGTTGCGCGACAGCGGCGACGTGCAGGTCGCCACGAGGTCTCCCATGCCCGCGAGCCCCGCGAACGTGTGCTGGTCGGCCCCCAGGGCCGCGCCCAGGCGGGAGATCTCGGCCAGCCCCCTGGTGATGAGCATGGCGCCGACGTTGTCGCCCATGCCCATGCCCGCGGAGACGCCCACGGCCAGGGCGATCACGTTCTTCACCGCGCCGCCCAGCTCCACGCCGACCACGTCGTGGTTGGTGTACGGGCGGAACCACGGCGGCAGGTGGCAGATCGCCTGCAGCCGGGCGGCGACCGACTCGTCGGTGCAGGCGACGACGGTGGCGGCGGGCTGGCGTTCGGCGATCTCCTTGGCCAGGTTGGGGCCCGAGACGACCGCGACCCGCTCCTCGGGCACCTCGGCGACCTCGCGGATCACCTCGCTCATCCGCTTGGTCGTGCCCAGCTCGATGCCCTTCATCAGGCTCACCAGGACGGCGTTCGGCGGGATGTGCTCGCGCCAGGCGGCCAGGTTGGGCCGCAACTGCTGCGACGGCACCGCCAGCACCACGAACTCGGCCCCTTCGAGCGCCCGGGCCGGGTCGGTCGTGGCGCGCAGCTTCTCCGGGAGGGGGAGGCCCGGCAGGTAGTCGGGGTTGACGTGGTCGCGGTCGATCGCCTCGACCAGCTCCCGCCTGCGCCCCCAGAGCGTGACCTCGTTGCCTGCCTCGGCCAGGATCGTCGCGAACGTGGTCCCCCACGAGCCCGTCCCGAAAACGGCCACCTTTGTCATGCCATCACTCCTTGGCCGGATCGTAGGGAGTCTCGGGGGCCTTCTCGCCACGCAGCTCGGCGAGCTGCTGGGTGATCGCGGCCGTGATGTCGGCCGTCGCCGCGCGCAACACCTCCGCCTGCAGGGGCCGGCCCTGGTACTTCGACAGGTCCACCGGTGGGCCCACCGTCACGCGGAACGTCTTGCGCGGGAACAGCCTGGGCTTCTTCTCCCCGTACGGCAGCAACTCATGCGCGCCCCAGTGGGCCACCGGGATGACCGGCGCGCCGCTCTCCAGCGCCAGCCGGGCCGCGCCCGTCTTGCCCACCATGGGCCACAGATCGGGATCGCGGGTGCAGGTGCCCTCGGGGTAGAACAGGATCGCGCCGCCGTCCTCGAGCCGCTGGGCCGAGATGTGCAGGGACTTCGCCGCCTCGGCGCTGCCCCGGTCGACGGGGATGGCCAGGAGCCCCGTCACCGCCCTGCCCAGGAACGGCACCTTGAACAGAGCGGACTTGGCCAGGATTACCGGCCAGCGCCCGTTGTTGTAGAGGAAGTGCGACAGCAGGACCGGATCGGCCCAGGAGAGGTGATTGGTCGCGATGATCACACCACCGGTGCGCGGGATGCGCTCCCCACGACGCCAGTCCCTCTTGACCAGGAGCCAGGACAGCGGTTTCACGATGACGACTGCCAGGGTTTCCCAGAAACGCGATGGTCGCGCGGGGCGGCTCATGGTCTCCTCCAACACGTACGGGATGCGCCCCAAGTCTCCCGGTTGGCCGCGCGGGATGTCGAGGCGGGATGCTTAAGACTATGAGCATCCGCTGGTCCCTGGTCATCCCGGTGAAGACGCTGGTCGCGGCGAAGACGAGGCTGGCGGCGGCCACCGGCCCGCACCGGACCAGGCTGGCCGTGGCCGTGGCGAGTGACACGGTGGCGGCGGCGCTCTCGTGCGCGCGGGTCGCCCGGGTGATCGTGGTGACGGCCGATCCGGCCGCGGCCGGGCCCCTGGGCGCGCTGGGGGCCGAGGTGGTGCCCGACCCGGATCGCGGCCTGAACACCGCCCTGCGCACCGGGGCCGCCCATGCCGTACGCGTCGCGCCGGACGACGCGGTGGGGGCGCTCCAGGCGGACCTGCCCGCCCTGCGGTCGTCGGAGCTGGGGACGGCGCTGGAGGCCGCCGCCGAGTTCGACCAGTCCTTCGTGCCGGACGCGCTCGACGTCGGGACGACCTTCTACGGGGTGCGGCCCCGGATGCCGTTCACGCCGAGGTTCGGCGGCGAGTCGCGGGCCAAACACCTGGCGGGCGGGGCGAAGGAGCTGTGCCTGACGGGGATCGACTCGGTGCGGCGGGACGTGGACACGCCCGACGACCTGCGCGCGGCGATCCCGCTGGGCCTCGGCCGCCACACGGCCGCGGTGGTCGCCGAGCTGTGGCCCGGCTCATGAGACGGCTGGGTCCGGTCTTCTCCTGCCGAGGGCTCATGAGACGGCTGGGTTCCGGTCTCCCTGCCGAGGGCTCATGAAGTGGTCGCGGAGGTCTTCATGATGGCGGGCGAGGTCGCCACCGCCAGGTGCGCCAGGCTCATCAGGGCCACGGCCGCGGCGAAGGCCGCGTAGCCGCCGAGCCACTCCCCCAGCGCGCCCCCGGCCAGCCCGCCCAGCGGGTACGCCCCCCACATCAGGAAGCGCATGCTGGCGTTGACCCGGCCCATCAGGTGGTCGGGCGTGATGCGCTGGCGGTAGCTGAGCTGGGCCACGCCGAAGATCGAGCTGACCGCGCCGAACAGCGACGAGGCCACCGGGAAGATCAGCAGCCGCCAGCCGGGGCCGGTCGCCAGCGCGGGCAGGTAGAGCACGGCCGCCAGGACGGCGGCGCCGTACAGAGTGGGGCCGCTGCCGAAGCGCGCGGTGAGGCGGGCCACCAGCGCGGCGCCCACGAGGGAGCCGACGGCGGCGGCCGACAGCAGCAGCCCGTACTGGGCGGAGCCGACCCCCAGCTCCTTGACCAGGTAGAGCGGCAGTCCGACGGCCGCGATGCCGTTGGCCGCCATGACGAGCGCGCCCACGATCGCGACCCTGCGCAGCACCCGCTCTCCCGCGACGAACCTGATGCCCTCCGCCACCTCCTGGCGCAACCTCCGCTCGCCGCGCCGCGGGCTCTCCTCGGCGCGCACGCCCCACAGCAGGAACGCGGAGAGGAGGTAGCTGACGGCGTCGGCGAGCAGCGCGATCGGCGCGGTGAACACGGCCACCGCCCAGCCGCCGACGCCCGGTCCGGCGAGCAGCGAGGTGTTCCTGGTGACCTCCAGGACGCCGTTGCCGCGTTCGAGGCGCTCCTTGGTCACGATGGCGGGCAGGAAGCTCATGTGGGCGACGTCGAAGAAGACCGTGCCCACGCCCAGCACCAGTGCGACCGCGTACAGCTGCGGCAGCGTCAGCACGTCGAGCCAGGCCGCCACCGGGACCGACAGCAGCGCCACGCCACGCGCGAGGTCGGACCAGATGAGGATCGGGCGGCGCCGCGACCGGTCCACCCACACGCCCGCGGGCAGCCCGATCAGCAGGAAGGCGAGCATCTGGGCCGCCGACAGCAGGCCGAGCTGGAAGGCTCCGGCGTCCAGGGCGAGGAGCGCCGCCAAGGGCAGGGCCACGACCGTGACCTGCGTGCCCAGCTGCGTGATGGCGTTCGCCCACGCGAACCGCCAGAAATCGCCCGTACGTCCCATGTCTCTCGATCTTTGCCGCCTGGCCGGGCAAGGGGCAAACGAATTACGCTGATCAGCGTGCAGGGAACGGTACGCAGCTTCGACGAGGCCACGCGCTCGGGGACGGTGTTCCTCGACGACGGGACCGTGCTGGAGTTCGGCACGTCCGCCTTCGACGCGGGGCCGCTGCGGCTGCTGCGCACGGGCCAGCGGGTCAACATCGGGATGTCCGGCGACGAGATCGCCTACATCACGCTCTCGACCTTCCCGGTCCCGGACGCCTTCCGCGGCCGCCCGCCGGCGGGCGATTCCGAGTAACGGGCCCTTTTGCCGGGTCGCGGCCCGGCCGATTGCGGGCCGAAATGCGAAACGCCCGGGCCGATGGCCCGGGCGGAAGCGCGTGCTGGGTTTACTTCTTCTTTCCGGCTTTCTTGCCGCCCTGGTTGACCAGTTCCTTGAAGTCGGATCCCGGGCGGAACTTCGGCCCCCAGCTCTCGGGGACGTTGATTTCCGCGCCGGTCGACGGGTTCCTGGCCGTGCGGGCGGGCTTGTTCACCATCTCGAATGCGCCGAAGCCCGTGATCGAGACCTTGTCGCCGCTCGCCACGGCCTTCTGGATGGTGTCGATGACCGCGTTCACGGCCTCGGTGGCCGTCTTCCTGTCGCCAACCCGATCAGCGATGGCCTCGACGAGTTCTCGCTTGTTCATGAAAGTCCTGCTCCCCCAGTTACGGCTCGGGGTTCCAGCTCACGAGTTCGCCCTAGAAACCCCTTACGGGCTTGAAAGTAGGCGGGATCGCCGGTGAACTCAATCACCTAGCGCGTTTTCCTCACTACGTGGCGTGTCGAGAGAGGCCAGAAAGGCGTCGAGGCGGGCGGCGGCCCTTTCCGGGTCACGCTTCGCCAGATCGCAAATCGCGAGGTAGCGGCGGGCCAGCCGGTCCTTCTCGGCTGGGGGGAGCATGCGGACGCGGCGGTGCGCCTCGCGCAACCGCCGCGCCAGTTCGTCGTCTTCTAGACGGTCGTCGGCAGCCATGGCTGCCGACCATTCTCGTACGCCGCCACATCGTCGGCGTGACGCAGGGTCAGCCCGATGTCGTCGAGGCCCTCCATGAGCCTCCAGCGGGTGTAGTCGTCGATCTCGAACGACACGGCCTCATCGGCCCAGCGGACCTGGCGTTCGACCAGGTCGACGGTGATCTCGAGCTTCGGGTCCGCCTCGACGGCCGACTGCAGCGCCTCGACCTTGTCGCCCGGCAGGATGACCGGCAGCAGGCCCATCTTCGTGGAGTTGTTGCGGAAGATGTCGCCGAAGCGGGTGGCGATCACGGCGCGGAACCCGTACTGCTGCAGCGCCCAGACCGCGTGCTCGCGCGAGGAGCCGGTGCCGAAGTCGGGGCCGGAGACGAGGATCGAGCCGCCCTCGTAGGACGGGTCGTTCAGCACGAACGTCGGGTCCTCGCGCCAGGCCGCGAACAGGCCCTTCTCGAACCCGGTGCGGCTGACCTGCTTGAGCCAGACGGCCGGGATGATCTGGTCGGTGTCGACGTTGCTGCGGCGCAGCGGCACCGCCGTACCGGTGTGGGTGGTGAATGCTTCCATCGGTCCAGGTCTCCTTACAGGTCGGCGGGCGCGGTCAGACGGCCGGTGACGGCGGTCGCGGCGGCGACCTGCGGCGACACCAGGTGGGTGCGGCCACCCTTGCCCTGGCGGCCCTCGAAGTTGCGGTTGGAGGTGGAGGCGCTGCGCTCGCCGGGCTGGAGCGTGTCGGGGTTCATGCCCAGGCACATCGAGCAGCCGGCCTCGCGCCACTCGGCGCCGGCGGCCTTGAACACCTCGTGCAGGCCCTCCTGCTCGGCCTGCAGCTTGACCAGCATCGAGCCGGGGACGATCAGCGTGCGGGTCTTCACCTGGCGGCCGCGCAGGATCTCGGCGGCCGAGCGCAGGTCCTCGATGCGGCCGTTGGTGCACGAGCCGACGAAGACGGTGTCGACCTCGATCTCGCGCAGCGGCGTGCCGGCGGTCAGGCCCATGTACTCCAGCGCCCGCTCGGCGGCCGAGCGCTCGACCGGGTCGGAGAAGCTCTCCGGGGACGGAACGGACTCGCCCAGCGGCAGGCCCTGGCCCGGGTTGGTGCCCCACGTGACGTACGGGGTCAGTGTCGTGGCGTCGATCTCCACGACCTTGTCGAACACGGCGTCGTCGTCGGTGCGCAGCGTCTTCCAGTACGCGACGGCCTGGTCCCACGCCTCGCCCTCGGGCGCGTGCGGGCGGCCCTTCAGGTACTCGAACGTGGTCTCGTCCGGCGCGATCATGCCGGCGCGGGCGCCCGCCTCGATCGACATGTTGCAGACCGTCATGCGGCCCTCCATGGAGAGCTTGCGGACGGCCTCGCCGCGGTACTCCACGATGTAACCCTGGCCGCCGCCGGTGCCGATCTTGGCGATGATGGCCAGGATCAGGTCCTTGGCGGTCACGCCGGCGGGCAGCTCGCCGGAGACCTCGATCGCCATCGTCTTCGGCCGGTACGCGGGCAGCGTCTGCGTGGCCAGCACGTGCTCGACCTCGGAGGTGCCGATGCCGAACGCGATGCCGCCGAACGCGCCGTGCGTCGAGGTGTGGGAGTCACCGCACACGATCGTCATGCCCGGCTGCGTCAGCCCGAACTGCGGGCCGATGATGTGCACCACACCCTGACCGGCGTCGCCCATCGGATGGAGCCTGATGCCGAACTCGGCGGCGTTCTTGCGCAGCGTCTCGACCTGCGTCTTGGACACCGGGTCGGAGATCGGGCCGAGCACGGTCGGCACGTTGTGGTCCTCGGTGGCGATCGTGAGATCGGGCCGCCGCACCTTCCGGCCGGCGAGACGGAGCCCGTCGAACGCCTGCGGGCTGGTCACCTCGTGGATGAGGTGCAGGTCGATATAGAGCAGGTCCGGTTCGCCCTCGGCACGCCGGACTACGTGCTGCTCCCAGACCTTCTCGGCCAGTGTGCGGCCCATGATCTCCTCCTGTTTGTTCGCGGTGCGCCATCGCACCGCTTGCTCAGGCCCGGTCCCGCCGGTCGCCGCTCCGGGGGACCAGCGCTCCCTCCGTGCCTTCTACGATGCTTCGCATCGCGGCCCGGTCGCTCAGGTCCGGTCTCTTCCCTCGTCACTCCGGTCGCTACGCTCCCTTCGTTCCTCAGTCCAGAGACCGGCGCTCCCTCGCGGCGGGAGTTTGCCTCCGACTTGCCTTCTCATATGTCGAGACGGCAGTATCGGTGTATGGACAACTCTAGCGGAGTCGGAGTACTCGACAAGGCAGTTCTTGTACTCAATGCCCTCGAAGCGGGACCCGCTTCACTGGCGCAGCTCGTCCAGGCCACCGGTCTGGCCCGCCCCACGGCCCATCGGCTGGCCGTCGCACTTGAGCACCACCGCATTGTGAGTCGTGACACACAGGGCAGGTTCGTCCTGGGTCCCCGGCTTTCCGAGTTGTCCACCGCGGCCGGCGAGGACCGGCTGCTGGCGGTGGCCGCCCCCGTGCTGATGCAGCTCCGGGACCTCACCGGGGAGAGCGCGCAACTCTATCGCCGGCAGGGCGACGAGCGCGTGTGCGTCGCGGCCGCCGAACGTGCGAGCGGCCTGCGGGACACCGTGCCGGTGGGCTCCGCGCTGCCCATGTCCGCGGGCTCGGCCGCGCAGATACTGCTGGCGTGGGAGGAGCCGGACCGGCTGCACCGCGGCCTGCGCGGCGCCAAGTTCAGCGCCGCCACCCTCGCCTCCGTACGACGCCGTGGCTGGGCCCACAGCGTCGGCGAGCGCGAGCAGGGGGTGGCCAGCGTGTCGGCGCCCATAAGGGGCAGCGGCGGCAAGGTGATCGCGGCCGTGTCGGTCTCCGGCCCCATCGAACGGCTCACGAGGGCGCCGGGCCGGCTCCACGCGGTGCCCGTTATGGCGGCGGCCGAACGTATAACAGAGGCAATGCGTCGCACGTCATGATCGGCGAAAGCAGGTATTTGGGGAGCCGAGTGCCTCGTGGGCGCACTAGCCTGAGTGCGTGACAGATCGCATCGAGGTAGCCGCCACTGAGCTGCGACCCCTGCTCGAAGAGTTCATCATGTGGGCGCGTGCGAACGCGCCCGGAAGCGACCCCGAGCTCGTGGGGCCCGCCGCACTGTGGCACCGTCTCGCCTTCTCGCAGGACCTCGGCACGTGGAAGCGTGCTGACCTGCGCAACCTGCTGCTCGACCGCATGCCCAAGGTCGTGGAGGATCCCGACGCCGCCGCCGACGGGATGCTCCCGGCCGTGGACGCGTACCTGACGTTCCTCTCCCAGACCGGCAGGCTGGCCGAGGGCTCGGACTCCCTCGCCGATCTGCAGGCTGAGCTCGACGACGTCGAGGACGAGTTCGTCGACCTCATGGAAGAGCTGCTCGACGACGCCGAAGGCGACGACGACGGGGAGGACGAGGTCGGCGACCTGGGCGATTTCGAGCCGTTCGCGGACGACCTCGCCGAACTCGACACGATCAGGCTGCGGCCCGACTCGGAGCTCGCCGCGGCGGCCCGTCAGGCGCCGCTGGTGGCCAAGGCCCGCGACCTCGCCCTCTGGGTGGGTTCCGGCCGCCGGGTGGGCGAGGACACCCTGCTCACCGACGCCGAGGTGGAGGAGGCGCTGGCGGCCGTCGGGCTGCCCAGGCCCGACACCGACGGCCCGATCGCCGAGGTCGTCCCGCAGCTCTGGAACATCTGGAACCTGGCCGTGGACCTGGAGTTCCTCCAGCCCGGCGAGGGCAACACGGTCGCGGTGCAGGACGACACCTCCGAGTGGCCGTTCGACGACGACGAGGACGTGCTCGACGCCTGGATGCTCGGGCTCCACTCCGTCGACTACGGCGACCCGGAGCTGAGCGACGAAGACCTCACGATGGCGCTGGCGGGCCTGACCCGGGGCCTGCTGGTCAGGCTGCTGCTGGCGGGCGGCTCGCGCGAGCTCGACGACCTGGCGCAGGACCTGGCCGAGTCCGCCGCCGACCTCGACGAGCTGGGCTCGGACGCGTGGGAGGCGGCAGGCGAACCGCTGGCCCCCGCGATCGACTGGCTCGTCGGGTACGGCATGGTCGAGGTCGACGGCAGCACCATCCGCCTCACGCCGCTCGGCACCGAGGGGGTCGTCCACCTGGTGGACGACGCCGACATCGAAGTGGACGCGCGGCCCGCGATCGAGTCCATGAGCGCTCACGAGCTGCTGGCGCTCAGCGCCGAGCTGCCCGAGGAGGAGGCCGACGCGGAGTTCGCGGCCTGGATGCGGCTCCGGGAGCCGGGCAAGGCGGCCGAGGAGCTGCTGGAGGCTGCCGCCGAGGACGAGAGCGACGCGCTGATCAGGGTGCAGGCGGCCAGCGTGGTCGGCACCCTGGGCGAGGCCGCCATCCCGGCCTGGCAGGCGGCACTCAAACAGCCCTCGCTCCGACCCTACGCGGCCACGCACCTGAGCCAGCTGGAGGTCGAGGGGGCGCCCGAGCCCACCCAGGACGACACCCACTGGCTGATCCTGGACATGTGGACGATCTCGGCCGGGCTGGGGCGTTCCGAGTTCGTGAGCAGCCTGCGGGACATCGGGCCGGAGATGGTCAACAACCTGCTCGAGGCGATCTGGCGGATTCCGCACGCGCACGTGGAGGAGCTGCTGGACCTGATCTCCCAGGTCCACCCGGACAAGCAGGTCGCCAAGGCGGCCCGCCGCGCCCTCTTCAAGGCCCGCTCCGTGTAACCACCGCTCCATGGAGGCCCTCGCCACTCGGCGGGGGCCTTTCCACTCCCCTCTCTTCTCAGGCGAGCCACCCACTACAGCGGCCTGGCCTCCTGGGCTTCGCACGCTCGCGAGGAGCACCCCACAGCCGGCCGCCTCGGGGCGGCGACCCACCGAACGGGGCCGGAAGCTTGGGGTCGGCAGCCACCGCACGCGGCCGGACGCCTCGGGTCGGCGGGCCGCTGCACGTGGGTGGGTCCAGGGAGACGGTTGCGTGGCAGGCGGGCCCGGAAAACAGAAACGCTCCGGGCTGTGAGCGCCGGAGCGAGAGTGATAGACGTAGTCCCGACCGGATTCGAACCGGCGCTACCGCCTTGAGAGGGCGGCGTCCTGGGCCACTAGACGACGGGACCTTCGCGGGCTTGTGACAGTGGTAGTCCCGACCGGATTCGAACCGGCGCTACCGCCTTGAGAGGGCGGCGTCCTGGGCCACTAGACGACGGGACCCTGTCCACAAGCTGCTGGTGCCGGGATCTCCCCGGCAACGCAGGTAACTCTACCGCACCCCGGAGACCACTCCAAACTGCTTAACGGCCCATCAGGTCGGGCCTGTGGCGGCGTACCCAAGCCCCCATCGCCCCGCCCTCCCACAGCGGGTCGAACTCCCCGAGCGGGATCGCCACCTCCGGCCGGCCGGTGACCGGGTCCACGGGGACACGCGCCAGCCGCTCGCGCATCCAGCCCGGCACGCGCGGCGGCACCGTACGCTCGCCCCACCCGACGAGCCCCGCCGAACGCAGCGGCTCCACCCGTACCCGCACGCCGCCCGGACGGCCGATGCGCCTGGGGCTGGCCAGTTGGGTGTCCACGACGTCGATCCTGGTGATGTCGGGCCAGCGGAGGCGGACGCGGAAGCCGTACGAGTCGGTCAGTTCCACGCCGTCGGCGGAGAAGCGGACGACGGTGCCGTTGGTCAGGCGGCGGTGCTTGGCCACGAGCACGGCCAGGAGGGCGGCGGTGGCCAGCGCCCCGATGACGGCGCCCAGCGGGGTGCTGCCGGTGAAGATGGCGCCGAGGAGCAGGCAGACGACGAAGAAGAGGGCGAGCGGAGCGACGAACGGGGCGACGACGCGCGGGAAGTTGCCCGCGCGAATACGAAACTCATCCATAAGTCGGGCGGACTCTACCCAAACCACTGCCGTGACTCCACCCTCACGCCCCTCGCCCACTGTCAGCCGGTGGGTCAAACCCTGGCCGGGGAGGCGCTCATCTCCATCACCACTGTCAGTCGGTGAGGAGGCCGCGGCGGTAGGCCTCGGCCACGGCGGAGGCGCGGTCGCGGACGTCGAGCTTGGCGTAGATGTGCAGGAGGTGAGTCTTGACGCTGGCCTCGCTGATGAACAGGCTCGCCGCCGCCACCTTGTTCGTCGCTCCCCCGGCCACCAGGCGCAGCACCTCCAGCTCCCGATTGCTGAGCCTGCCCCTGGTGGGCTTGCGGAGGGCCGCCGCGAGCCGGCCGGCCACGGCGGGGGCGAGGACGGTCTCGCCCCGGTGGGTGGCGCGGACGGCGCGCACCAGCTCCTCCGGCGGGGCGTCCTTCAGCAGGTAGCCCGTGGCGCCCGCTTCGAGGGCGGGCAGGACGTCGGTGTCGAACGTGGTCAGGACCAGCACCCGCGGGCCCGTGCCGCTGAGGCAGCGGATGGCGGTGACGCCGTCCATCCCGGGCATGCGCAGGTCCATGAGGACGATGTCGGGCTCGAGCTCGGCGGCCAGGCGTACGGCCTCCGCTCCGTTGGCCGCCTCGCCGACGATCTCAAGGTCGGGCTCGCCACCGAGTGCCGCGCGCAGGCCGTCGCGCACGATGGGGTGATCGTCCGCTATCAGCAGCCTCAGCCGCATCTCTCCCCTTCCGGCCGGCACCCGTCGTCCCTCGTCAGGGTCTCATCCATCGCCCCTCCTTGGGTCGACTGACCACACGTCCGATGATCAGGGCGCGAGGCTCCTCTTCCGCCTTTGGGAAAGGGGTGGAGGGGGAGCAGGGGCGGCGGCCGCTCCCGGGTGGCGGCCGTGGCCGGCTCGCGGATCATGGAAGGTCGTCTTCGGCGGGGATCGCAGGGATGGCGGCGGCTACGGCGGTGCCCTGGCCGGGGGTGGACTCGAGGCGGAGGGTGCCGCCGACGGCGCGGACGCGTTGGCGCATTCCGTCGACGCCGAAGCCGTCAGCGGGCTCCTGCGAGGCGAAACCGGCGCCGTCGTCTCGAATGTCGAGGAGGACGGTTTCGTCCGTGTACGACAGGGTCAGGCCCGTCCTGGAGGCTCTGGCGTGCTTGGCGACGTTGGCCAGGGCCTCCTGGGCCACGCGGAACAGCGTGTCCTCGATGGGGGCGGCCAGGGCGACCGGGGTGCCGGTGATCTCGAGGGTCAGGTCGACGCCGGCCGACCGCGACCACGACTCGGCCAGGTCGGTGATCGCGTCCGGGAGCTTCGAGGTCTCCAGCGGCTCCGGGCGCAGGGCGCGTACGGACCGGCGGGCCTCGGAGAGGCTGCGGCGGGCCAGCTCGGCGGCCTGGTCGAGGTGGCGGCGGCGGGTCTCGGCCCGGGAGGTGCGGTCGGCGGCGTTGAGCTGGCCGATCAGGGCGACGAGGTCCTGGGCGACCGTGTCGTGGATCTCGCCCGCCACGCGGTGCCGCTCGTCGAGCACGCCCGCCCGCCTGGCCTGGTCGAGGAGCCGGGCGTTGAGGGAGGCGTTCTCGGTCATGGCGGCGCGCAGGCGCTCGACCAGGCGGCGGCGCTTGTCGTGCTCGCCGGAGACGTACCAGCCGGCCGCAACCAGCGGCAGCGCCACGCCCGCGATCACGGTGAGCAGGGTGCCCCGGGCGCCCGGCCCCGCCTGGGCCGTCACGATGACGATGGCGGTGAGTGTCACGCCCGCCATGGTCAGCCGGGCCGGGAGCAGGGCGCTGGCCAGCGGGTAGCCGATCGAGGCGAACACGATGAAGGCGGGGCTCGCGGCCGTCAGCGCGGCGGCGAGCGCGATCAGCACGAGGAAGTGGCCCACGACGAGCGCGCGGCGCGTGTCCCGGCGGGGGTGGAGCCAGCCGATCGGCGCCACCCACACCGCCGCGGCCAGCGCGACCGCCGGCCACCACGGCGCGAACGCCGCCGGGCCGGGGCCGAAGTCGGCGGCCGGCCCGCCGGACCACGACCCGGCGACCGCCGTCCACGCCGCCGCAGGACCGCCGCCCGTCGCCGTCGGGAGGCCGCCCGTCGCGGCCCACCCCGGGCCTGCCGTTGCGGCGAGCCAGGCCGGCAAGGGGCCGGCCAGCCAGCGAAGGAGGGGCCAGGGCACGTCCGCGAGGGCGGCCGCGGTCGAGGAGATCCCGAGCAGTCCGTAGGCGAGGCACAGAAAGGCCCCGCGTTCGCGCCCGTCGAGCCAGCTCATGGGGTCAAGCCTGGCATGGCGTCAACCGATCGGTGGATGCCGGACGTCCACCGCACGACGAGCCGGGCAGGCGATGCGCACCCGCCCTGAGCTGGGCGAACATCGAGTCATGAGCTTTCCGACCCGTAGGGACATGTTTCAGTACGCCGCCGTCGCGGGCGCGGGCGCCGTGGGCGCCCAGGCCGCCAAGCCGAGGCGGGAGGTGACCACGTACGTCTTCGTGACCGGCGCGAACGGCTCGGCCAGCGGCGACTCCGAGCTGACGCTGCGCGGCCACCGCACCGTGGGCGTGGCACTGCCGGGGCACGGCCCCGAGGAGCAGTTTCGCCTCGCCTACCAGACCCCGCAGGACCTGGAGAAGCTGGCCACGCTGCCGTCGCCGGTGGCGGGGGTCACGCTCGACGACTATGTCGAGGCCACGGTGGACGCCGTGCGCCGGGTCTCCGGCTACGGCCCGGTGATCCTGGTGGGTGGCAGCCTGGGCGGCGCGACCATCACGAAGGCGGCCGACGCGGTGCCCGACCTGATCGACCTGCTCGTCTACGACACCGCGTTCTGCTGCACGAAGCTGAGCTCGCCCAACGACTATCTGGGGACGCCGGAGGGCAAGGAGAGCCTGGCGGGCAGCGTGGCGGCGGGCATCATCGCCGACCCGAGGGTGATCGGCGCGATCCGCATGAACTGGCGGACCGGCGACAGGAAGTTTCTGGACGCGGTCAAGGCGGCGTTCATGGCGGAGGCGAGCGAAGGCGAGCTCCTGGCCATGCTGAACACGTTGCTGCCGGATGAGAGTCTCCTGGTGGGGAGCGCCGACGCTCGGGGGCGCAAGGAGGCGTGGGGACGGGTGCCGCGCGTCTACATCAGGCACACGCGGGACAGAGTGATCCCGCTCGCGCTGCAGGACCGGATGATCAAGGAAGCGGATGCGGCCACGCCAGGCAACAAGTTCAAGGTCTACTCGGTGGAGGCTTCGCATGCGCCGACGGCGAGAACGTACCGGCTGATTACCGAAATCCTGCACAAACTGGCGAAATGATAAAGCTGGGGTACCAGGACTCGAACCTAGACTAACTGAACCAGAATCAGTCGTGCTGCCAATTACACCATACCCCACCGCTTGCGACCCCTGGGGGCGCTCTCGGCGACGTCCGAAAGAATAGCCCAGCTCTGGGGTTAAGACCAAAACGAATAGCCAACGAACCCTCCAGCGCCCACAGCAGCCGCCCTCACGTGCCAAGCTGAAGAGGACAAAACACCACGTGGAGGAGCCCCACCGTTGGCCGGTAACCCGTTCTTCACCCCTAGCGACCTGCCGTACGAACTGCCGCCCTTCGCCGACGTCCGCGAGGAGCACTACCTGCCCGCGTTCGAGCGCGGCATGGCGGAGCAGCTGGCGGAGGTCGGCGCGATCGCAGGCAGCACCGAGGCGCCGACGTTCGACAACACGATCGCCGCGCTCGAGCGGTCGGGACGGATTCTCGACCGCACGGCCACGGTCTTCTTCAGCATCGCCGCCTCCGACACCACCGACGGCATCATGGAGATCGAGAAGGAGATCTCTCCCCAGCTGACCAGGCACGGCGACGCGATCCGGCTCAACCGGGCGCTGTGGGCGCGCATCAAGCAGGTGTCCACGGAGGAGCCCGAGGAGGCCTGGCTGCTGGAGAAGTACCGGGAGGACTTCATCAGGGCGGGCGCCGACCTGTCGGAGCCGGACCAGGACCGGCTCCGGCAGCTCAACGAGGAGCTGTCGAAGCTCTCGACGGAGTTCGCGCAGACGCTGCTGAAGGCCTCGACGGAGTCGGCCCTGGTGGTGTCGGACCCCAAGGAGCTCGACGGCTTCGACCAGGCCAAGATCGAGTCGCTGCTCAAGGACGGCAAGTACGTCCTGCCGCTGCTCAACTTCACCGTCCAGCCGGGCCTGGCCCAGCTCACCGACCGCGACGTGCGCCGCAGGCTGTACGAGCTGAGCGTCGGGCGGGCGCCGGGCAACTTCGAGCTGGCGGCCAGGATGGCGGCGCTGCGGGCCGAGCGGGCGGAGCTGCTCGGGTTCTCCAGCCACGCGGCGTACGTGGTGGCCGACCAGACGGCCAAGACCGTCGAGGCGGTCGAGGAGATGCTCGGCCAGCTCGTCGCCCCCGCCGTGCGCAACGCGCGCAAGGAGGCCGAGGCGCTGTCGGAGCAGGCCGGGTTCGACATCGAGCCGTGGGACTGGTCGTACTACTCCGAGAAGGTGCGCCAGGCCCGCTACGACTTCGACGCCGCCGAGATGCGGCCGTACTTCGAGCTCGACCGCGTCTACCGTGACGGCATCTTCTTCGCGGCCGGGAAGCTGTACGGCCTCACCTTCACCGAGCGGCCCGACCTGGGCGGATACCACCCCGACGTGACGGTGTACGAGGTGTTCGACGAGGACGGGAGCCGGCTGGGGCTGTTCGTGCTCGACCCGTACGCGAGGGAGACCAAGCGCGGCGGCGCGTGGATGAACAACCTGGTCGACCAGTCGTTCCTGTTCGGGCAGCTGCCGGTGGTCATCAACAACCTCAACGTCACCAAGCCGGCCTCGGGGCCGACGCTGCTGACGTACGACGAGGTCAACACGGCCTTCCACGAGTTCGGGCACGCGCTGCACGGGCTGTTCTCCCAGGTGCGCTTCCCGCGCGTGTCGGGCACCCACGTGCCGCGCGACTTCGTCGAGTACCCGTCACAGGTCAACGAGATGTGGGTGACCTGGCCCGAGGTGCTGGCCAACTACGCCAAGCACCACGAGACGGGCGAGCCGATGCCGGCCGAGCTGGTGGAGAAGCTGCAGGCGGCGGAGAAGTTCAACCAGGGCTTCAAGACCGTCGAATATCTCGCCGCGACCCTGCTCGACTGGGCCTGGCACAAGCTGGCGTCCGGGGAGACGGTGGCCGACCCCGAGGCGTTCGAGTCCGCGGCCCTGGAGGCCGCCCAGATCGCCGTGCCACAGGTCGGGCCGCGTTACAGGACCAACTACTTCGCCCACATCTTCTCCGGCGGCTACAGCGCCGGCTACTACTCCTACATCTGGAGCGAGGTGCTCGACGCGGAGAGCGTGGAGTGGTTCAAGGAGAACGGCGGGCTCACCAGGGCCAACGGTGACCACTTCCGCCGCGAGCTGCTCTCCCGCGGCGGCAGCCTCGACCCGCTGACCGCGTTCCGCAACTTCCGCGGGCGCGAGCCCAGCATCCGGCCGCTGCTCGTCCGCCGCGGCCTCGACTGAGCCTGTGCGGCCGGCGGCCCGCCCTGCGGGCCGCCGGCCGCCGGATCAGCCCTTCAGGCGGGCCAGCGAGGCGCGCAGGCGCTCCTGTGCCCGGGCGCGGCCGAGCACCTCGATCGACTCGAACAGCGGCAGGCCCACCGTCCGGCCGGTGATCGCCACGCGGACCGGCGCCTGGGCCTTGCCGAGCTTGAGCCCGTACGCGGTCCCGACCTCCTCCAGCGCCTCCTTGAGCGACTCGGGGTCCCAGCTGACCGTCTCCAGCCGCGACAGGTAGTCGGTGAGGATCTCCACCGGCGAGTTCTTCATCGCCTTGTCCCAGGAGGCCTGGTCGAAGACCGGCTCGTCGAGGAAGAGGAAGTCGACGTTCTGCCGGATCTCCGACAGCACCGCGATGCGGGTCTGGGCCAGCGCCGCGACCTTGCTGAACAGCTCGCGGTCCCAGGACGGGTCGAGGTAGGGCTCGCAGCGGTGCTCGAACGTCTCCAGCGGCAGCGCCCGGATGTACTCGCCGTTGAACGCGCGCAGCTTCTTCTCGTCGAAGAACGCGCTGGCGGAGTTGACGTCCTCCAGCCGGAACAGCGGCATCATCTCGGACCACGGCATGATCTCGCGGTCCTCGCCCGGCCCCCAGCCCAGCAGCATCAGGTAGTTGACCGTGGACTCCGCGAGGTAGCCCTCCGCGCGGTAGTCCTCCAGGGCCACCTTGTCGCGGCGCTTGGACAGCTTCTTGCGCTGCTCGTTGACGATCACCGGGAGGTGCGCCCAGACCGGCGGCGTGGCGCCCAGCGCCGGCCACAGCAGCATCTGCTTGGCGGCGTTGCCCAGGTGCTCCTCGCCGCGGACGACGTGGGTGATGTTCTGGGTGATGTCGTCGACCGCGTTGGCCAGCACGTAGAGCGGCGAGCCGTCGGTGCGGGCGATGACGAAGTCCTCCTGCGCCTCGTTGGGGAACTCCACGTTGCCCCGGATGAGGTCCTCGACGACCGTGACGCCGTCGTCGGGGGTGCGGAAGCGGACCGCGCCCTCGGTCAGGCCGCGGTCGCGGCAATGGCCGTCGTAGCCCCGGTGCTCGGAGCCGGTGCGGGCCACCAGCAGCTCACGCGTGCAGTCGCAGTAGTAGGCCCGGCCGTCGGCCAGCAGCTTCGCCACCGCCTCGCGGTGCTGGGCCTCGTACGCCGACTGGAAGTAGGGGCCCTCGAACGCCGGGTTGCCGCCGTTGATGCCGATCCAGTCGAGGGCGGAGATGATGCCCTCGGTCCACTCCGGACGGTTTCGCGACGCGTCGGTGTCCTCGATGCGCAGCACGAAGCGGCCGCCGGACTGCTCGGCCAGCGCCCAGTTGAACAGCGCCGTGCGGGCACCGCCCACATGGAACATGCCGGTTGGGGACGGGGCGAACCGCACCCGTACTTCAGTCACGGGAGACCACCTTGTTCGTGAGTGTGCCGATGCCTTCGATGCCGACGCTGACCTCGTCGCCGATCTCGAGCGGGCCGACACCCGCGGGGGTGCCGGTCAGGATGACGTCGCCGGGGATCAGGGTCATGACCGCGCTGACGTAGGCCACCAGCGCGGGGATGTCGTTGATGAGCTGGCTGGTGCGGCCGCTCTGCCGGATCTCGCCGTTGACCGTGGTCGTCAGCGCCAGGTCGCTCGCGTCGAGGTCGGTCTGGATCCACGGCCCCAGCGGGCAGAACGTGTCGAACCCCTTGGCCCGGGTGAACTGCACGTCCTTCTTCTGGAGATCGCGGGCGGTGACGTCGTTGGCGCAGGTGTAGCCGAAGATGACGTCCTTGACCCGCTCGACCGGCACCTCGCGGCACAGCCTGCCGATCACCACGGCCAGCTCCCCCTCGTAGTCGACGCGGTCGGACAGCGTCGTGGGGTACGCGATGTTCTCGCCGTGGCCGATCACCGACGTGGACGGCTTCATGAAGATCAGCGGTTCCTCGGGCACCTCGTTGCCCAGCTCGGCCGCGTGCTCGGCGTAGTTTCTGCCGATGGCGACCACTTTGCTCGGCAGCATCGGGGCCAGCAGTTTCACCTGGGACAGCGGGTGCCGCTCGCCGGTGAACTGCACCTGGCCGAACGGGTGACCGGCGACCGCGGAGATGACCTCCTCGCCCGGGCCGCCCTCGACCACGCCGAACGACACGCCTTCGCCTGTGGAGAACCTCGCTATACGCACCTGACAAGGCTATCGCCGCCACCGCCAGGCTCCGCCCAACGCGTACCTCGTGCCGCGCCGGACCAGGAGCAGGACCCTGAGGCCGCCCGCGTTAGCCTGGATCTCTCAGCAGGTGGTGTCGCCGACGAGAGGGGCCCCGTTGTCCGTCGTGAAGATCAACGTCCTGAACGTGCCCGCCGACATGCGCGAGGAGCTCGAACGGCGCTTCGCCAACCGGGCGGGCATGGTGGAGTCGGCCGACGGGTTCGAGTGGTTCGAGCTGCTCAGGCCGGTGGAGGGCACCGAGCGTTACCTCGTCTACACGCGCTGGCGCAGCGAGGAGGACTTCCAGAACTGGCAGCAGGGTGAGGCCTTCCGGCGCGGGCACGCGCAGGCCGCCCAGGCCGCCCAGGAACAGGGCCACGGCCACGGTCACGGGCACGGGCAGGGGCCCGCGGCGACCGGCTCGGAGGTGTGGACCTTCGAGGTCGCCGAGAGCACCGGCCCCAAGTCATAGCCGATCCGGCTTCCAAGACCCTTTTCGGGGTCAGGCGTCCAGCGGGTTGCGCGCGATCCGGTCCACGATGCCGGCGCGGACGAACTGGCCGGCGATGCTGGACGGCTTGCGCGCGCCCTGCTCCGAGATGCACGCCCCGAACTCCTTGGCGATCTCCAGCCTCGGGTAGCGCTCCAGGACCTCGCGCCTGATCGCCTCGGGGATCTCCTCCGTACGGCGGCCCGAGATGTCCATGCCGGTCGAGAGCTCCAGCAGGTGGCCCTCCGGGTCCTCCTCCAGGGGCACCTCGTCCCACATGTGCCGGATGATCACCTCGCGGGCGCGTACCCTCCGCTCGGGCGACCAGCCGGCGCCGGCGCAGAAGACCCAGGCCACGTCGCCGCCCGCCTCCTCGAACGGCACCGAGTGGCTGTCGAACTCGGCCACCAGCCCGAGGTCGTGCAGCATGGCCGACACGTAGAGCAGCTCCGCGTCGAACGCGATGCCGTGCTCACGCGCGTACGCGGCCGCCCACAGGTAGGCCCTGATCGAGTGGTTGAGCAGCGAGGGCGTGTGGTAGCGGGCGGCCACCTCCAGCGCCCCGCGGCAGGCGGGTGTGTCCGGGATCACGAGGTCGTCGAATGTCACCGCACCAGCATGTCGCGCCAGGTACGGCTACGCCATGCGGGACACCGGTGGCGCATCGAGCATCTAACGAATCCGCCACTCAACTTGACCCATTGATCGCGATTCGGAAAGCATGTTCCACCTTCACTTTTTGTCCCGAAAGGAACTGGCGTGCGCCGGCTCGCGATACCTCTTGCCCTTATGCTGGCGCTCGGCGGGTTAGGCAGCCCCGCGCATGCCGACAAGGTGACCCGGACCGCGGAGTGCCAGGGCGACTGGCTGCCCGGCACCCCCACGGCCGACGACGTCATGAAGGGCGAGATCTCGCTGGTCGGGCTGCCCGCGTACAAGCTCGGCAAGAAGATCAACTGGAGCGCGAGCCCGTACGGGAACCGTTCGTGGGAGTTCGTGTTCCAGTCGCTGCGCTGGATGGGCACGCTGGTCGTCGCGTACGAGAACAGCGGTGACCGCAGCTATTTGGATCGCGCCACCGAGATCACCAAGGACTGGGTCGCGAACAACAAGCCCGGGGCGCGCGGCACCAAGCCGTACACGTGGAAGGACCACCCGGTCTCGCTGCGCACGCAGCCGCTGCTCTGCCTGAGCATGCACGTCAAGGAGAGCTGGCTGAAGGACAGCCTCGCCGACCACGCCAGGCTCCTGTCGGACTCGCGGCTCTACAAGAAGGGCCACAACCACGGCATCGACCAGGACATCGCGCTCATGGGCATCGGCTGCAGGTACGGCCGCAAGGACTGGTCGGACCTGGCCTCCCGCCGGCTGACCGGCACGGTGAAGCTCGACGTCGACTCGCAGGGCGCGCTCATGGAGCAGGCCCCGCGCTATGCCGTGTACGTCTACAGCCGGCTGCAGGTCGCGATCACCAACATGAAGGCGTGCGGCAGGAAGGTGCCCGGCGAGATCGCCAAGCGGGCCGAGGCGATGAAGGACTTCATCGCCCACGCCACCATGCCGACCGGCTACATGGTGCCCATCGGCGACGGCACCGCCGAGACCGAGCCGAAGATCGAGACGGGGACGCCGAAGCAGGAGGTCAAGACTTACCGGGCGGGCTACGTCTTCGGCCGCACGGCCTGGGGCAAGCCGGACTCGGCGTACTACTCGATCAGGTTCGGGCCCGGGCTGAAGTTCCACGGCCACGAGGACCACCTGGGCGTCACGTACTACGCCCAGGGCCGCAACCTCCTGGTGGACGGCGGCTTCCACTCCTACGAGAAGAGCGCCTACCGCTACTGGACGCTCTCCCCCGAGGCCCACAACGTGCCGACGGTGGTCGGGGCCCGCTTCAAGCCGCGGACGTCCTCGAAGCTCGTGGCGTCGAAGTACGGCAAGGACCGGCAGTCGTTCAAGCTGACCGACAAGGCGTACGGGGTGAGCCGCACCAGGTCGGTCCTGGTGAACCACGGCGAGGACCTGATGGCGGTGCTGGACACGGCCTCGGGCGGCAAGAAGATAAGCAACCTCTGGCGGTTCGACCCGTCGCTCAAGCTGGTGTCCAACGGCGGGGGCAAGGTCGTGCTCGGGGACGGCAAGTTCAAGGTCACCCTGCTGCAGTTCTCGTCGTCGTGCGACCGGGTCGGCGGGCAGAAGGTGGAGCGCGGCGGGAAGGTGGGCTGGGTCTCGCCCACGTACCTGTCGAAGCTGCCGACCAATGTGGTGGTGTCACCGGCGGCGCAGTCGCTGTTGACGGTGATCGTGCCCGGGACGGACTCGCCCAAGGTGTCCTGCTCGGGCGGAAAGGTCACGGTGGACGGCACCTCGTTCTCCGCCAAGGCGTTCTAACCTCGCCTCCTGCCGTCAGCCCAGGAAAGAGCCGCCTCCATCCACCATGATCGAGCAGCCGGTGATGAATGAGGCGTCCGGCCCGGCCAGGAAGACGGCGGCGCGGCCGATGTCGGCCTCCGCGTCACCGGTGCGGCGCAGCGACAGGCCGGACAGCGCCGCGTCCAGCTCGTCCGGCCGCGTGTCGAAGTAGGACTTCGCCCCTTCGCTGAGCGCGAAGGGGCAGATCGCGTTGACCGTGATGTCGTGGGCACCCCACTCGCGGGCCGCGGTCCTGGTGAGGCCGCCGACGGCGGCCTTCGCCGACACGTACGCGCCGTAACCGACCAGCCCCTGGATCTCGGAGCCGGAGCGCAGGTTGATGACGCGCCCGCCGCCCTTGAGGTGGGGGAAGCAGGCCCGCATGAAGTACGTGCTGGCCATGGGGCCGGTGCGGAACGCCAGCTCGAGATCCTCGTCGGTGATCTCCTCCAGCGGCACCCCGACGCGGGCCGCCATCGCGTTGTTGACCAGGATGTCCACGGTGCCGAACCGCTCGACCACCGCGGCCACCGCGGCGCCGACGGCGGCGGAGTCGCGGATGTCGCAGGTCAGCGGGATCGCCGCCGCGCCGAGGCGCTCGATCTCGCCGGCCGTCCCGGCCGCCGCCTCGCCGTTGAGGTCGACGACGGCGATCGAGGCGCCCTCCTTGGCCATGGCCATGGCGATGCCGCGCCCGATCCCCTGCCCGGCGCCGGTCACTATCGCGACCTTGCCCTCCAACGAACCCATGACGGCTCCTTCCCTTCGCGCTATCCAACACCTGTCGGCTAAACAACGGGTGTCGTCAAAGTACACTGAGCCTGTGCCCGAAGAGAAGCCCCCGCTCACCGGCCGCGTCCAGGCCGACCCCCGCGCGCGGCGATCCCTGGCCGCGCTGCAGCAGGCGCTGCTGGATCTGGTCCTGGACAAGGAGCTGGGGCAGATCACGGTGGCCGACGTCACCAAGCGGGCCGGCCTGAACCGCTCGACCTTCTACGACCACTTCCCCGACGTCCACGCCCTCGCCGAGTCGGCCTGCGCGGCGATGTTCGACGGCCTGGTCGCCGCCGCGCCGAAGCTGGGCCGGTACGTGGTGGCCCGGAGCGAGCCGCCCGTCGAGACCACGCGGTTGTTCGCGCACGTCGCCGAGCACGCGCACCTGTACCGGGCGCTGCTGGGCCCCGACGGCAGCGCCCGACTCCAGGACCACCTGCGGCACCGCATGACCGTCGCCATCCACGTCAGCGGACAGCGCACCTCACCGGACGACGGCGGCTCCACCCACGTCGATGATCCTGCGGACATCCCTCATGACGTTCCGGCGGCGTTCGTCGCGGGGGCGCTGCTGTCGGTGGCGGCGGACTGGGTGCGGCGGGGGTGCCCGGGCACCCCCGAGGAGCTCTCCGCGGCGGTCTGGCCCCTGATGGTCGGCGCCTCACCCTGATCCGGCGCCTCACCCTGATCCGGGCGCCTCATCGTGAACCGGCGGCGAAATCGGCGCCTTCGCCGTCAGAACATCCCGTACGGGATCTCGCCAGGATCGGGCACCGGCTGCACCACATCCCAGTGCTCGACGATCTGCCCGTCCACCATCCGCCATATGTCGACGACCGCGATCCCGCGCCCGTCCCCTGGCGGGACCATGTGATAGTGCAGCATCACGTGGTCGTCCTCGGCGATGACCCGCTTGAGGTCGAGCTTCGCCCCGGCGACCGGGGCGCTCGCGATGAACTCGATGAACGCGTCTCTGCCTGACGGATTTCCCGGGCTGTGCTCGATGAAATCCTCCCGGAGCAGGTCGCGAAGTATCTCCACGTTCCCCGCCGCGAACTCCGAGAAGCCGCGCAGGACGATCTCCTTGTTGCGTTCGGCAATGCCGTTCTCACTCATGCGCCCACCATGCGGCGCCCCGGCCCGGCCCGTCGATTACATCCCATGTAATGGACAACCGGCTACCAGGGGGTCAGGGGAGCCCCTGGTCCGTCATTTCTTGGAGATCATGACCTCGTGGCCGTCCGGGTCGGTGGCCTTGATGTAAGTGCCCCAGGCCTCCTCTACCGGGTCGGTCACGGTGACGCCGCGCTCGCGCAACTGACGCACCGTCTCGTCGATGTCATCACAGGCGAAGGTGAGAAAGGCACCCTCGCCCGGCTTCTTGTCGAACGCCTCCGCGCTGTGCAAGGTGATCGAGGTCTGTCCGCTCGGCGGCTTGACCTCCACCCAGCGCGCGCCCGGCCACATCTCGGCATCGACGGTCTTGGTGAAGCCGAGCTTGTCGACGTAGAAATCCACCGACCGCTGCTGATCGGCTACGTACATGACGGCGACGTTGATGTGGGTGATCATGGATATCCCTTTGTCTTGTCGGCTCGACCGCATCGGTTGTCAGCGATGCCCGCACTGCCCTCTCTGCGCAGCGCGGCATAGCAGCAGCCTATGTGAGCCGACCTTGCCGAACCCGCCGGCGTCACCTCCCATGTGATCGACGGTGGATCGCGGTGAAGGCCAGGAGCAGTTCGGCGGTCCGCGGCGGATCTTCCACGATGGGCGAGTGGCCGGAACCGGGCAGCAGCTCGATCTTCGCGCCCGGAACGACGCCGTAGTCGGCCGCGGACGAGGATCGCCACCTCCGGTCCTCCACACCGAAGATCACCAGCAGCGGCTTGCCGAGGTCCTTCAGCCGATCGGGGAGCGCCCGCTCCTCCAGGTATTCGCGGGGCGCCTGCATGATCGCGACGAACGCAGGGAAGCTCATACCGCGCAGCTCGTCCACGAACGCCTGCGGGATCGGGTGGTCCGCCCGCCTGAAACCGGTGCTCGAGAACTGGCGGATCAGCTCGTCGCTCGGCGGCCACTGCGAGGGCCCGATCGCAGCGGACTCCTGTGCGATGAAGGCGTCCATGCTGGGTCCGGTGTTGATGAGCGCGAGCGCGGTCACCAGGTCGGGTCGTCGCTCGGCGAGGGCGGTGGCGACCGCGCCGCCGCTGGAATGGCCGGCGACCACGGCGTGCTCGACGCCGAGCCGGTCCAGCGCCGCACCAGCCCGGCGTGCCTGGTCCGCGACCGCGTAACTACCGTCGGCCGGTTGGCCCGACCGGCCGTGACCGAGCAGGTCGATCCGGATGACGCGGTGGGATCTGGTCAGCAGCGGAACCAGCAGGTCCCACCACATGGCCGAGGATGCCGTCCCGTGGATGAGCAGGAGTGGGGGCGCGTCGCGGGGGCCGTCCTGGCACACGTGGATGTCGCCGTCGTCCAGGGACAGGGTCGAGCTCTCGGTGGCTTCGGTTCCGCCGTCAGAAATGGTCATGAGGCCACTGTCGCCGCCGGTACGCGCCGGTGGATTGGACAAATGTTCCCCCCGATCGGCCCGCGTAGCATGAAACGGTGCGGACATTCGTGCACGGCGCGGCTGTGTGGGACGTGGCATGCCCGCGGCGGCCCAGCCGGGTGGCCGGTGTCACCATGGCCGGGTTCCGGGTCCGTGACCTGGACACGCTCCGGATGGTTCCGCATCCGGCCGTGACGCTGCTGGTGGAGTTCGGTGTCGGTTCGGCCGTCATGGAGTACGCCGCCGGACGGCAGCAGCGGGGAAGCATCGTCGCCGGGCCCGGGCTCGGGTCCGGAGGCGCGGTCCGGGCGCGGGGTGAGAACGTCGAGTGCGTGCAGGTGCGCCTGTCCCCGGCGATCGCACGCGCGGTTCTGGACATCTCCCCCGCCGACCTCGACGGCGCCGTGGTGGCCCTCGACGACCTGTGGGGCCGCGAGGCGTCACGGATCCGCGAGCGGCTGAGCGAGGTCTCGTCGTGGCAGGAACGCTTCGCGTTGACGGACGCGCTGCTCGCCCGCCGGCACGAGGCAGGGCCGCCGGTGGACCCGGAGGTGGCCTGGGCCTGGCAGCGGATCGTCGCCGGCCGCGGCCGGGTCCGGGTCGACGGCCTGGCGGCCGAGGTCGGGTGGAGCCGTAAGCGCCTGTGGTCCCGGTTCCGCTCGCAGATCGGCCTGCCGCCCAAACGCGCCGTGAAGCTGGTCCGCTTCGATCATGCCGCCCATCGCCTGGTCGCGGGTGAGGGCGCGGCCCGGGTCGCGGCGGATGCCGGTTATGCCGACCAGTCCCACCTGCATCGGGACGTCGTGGCGTTCACCGGGGTGACGCCGGCGACCGTGGCCGGCGAACCGTTTCTGGCGGTCGACGACATCGCCTGGCCCAGCCAGGCGACACCCGCCGGTTCGCCGGCCAACCGCACGTGAGACGGTCACCGCTTCGGTTGCCGACCGCACGTGAGACGGTCGCCGCTTCGGTCGCCGACCGCACGTGAGACGGTCGCCGGACAGATGTGAGGTGGCCACCGCTACCGGGTGGTCACGAACTCCCGCGCACCGCGCAGCCTGGTCCGCAGCTGCCGCTGGGTCAGGGTGCAGTCCAACCGCACATCGAGCGGCCCAGGCAGGTCGGTGTCGGCACGCCGGCCGGACGGCAACCGAGCCGGATCCAGTCCATCGCGCCGGGCGACGAGGCAGCCCAGCTCATACCGGCTCACCGCATCCGCCCCGGCCACGTGATGGATCCCGGCGCGATCGGAGTTCGCGAGCTCCAGGAGGGCTGCCGCCAGATCACCGACATGCACCGGACAGCGCACGTCGTCGGTGAACAACACCCCGTGCGTGCCGCCTGTGGCCAGCGCGTGCACGAAGTCCTCGTGTGGAGAGCCGCCGTCGCCGATGATCAGAGACGTCCGTACGACCACCGCCGCAGGATCGATCGCCTGCACGGCCACCTCCGCGGCCGCCTTCGCCGCTCCGTACGGACTGACCGGGTCGGGCACGCAGTCCTCGGCATAGGTGATCGCCCTGCCCGAAAAGACGGCGTCGCTGGACACGTGCACCAAACGTGCGCCGTTCCCGGAGGCCGCGACGGCCACGTGAGCGGCGCCCATGGCCGTCGCCACCCAGTCCGACTGGCGGTAGGCCGCGTTGATGACGACGTCAGGGCTGAACCCGCCGATCAGGTCGACCACGGCCGTACGGTCGCGAACATCGAGCGGCAGCCAGTCGACTCCCGCTGCCGTTCCCGGCCGGGTCAGATAGGTCGCCGCCACGACGTCGCCGGCCGTCGCGGACTGCCGCACGAGTTCGTTGCCGAGGAAGCCGCTGCCGCCCACGACGAGGATTCTCATGAGCTGCGACCGTAGCGGACTGTGCCGGTAGTGGTAGGTCCCGCCCGGCTCACCACGGCGGCCCGGTAGAACTGGAGCATGCATCGCGATCGCGCGGTCGGCGAGCTGCTGCGGGAGTGGCGCCGGCGGCGCCGGCTGAGCCAGCTCGACCTGGCCGTACAGGCGGACGTGTCCAGCCGGCACATCAGCTTCGTCGAGACCGGCCGTACGGTCCCCAGCCGCCGGATGCTCCTGCACCTGGCCCAGCACCTGGACGTCCCCCTGCGCGAACGCAACCGGCTCCTGGTCGCCGCCGGGTACGCCCCCGCCTACGAGCGGCGCCCGCTGGAGGACCCGGAGCTGGCGCAGGCGTACGAGGCCATCCAGGGCGTGCTGCGCGGCCACGAGCCGTTCCCCGCCGTCGCCGTGGACCACCACTGGAACGTGCTGCTCAGCAACCCGGCCATGGAGATCTTCCTGGACGGCGTCGACCCGGAGCTCCTGAAATCGCCGGTCAACATGATGCGGCTGGGCCTGGACCCGCGCGGATTCGCACCCCGGCTGCAGAATCTGGGACAGGTACGGGCGTACCTGCTGCCCCGGCTCGCCCGCCAGGCCGCCCGCACGGGAGACCCCGAACTGAGCGCGCTGTACGAGGAACTCCGGTCCTACGGCACCGAGGACGACCCGCCCACCGCCGGGGCCGCCGACATCGCCATGCCCATCCGGCTCCGGCACGACGGGGTCGAATTGAGCTTCTTCAGCACGATCACGACGTTCGGCGCGGCCTTCGACATCACCCTCGAAGAGATCGCCATCGAAACCCTCTTCCCCGCCGACCCCACGACCACCGCCTACCTGCGGCGTCCTGACCCACTCGTAGCGCCGCATCCAGCGCTCGACAAGGGCCCACCCACGGCACAGGAGCAGCGGTCCTGCCACTGCGACGACACTGAGGGTGGATCACGCTGAAGCAGAAGCGGCGCTCGCCATCCTCGGACAAGGGGTCACAGCGGACTCCCTGGAGACGGACACGCTGGATTTCAAGCTTGTCGCCGACTCCCTCGAGGCAACGCTCAATCTGCTTGCCGACGCCCTCGTCTGCTTCGTCAATGCACGCGGCGGCACCGTGGTGCTGGGCGTCGACGACAAGGCGACCGACCGCGAGGGCGCACTTCGCGGAGTTCCGGCGAATTACTCGGTCGATCTCATACGCAAAGGGATATTCGATCGTACGAGCCCGCCTATCACAGCGTTCGTTGACGAGAGAGACGTCGATGGCGTCCGTATAGTGCTCGTCACCGTCCCTCAGGGGGTCATGCCGCACAGCAACGCGGCCGGGCTCGCGACGCGTCGCCTCGGAAAAGAGTGCCTTCCGTTTCCTCCCCATCAACAACGAGAGGTCCTGATCGCACGCGGCCAGGTGGACTGGTCGGCAGATGCGTCCAGCATCGGCATCGGCCAGCTCGGTGGCGTCGAGATCGAGAGACTGCGTCGCCTTCTGGAAGCCGCCGGCCGCGATCACCTGGCCGATTTGACGGATCGGGCACTTCTTGAGTCCCTCCGGCTGATCACCTCCAACGGGAGCGTCACCAACGCAGGTGTGCTACTGCTCGCCGACGAATCACTGATCACCGAGATCGTGCCCGGCTATGGATACTCATACCAATTCCGTCCCACATCCGGGAGCGAAGCCACGGGGCGGATGCGAGGAAATCGTCCGATCATCGCGGCGATCCAAGCCTTGACTGATGCCATTGAGAGCCGTACGGAGATTCATCCACTCAATCTCGCCGGCGGAATACAGCTTCAGCTCACCGACTATCCCAGCGTCGCGGTGCGGGAGATCGTCGTGAACGCCCTGATTCACCGATCGTACGAGACCGGCGGCACGGTCGATGTCGAGCACTCTCCCAAACGTCTGGTGATCACAAGCCCCGGGGGCCTGGTCTCCGGCGTGACCCCATCCAATATCCTCACCTATCCTTCGACACCCAGGAACCGGCTGCTCACGGAAACGGTGTCCATCCTCCAACTGGCAGAGAGAACGGGGCAGGGAGTAGACAGGGCCTATCGGGAGATGCTGCGAGTCGGCAAGGAACCGCCGCTGTTCGAGGACAGCGGAACACTCGTTCGCGCCACCTTGGCCGGCGGCATAGGAAACGACATATTCGTACGCTTCATCAATGACCTGCCCACCAAAGTGGGCAGGGACCTGAACGTACTGCTTGCCATGTCCCACCTCCGCCACAACAGTGGCATCGAAGCCTACAAGCTCGCCGGAATAATCCAAAGAACTCCGGTCGAGGCGCAAGAAGTCCTGCTTGCCATGGCTGACGAATATCATTTGATCGAGCCGACCAAACGAACGGCTAAGAAGCCCTTCCCGACATACCGCCTACGATCAGACGTAATTGCGGCGATGTCTCGGTCCGTCTCATATCGACGCCTCTCTATCGACGACACCGATCAGAAGATCATCGATCATGTGCGAGAGTACGGTTTTGTCACCAATCAGACAATACGCCGTCTCTTCGATGTTCACGTCTATGCCGCTAGGGACCTGCTCAACAGCCTGCGGGAGCGGCAAATCATCGAGAAGATAGGGGATGCGCGAGGAGGGACCGGGGTCAAATACGGTCCGGGACCGAAGTTCCCCAAGAGCAGATCCTGATTTGGCTGCTACGTTCAGCGACTGCGCAAAAGGGAGTCGCCGTTCTGTCCCTCTTGGGGCTGCTCGGCTGTTAACCGCCCGGTCAGCAAACCATGGCCGTGTCCGCCCAGGATGTACTCAGCTCAGTCAACAAATGGCGGCTGCCGTACCAGCCAGGGCGGGGAGCGCGAGGGGCCGGCAGGCGGCCGACAGGCTCCTCGCCCGGTGACGGAGCCCCGATGAGGCCGCCCGAGCGTGAGCGAGGACCGCTCAGGGTGGGCTCCAGCAGGCCAACCCGGTAACAGGGCGACGGGCGGGGTCGGCGAGCGAAGCGAGCGGGGGTTTCGGGGGGTCGAAGGGGGGCGTGAGCCCTCCTGGGGAACGCTGTCTGGAACTCCCCCATCGTGGAAGGCCATGCCTTTCTGGGAGGCGCTGGCCGAAGCTCCCCCGCGCGCAGCGCCCCTATCGCGGAGGACCGGGCGGTTTCCCGCTCAGGCGGTCTTGTGGCCGGCGCGGAGGAGGCCGTAGGTGACTGCCTGCTCCAGGGCCTGCCACGACGCGTCGATGATGTTCTCCGCCACCCCGACCGTGGCCCACTCGGACGTGTCGTCGCTGGAGGTGATGAGGACGCGGGTGATGGCGTCCGTGCCGTGGGTGCCCTCGAGTATGCGGACCTTGTAGTCCACCAGCTCCAGCTTCGCCAGCTCGGGGTACAGCTGCTCCAGCCCCAGCCGCACGGCCTTGTCCAGGGCGTTGACGGGGCCGTTGCCCTCGCCCGTGGCGACGATGCGCTCGCCCTTGGCGTGGAGCTTGACGGTGGCCTCGCTGACCAGTTCGCCGCCCTTCGTGCGCTCCACGATCACGCGCCACGACTCGACCTCGAAGTGGCGCTTGCGCTTCCCCTCCACGGTGTCGCGCAGCAGCAGCTCGAACGACGCGTCCGCGGCCTCGAAGGTGAATCCGCGCGACTCCAGGTCCTTGACGCGTTCGACCAGGGTCTTGGTGTGTTCCGGGGTGAGGTCGTAGCCGAGTTCGCGGCCCTTGAGCTCGACCGAGGCGCGGCCGGCCATGTCGGAGACGAGCATGCGCATGTCGTTGCCGACGGCGGCGGGGTCGATGTGCTGGTAGAGGTTGGGGTCGACCTTGATGGCGCTGGCGTGCAGGCCTGCCTTGTGGGCGAAGGCGGAGGTGCCGACGTACGGGGCGTGGGAGTTGGGGGTGACGTTGGTGACCTCGGTGATCGCGTGGGCGATGCGGGTCATTTCGCCGAGGGCGGTCGTGGGGACGAGGTCGAAGCCGCGCTTGAGCTGGAGGTTCGCCACGACCGTGAAGAGGTTGGCGTTGCCGGAGCGCTCGCCGTAGCCGTTCGCGCAGCCCTGTACGTGCGTGGCCCCGGCCTTGACGGCGGCCAGGGTGTTGGCGACGGCGCAGCCGGTGTCGTCGTGGCAGTGGATGCCGACGCGGGCGCTGGTCAGAACGGCCTCGTGGACGATCTCGGCCAGCTCGTCGGGGAGCATGCCGCCGTTCGTGTCGCACAGCGCGATGACGTCCGCCCCGGCTTCGGCGGCGGTCCTGAGGACTTCGAGCGCGTAGGCTGGGTTGGACTTGTAACCATCGAAGAAGTGCTCGGCGTCGAGGAAGACTCGCTGTCCCTCCGCACGAAGGTGAGAGACCGTGTCGCGGATCATCGCGAGGTTCTCCTGGAGAGTCGTGCGGAGGGCCAGCTCCACGTGCCGGTCGTGGCTCTTGGCGACAAGGGTCACGACCGGCGCGCCGGATTCGCGCAATGCGGCCACCAACGGGTCGTCGGCTGCCTTCACACCGGCTCGGCGGGTCGCACCGAACGCGGCGAGCTGCGCGTGCTTCAGGTCCAGCTCTGTTTGAGCCCGCCTGAAGAACTCTGTGTCCTTGGGGTTGGCGCCCGGCCAGCCCCCTTCGATGAAACCGACGCCCAGGCTGTCCAGGTGGCGCGCGACGGCGAGCTTGTCGGCGACGGTGAGGCTGAGCCCCTCCTGCTGAGCGCCGTCACGCAGCGTCGTGTCGTATACGTGGAAGCGGTCGTCGGCCATGAGTCTCTCTTCTCTGGAAGCCTCTGGAAAGCAAAAAGACCCCTCACGGACGTGAGAGGTCTGCGCGCTGGCGGTGTCCCTTGTCAGCCAGCGCGCCTGCTGATAATGAGCAGACCGTAGAACATGGTGCCGCCCAGTCTGCCATATGCATTCAGCATCTGGCACATCGATCTCAGCTTCTGGGACAAGCCTTTACACGGTGACGCCGTCACCACCTGTGATGACGCGCTCGAGCGCGGCCGGGTCGAACGCCTCGTTGCCCAGCAGCTTCCCGTCGAGCAGCACCGTGGGCGTGCCCTGGAGGCGCACCTTCGCGGTCTCCGCCAGATGGGCCTGGGCGTACGACTGTGACCTGACGCACTCGTCCACCGACGCCCCCGCCTGCCTGGCGGCCTTGACCAGGTCCTCGACGGCGAATCCGGACGCCTCGCCGTGCGGCGCGGGCTGCATGGCGTACAGCTCGTCCCTGAAGCTGAGCCAGTTCTCCTCGGGGACGCAGCGGGCGGCAGCGGCGGCGCGGATGGAGTTGGAGCGCATGGGCTCGTCCTGGAAGATCGTCACCGGGTGGAAGACGACCTTGACCTTGCCCTCCATGGCGAGTTTCCTGATGGTGCCGTCCACCTTGGCGTGCATGTCCTTGCAGATCGGGCAGTCGAAGTCCTCGTACACGTCCAGCACGGGGGCGTCCCCGCCCCGGTCGGCCAGGACCATCGATCCGTCCATCTGCCGGGTCAGCCGCACCCCGTCGGACGACCGGCCCGGCTCCGAGAACGACACCACCCCGAGTATGGCGATGGCCACGCACGCGAGCGCCACCGCCAGCAACCGCTTCATCATCAGCCCACTCTCACCTCATTGATCGCGCAGACCCTACCCGATGCCGGGAGAATGGATATATGAAGGCATACCTCCTAGATCCCGCCGTAGCACAGTACGTCCTCGCGCACACGACCCCGCCCGACGCCCTGCTGGACGAGCTGGCGAAGGAGACGCTCAGCGCCACCGGGGACGCCGCCGGCATGCAGATCTCGCCCGACCAGGGCACCTTCCTGACCATGATCACTCAGCTCGTGGCGCCCCAGGTCGTCGTCGAGGTGGGGACGTTCACCGGCTACTCGTCCGTGTGCATCGCCAGGGGCCTGTCCGGCGGGCGGCTGCACTGCTTCGACGTGAGCGACGAGTGGACCTCCGTCGCCCGCCGCTACTGGCGCGAGGCCGGGGTGGAGGACCGCGTGACGCTCACGCTCGGCCCCGCGCTGGAGACGCTCGCCGCCTTCGACCAGACCGTCGACCTGGCCTTCCTCGACGCCGACAAGGGCAACTACCCCGGCTACTACGAGCTGCTCATGGAGCGCCTGCGGCCCGGCGGCCTGATCGTGGCGGACAACACGCTGCGCCGGGGCCACGTGGCGGACCCGGCGCACGAGGAGCAGACCACCGTGGACATCCGGCAGTTCAACGACCTGGTGATGGAGGATCCGCGGGTGACGGTCCTCTTGCTGCCGGTCGCGGACGGGATGACCCTGATCAGGAAGAACTAGGCGCCGCGGCCGGGCCCTCGCGGACCCGGCCGTCCCCACTAGACGATCTTGTGGATCCAGTTGTGGGCGTCGGGGCGGGCGCCGTACTGGATGCCCACCAGCTCCTCACGCACCCGCATCGTCACGGGGCCGGGGTTGCCGTCGGCGACGCTCCAGGAGCGGTCGGCGCCCTTCACGGTGCCCACCGGCGTGACCACGGCCGCCGTGCCGCACGCGAACACCTCGGTGAGCTCCCCGGACTCGCATCCGGCCTGCCACTCGTCGATCGAGATGAGGCGCTCCTCGGTCTCCAGGCCCAGGTCGCCGGCCAGCTCCAGGATGGAGTCCCTGGTGATGCCGGGCAGCAGGGTGCCGGTCAACGCGGGGGTGACGAGCTTGCCGCCGAGGACGAAGAACAGGTTCATCCCGCCCATCTCCTCGACGTACTTGTGCTCGTGGGCGTCCAGCCACACCACCTGGTCGCAGCCGTTCTCCACGGCCTGCCGCTGCGCGACGAACGCGGCCGCGTAGTTGCCGCCGCACTTCGCGAAGCCCGTGCCGCCGGGGGCGGCCCGCGTGTACTCGGTGGACAGCCAGACGGAGACGGGCTTGAGCCCACCCGTGAAGTACGAGGCCGCCGGGGAGGCGATGACCATGTACTTGTACGACTTCGACGGGTAGTTGACGCCGAGCCCCGCCTGGGTGGCGATCATGAAGGGCCGCAGGTAGAGGCTGTGACCCTCGGTCGTGGGCACCCATTCCTTGTCGGTCTGGACGAGGAGTTCGAGCGACTCCACGAAAGCCTCCTCCGGCAGCTCCGGCATGGCCATCCGGAGCGCGGAGCGGTTGAAGCGGGCGGCGTTCGCGTACGGGCGGAACGCGACGATCGAGCCGTTGGCCTGGCGGTAGGCCTTGAGCCCCTCGAACAGCTCCTGCGCGTAGTGGAAGACCGAGGTCGCCGGGTCGAGCGAGAGCGGGCCGTAGGGAAGGAGCTTGGCGTCGTGCCAGCCCTGCCCCTCGGTGTAGTCGATCGAGACCATGTGATCCGTGAAGGTCTGCCCGAAGCCGGGGTTCGCCAGTACCTGCTCCCGCTCGGCCGCGGTGCGAGCGTGGTCGGATAGCTGCACGTCGAAGCTGAGCTTCTGAGCGATGGTCATGACGTCGGTCCTTCTCTCTGCGAATCTGCCCAAATCTACAGAAATCTGCGGATCGGTGCTGGTGAGCGGGCGCTGCCCGGAAGGCAGTCCCGGTACTTCCTATTGTCTCGCTATATGGGATGGCAAGCGGCCAATGCGGCGATCAGCCCTTTTGGACGCAAAAAAGCGCCTGGCGGCCCTCGTCGGACCACCAGGCGCGTTGGGGCTAGGCGGTCCTAGCCGGATACTCGCGCGGTGATGTCGTCACCGATCTCGTGGGTGGTGCGACCCGCCCAGCCGGCCAGCCGCTCGAGGATGTCATCGGCGACCGCCTGCTCGACCTTGGCCGCCTCGGCGTGCAGGCCGAGGTGGTCGAGGAGCATGGCGACGGACAGGATGGTCGCGGTGGGGTCGGCCTTGCCCTGGCCGGCGATGTCCGGGGCACTGCCGTGCACCGGCTCGAACATGCTCGGCGCGGACCGCTCGGGGTTGATGTTGCCGCTGGCGGCCAGGCCGATGCCGCCCGCGATGGCGGCACCCAGGTCGGTGATGATGTCGCCGAACAGGTTGTCGGTGACGACCACGTCGAACCGCTCCGGCTGGCTCACGAAGAACATCGAGGCCGCGTCGATGTGGCAGTAGTCGGTCGTGACGTCGGGGTATTCCGCCGCCAGGCGGTTGACCGTGCGCTGCCACAGGTCACCGGCGAAGGTGAGGACGTTGGTCTTGTGGACGAGCGTCAGCTTCTTGCGCGGCCGCGTGACGGCCTTCTCGAACGCGTAGCGCACCACGCGCTCGACACCGTAGGCGGTGTTGAGCGACTCCTGGGTGGCGATCTCGTGCGGGGTGCCGCGCCGCATGGCGCCACCGGTGCCCGCGTAGAGGCCCTCGGTGCCCTCGCGGACGACGATCATGTCGATGTTCTCCGGCGGCGTGTCGGCCAGCGGGGTCTCCACGCCGGGGAACAGCTTGACCGGGCGCAGGTTGACGTAGTGGTCGAACTCGAAGCGGAGCCGCAGCAGCAGATCGCGCTCAAGGATGCCCGGCGGCACGCTGGGGTCGCCCACGGCGCCGAGCAGGATCGCGTCGTAGCCGCGCAGCTCTTCGAGCACGGCGTCGGGCAGCGTCTCGCCGGTACGGTGATAGCGTGCGGCTCCCAGGTCGTAGTGAGTGGGCTCGATCTTCGTGCCCACTGCCTCCAGGACCTTGAGCCCTTCGGCCACGACCTCGGTGCCGATCCCATCGCCGGGGATGACGGCCAGACGGATGTTACGCGACTCCATGGGCGGTACCTTACCGCGTCGTCTCGGCTGACGAACACTTCATCTCATCTTTCGGACGCCCCCTTTGTCCGGTATTGCGGTTCTTTGACCGTTTCGTTAAAGTCACGGACCAGCCTAATCCGCGCGCCGTTGCGTGGAGTCGGGGACCCACATTCCCCCTGGGGCGAGTCGGCATCCCCATGCCGTAGGGCTACTTCCAGGCCCGAGCCCGTCAGCTAACCCGGCCGGCCGTATGGAAGGACAGACCCCTGTCTCGAATCGCCATCGTCCTGGCGGCGGGCGCCGCCGGGCTCATGCTGGCTCCCCCCGCCCATGCCTCGACCAAGATCGACGACCTCACCACCCTGACCGGCGGCCAGATCAAGGAAATCCAGGAGAAACAGGCTCCGAAGCCCGCCTGGAAGATCGCCATCAAGTTCGCCATGAGCAAGCGCGGCACCCCGTACGTGTGGGGCGGTGCCAGCCCGAGCGGCTACGACTGCTCCGGACTCATGCTCAGGGCGTACGAGCACGCCGGAATCGAACTCCCCCGCACCGCCGCCGAACAGTACGGCGCGTTCACCAAGAAGATCGCCTGGCAGGACCTCAAACCCGGCGATCTGGTCTTCTTCCACGGCCTCGGGCATGTCGGGATGATCTCCCGGCCCGGCTACATGGTCCACTCGCCGCACACGGGTGACGTGGTCAAGGAAGAGCGCCTGACCTCCTGGCGCAGAGACTCCTTCGTGGGTGGCGTCCGCCCCGACCGCAAGGGCGTACGGCTCTGGTCCGAGCTCCAGAAGCAGCGCGACGAAACGCCCACCACCCTCACGGCCACCCTGTAGGAGGCTGCGGCGTCCGCCTCCCCACGCGACGGTCAGGGGAGGCGGGCGTCGAAGATGAGGTCCCAGGCACGGGTCCTGGCGTGGGCCACCGCGCCCAGCAGGACGCCGCTGTCCCCCAGCGTGCTGGCCACCACCGACGGCCGCAGCGGGCCGAGCTCGGCGATGCGGGCCTCGATGGCCTCCCCCAGGAGGTCCAGGTTGCGGCCCACGCCGCCGCTGAGCACGATCACCTCCGGATCCAGCACGGCGGCCACCGCCACCAGCAGGCCGCCGATGCGGCGCCCCTCGGCCTCCACCACCGAGCGGGCCACGCCGTCGCCGGAGGCCGCCGCGGCGAAGACCTTCTTGGCCGTCTCCAGGCCCAGGCCGGCGGCGCGGGCCGCGCGGACCACTCCGGGCGCGGCGGCGACCGCCTCCGTGGCGCCGTGGGCCAGGGCGTCGCCCGCCGGCGGCGCCGGGTCCTCGGTCGCGGGCACGTACGAGACCTCCCCCGCCGCTCCCCGGGCGCCCACGTACAGCTCACCGTTGATCACGATGCCCATCCCGACGCCGGTGCCGACGGACACCAGCGCGAAGTTGGACTTGCCGCGCCCCGCCCCGTGCGTGTGCTCGCCGACGGCGGCCAGGTTGATGTCGTTCTCGATGACGAGGTCGACCTCCATCTCGGCGCGCAGGCGCTCGGCCAGGTCGGAGCCGGGCAGGTTGGGGGCGAACTCCAGGCGGCCCAGCTCCGGGTCGTACACGCCGGGCGTGCCGACGACGGCGCAGGCGATGTCGGGCCAGTCGACGACGGCCTCGCGGGCGGCGGCCCGGCACAGCTGTCCGACCAGGACGGCCAGTTCGGCGGAGGTGAGGGCGGTGTTGCGCCCGTCCCTCCGGCCGGCGAATTTCCCGCGCAGGTCGGCGACGGCGACCCTGATCCAGTCACGCCCGATGTCGACGCCGGCGACGTGGGTGGCGGCGGCGTTGACGTCGTACAGGGACGTGACCGGCCCCGGGCGGCCGGAGACCTCGCCGACGAGGTGAACGAGCCCGTCCACCTCCAGCCCGGCCAGGGCCGCGGACACCGTGGGCTTCGACAGGCCGGTGATCTTGGCGAGGTCGGTGCGCGAGGCGGGGCCGTGCTCCTGAAGATGGTCGAGCAGGCGGCGCTCGTTCAGCACTCGCAGCAGCCGCGGATTACCCAGGTCGCCCCGCATCTCACCCTCCCTTGAGGAAACAGAGCCTAGCCAACGTGCCTGATAGTAAATTACCTTTCTTACCAAGCACAGGGGCGGCACATCCGGAAGGACGAAGTGCGATGCACCGAGCATGGCGATCAATCCCTGTCGCGGCGGTCCTCCTGGCCGCCGCCTGTGGAAACACCGGCAACGGCACCGGCGCCACCACCACGACCACGCAGGGCCAGGGCAAGGGCGGCAAGACGATCGCGCTGTTCCTGCCCGAGTCCAAGACCACCCGGTACGAGGCGTTCGACCGCCCGCTGTTCGAGGCGAAGGTCAAGTCGCTCTGCCCCGACTGCAAGATCCTCTACAGCAACGCCGAGCAGGACGCCCCCAAGCAGCAGCAACAGGTGGAGGCCGCGCTCACCCAGCAGGCCGACGTGCTCGTGCTCGACGCCGTGGACGCCAACGCCGTGGCTCCCCTGGTGAACCAGGCCAAGCAGAAGAAGGTCCCGGTCATCGCCTACGACCGGCTGATCTCGGGCATCGACTACGCGTACTACGTCTCGTTCAACAACGTACGGGTGGGCGAGATGCAGGGCCAGGCCCTGCTCGACGCCATGACCGCCAGGGGCACGGCGGCGAAGGGCCAGATCGTGATGATCCACGGCTCCCCCACCGACCCCAGCTCGGCCGACTACAAGAAGGGCGCCAAGAGCGTGCTGGACGGGAAGGTGAAGGTCGGCAGGGAGTTCGACACGCCGGACTGGAGCCCCGACAAGGCGCAGCAGGAGATGGAGCAGGCCATCACCGCGCTGGGCAAGGACACCATCACGGGCGTGCTGTCCGCGAACGACGGCATGGCGGGCGGCGCGATCGCGGCCATGAAGCGCGCGGGCTACAAGCAGCTCCCGCCGATCACCGGCCAGGACGCCGAGCTGGCCGCCGTCCAGCGCATCCTCACCGGCGAGCAGTACATGACCATATATCTGAATATCAGGGCGGAGGCGGAGAAGTCCGCCGAGCTCGCCGTCGCCGTCGCCAAGGGCGAGCAGCCCACCGCGCCCGCCAAGGTCAACAACGGCGCGGCCGACATCCCGGCGTTCCTCCTCGACCCCATCCCCGTCACGGCCGACAAGGTCAAGGACACGATCGTGAAGGACGGCTTCTACACCGCCGCCCAGCTCTGCACGGGCGAGGTCAAGGCCGCCTGCGAGAAGCAGGGCATCGAGTAGATGCTCTCGGCGACAGACATCTCCAAACGGTACGGGGCGGTCCAGGCGCTCGACGGGGCCCGCCTGGACCTGCGCCCCGGCGAGGTCGTGGCCCTCATGGGCGACAACGGCGCGGGCAAGTCCACGCTGGTCAAGGCCATCTCGGGGGTCGTGACGCCGGACGCCGGCACGATCACCGTGGACGGCTCGCCGGTCAGGATCGCCAACCCTCACGACGCGCAGACCCTCGGCGTCTCGACCGTCTACCAGGACCTCGCGCTCTGCGAGAACCTCGACGTCGTGGCCAACCTCTTCCTGGGCACCGAGCGCCGCCGCGGCTCGCTGCTGCGCCACATCGCCATGGAACGCGCGACCCGCGACCTCCTCGGCCAGCTCGACGTGCGCATCAGGGACATCAGGGTGCCGGTCGCCATGCTGTCGGGCGGCCAGCGGCAGTCGGTGGCCATCGCCAGGGCGCTCATCGGCGAGCCGCGGCTGGTCATCCTCGACGAGCCCACGGCGGCCCTGGGGGTCGAGCAGACGGCGCAGGTGCTGGCGCTGATCGGGCGGCTGCGCGAGCGCGGGCTCGCGGTGCTGGTCATCTCGCACAACCTCGCCGACGTGCGCGCGGTGAGCGACCGCGTGGTGGTGCTGCGGCTGGGCCGCAACGCCGGTGAGTTCACCACGGCCACCGCCTCCCAGGAGGAGATCGTGGCCGCGATCACGGGGGCAGGGACATGACCGACACGCTGGTACGCAGCCCGTACACGCCGAAGGTCGCCGTCGAGCGGCTGCGCCAGGGGGACGTCGGCGCGTGGCCGGTGGTCGGCGGGCTGGTCGCGATCGCGATCGTGTTCAGCACGCTCAACGACCGCTTCCTGTCCCCCGAGAACCTCACCAACCTCGTGCTCCAGATGGCCGCCACCGGCACGATCGCGCTCGGCATCATCATGGTGCTGCTGCTCGGCGAGATCGACCTGTCGGCCGGCTCGGTCAGCGGCCTGTGCGCCACGATCATGACGATCGTCCACGTCAAGCAGGGCTGGAACCCGCTGCTCGCCATCCTCCTGGCGCTCGCCGTCGGCGCGGCGATCGGGTTCCTGCACGGCCTGATGCTGACCAAGCTGCGGATGCCGTCGTTCGTCGTGACGCTGGCCGGGCTGATGGGCTGGCTCGGCCTGCTGCTCTACCTGCTGCGGCAGGGTGGGACGATCAACCTGCCGTTCACCGGGTTCATCTCCAAGCTGAGCGACACCTGGCTGCCGGGCTGGCTCGCGTGGACGGTCGCGGCGGCCCTGGTGGCCGTGTCGGCGGGCGCGTCGCTCGCGGTCAGGAGGCTGCGGCTGGCGGCCGCGCTGCCGGTGACGCCGCTGTGGTGGTCACTGGCCAAGGCGGGCGGGCTGGCGGTGCTGCTCGCCGCGGCCGTGATCGTCATGTCGGCGGACCGCGGCGTGCCGCTCCTGCTGATCATCTTCGGGGCGCTGGTGGTGCTGCTCGACCTCATGCTGAGGCACACCACGTTCGGGCGGCACCTGTACGCCGTCGGCGGCAACGCCGAGGCCGCCAGGCGCGCCGGCATCAACGTCACCAGGATCAGGATCCTCGCGTTCATGCTGGCCTCCACGCTGGCGGCGGCCGGGGGCATCCTCGCCGCCAGCCGCCTGTCGGCCGTCAACCAGGGCTCGGGCGGCAGCGACATCCTCCTCATGGCGATCGCCACCGCGGTCATCGGCGGCACCTCGCTGTTCGGCGGGCGCGGCCGGGCCTACGACGCGCTGCTCGGCGTCCTGGTCATCCAGGCCATCTCCAACGGCATGTACCTGCTCAGCGTGGACTCCTCGGTGCGGTTCATGGTGACCGCCGCGGTGCTGGCGCTGGCCGTGGCCATCGACTCGCTCGCCCGCAGGGGCGCCGCCCGGTGACCCGGGTCCTGGGCATCGACGTGGGCGGGACGAAGGTGGCCATCGGGGTGTCCACGGCCGACGGCCCCACGCTGTCCGCCCACGTCCGCCTGGACACCGGGCCTGACACGCTCGCGCGGGCGCTCGCGGCGGCCCGGGCCCTGGACGGCGCGCCCACCGCCGTGGGCTTCTCGACGTGCGGGGTGATCCGCGATGGCGTGGTACGACTCGCCCCGAACGTCCCCGGCTGGGAGGGCCTCGAACTGCCGAGGCTGCTCCAGGAGGCGTACGGCGCCACTCCGGTGTCCATCGACAACGACGTGAACGCGGCGGCCGCCGCGGAGCTGCGCTGGGGCGCTCTGCGCGGGGTCTCCACGGGCGTCTACCTGAACCTGGGCACCGGCCTGGCGGCGGCCCTGGTGGTGGACGGCCGGGTGGTGCCGGGCGCCCACGGCGCGGCAGGCGAGATCGGCTACCTCCAGGTGACGCCGGGCGAGCCCGCCTTCGCCGACGGCCGGGTGCCCCTGGAGGAGCGCGTCGCGGGCGGCGCGCTGGCCGCCCGCGGCACCGCCCTCCTGGGCCGCCCCGTCACGGCGGCCGAGCTCCTCAGCGGGGGTCACGCGCGGGAGCTGGTGGACGAGGCGCTGCGGACGCTGGCCATGAGCGTGGCGAACCTGTGCGTGGTCCTCGATCCCGAGCGCCTGGTGGTCGGCGGCGGCATGATGGGCGCGGCGGAGCTGATCCTGCCGAGACTGACGGCCGAGGTCGGCCGGGCGGTGCCGTTCCCGCCGGAGGTGCGCCCGGCCCGCTTCGCGGACGACGCGCCTCTGCTGGGCGCGCTGGCGCTGGCCCGCGCGGCGGTAGCGTAGGGGTATGGCACTGGAGCGGGTGCATCTCACCGGGGAGAAGGCCACCCTGCTCGCCACCCTGTACGGGCGGGCGCTGGACGCGCGGTCCCCGGATCCGATCCTCGGCGACGACCTGGCCGCCGAGGCGGTCGAACGCATCGACCACGACTTCACCGAGACCGGGATGAACGCCGGCCTGGCCGTCTCGGTCGCGATCAGGGCGCGGTTCATCGACCGGTGGGCGGCCGGGTTCCTGGCCACCCATCCCGAGGCCACCGTGCTCCACCTGGGCTGCGGCCTCGACACCCGCGTCCACCGGCTGGACCCGCCGCCCAGCGTCCGCTGGTACGACGTGGACTACCCCGACGTGATCGAGCTGCGGCGGCGCCTGTTCCCCGAGCGGCCCGGCTACCGCCTGATCGGCTCGTCGGTCACCGAGCTGAAGTGGCTGGAGCAGGTCCCGGGCCACGCCCCTGTGCTGGTCGTGGCCGAGGGCCTGCTCTACTATCTCGACCCCGGCGAGGGCCGGGCCCTCATCAGGGCGATCGTCGAGCGCTTCCCCGGCGGTCAGTTCGTCTTCGACGCGGTGAGCCCGCTGGGGCTCAAGACGCAGAAGCTCAACAGGCCGGTGCGCAAGGCGGACGCCCACCTGGTCTGGGGCATCGACGGGCCGGGCGAGCTACTGGCGATCCATCCGAGGTTGCGTTGCCTGAGCGCGGTGAGCGCGTTCGACATCGAGGGGTTCGACCGCCTGCCGACGCCGCACCGCGTCGCGGCCCGGATCGCCGGGCTGCTGCCGGGGGTGAAGCGGGCGGCGGTGTTCTACCGGCTCGGGTTCTGAGGGGCGCCGCCGTTGTCCCTGCGGTCCAGGGCGGTCTGCAGGGCCTGCGCGGCCTCGTCCTCATGCTCCTCGGCACGGATCCAGGCATACATCTCGTACATGTGACTCATCTCATTTCGCGAGCCGTTCGGCGGACGAATGGGACTTATTGGCCGACACACCACGACGCCCCGCGGCGAGTCGTCGACCTGCCCTAACAGGCCCCGCCGCGGCAGGTAATAAGTACGAGCACCTGGCGCATTACCAGCAACAGTACCCCAGCAATCTCATTGGATGTCCTAGTATCTTGCATGCTGAGACAACAAAGGCCGCCACCCGGAACCGGGTGGCGGCCTTCAGGCCGGGAAGGAGGCTCAGCCCTCCAGGTCCACGGAGCGGCCGCTCTCGGCGCCGATCTCGTTCCCGATCTGGTCGATCACGTCGGCCGGGATCGCCGAGTCGACGGTCAGGGCGATGAGCGCGTTGCCGCCCTTGGTGGAGCGGGCCACCTGCATCGAGGCGATGTTGACGCTGTGCTCGCCGAGGAGGCGGCCGACCACGCCGACGATGCCGGGACGGTCGGTGTAGGTGAAGAAGGCCAGGTGGGCCGTCGGCTCGATCTCCATCTCGTAGCCGTTGACCTCGACGATCTTCGTGATCTGGCGCGGGCCGGAGAGCGTGCCGGACACCGAGACCTGGCGGCCGTCGGCGAGCACGCCGCGCACGGTCACCACGTTGCGCCAGTCGGGGCTCTCCGAGCTGGTCACCAGCTCCACGTTGAGACCGCGGTCCTTGGCCAGCAGCGGCGCGTTGACGTACGTGACCTGCTCCTCGATCACGTCGGTGAACACGCCCTTGAGGGCGGCCAGCTCGATCACCCGCACGTCCTCGGAGGCGATCTCACCGCGCACCTCGACGTCGAGCTTGGTGGCCACCTCGCCGGCCAGCGCGGTGAACACGCGGCCGAGCTTCTCGGCCAGCGGCAGGCCCGGCTTGACGTCCTCGGCCACCACGCCGCCCTGGACGTTGACCGCGTCCGGCACGAACTCGCCCGCGAGCGCCAGCTTCACGCTCCGCGCGACCTGGGTGCCGGCCTTCTCCTGGGCCTCGTGCGTGGAGGCGCCCAGGTGCGGCGTGATGACGACCTGGTCGAGCTCGAACAGCGGGCTGTCGGTGCACGGCTCCTTGGAGAACACGTCAAGGCCGGCGCCGGCGACGCGGCCCTCCTTGATCGCGGCGTAGAGCGCGCCCTCGTCGATGATGCCGCCGCGGGCGACGTTGATGATGCGCACGGACGGCTTGACCTGGTGCAGCTCCCGCTCACCGATGAGACCGACGGTCTCCTTGGTCTTCGGCGGGTGCAGCGTGATGAAGTCCGACCGCTTGAGCAGCTCCTCGAAGCTGACCAGCTGGGCGCCGAGCTGGGCGGCGCGGGCCGGAGGCAGGTACGGGTCGAAGGCGATGATCTCGACGCCGAACGGCTGCAGCCGCTGGGCCACGAGCTGACCGATCTTGCCGAAGCCGACGATGCCGACGACCTTCTCGTCGAGCTCGACACCGGTGTACTTGGAGCGCTTCCACTCCCCGTTCTTCAGCGCGGAGTGAGCCTGGGCCGTGTTGCGGGCGCTGGCCAGGATCAGGGCGACCGTCTGCTCGGCGGCGCTGGTGATGTTGGAGGTCGGCGCGTTGACGACCATGACACCGGCCTTGGTGGCGGCTTCGACGTCGACGTTGTCGAGGCCGACGCCCGCACGGGCGACCACGCGCAGCTTCGGCGCGGCGGCGATGGCCTCGGCGTCGACCTGCGTGGCGGAGCGCACGATCAGGGCGTCCACCCCGGCGAGGGCGGGCAGCAGCTGGGAACGGTCGGCGCCGTCGGTGTGGCGGACCTCGAAATCAGCGCCGAGTACGGCGAGGCCAGCCTCGGACAGCTCCTCTGCGACCAGAACGACGGGCTTGTTCACTGGTGTGGATCCTTAACGGCACGGCGGGCATTCGGGGGACACGTCCACGGATCCCCCGACGGTCCCACAGATTCTATCCGGCGCTTGTGAACGCGTTCACGAGGCACCCACGATGTGAGACAGCTCCGCTCTACCCCCGGAGGAAGAAACTCATCCACTCCGCTCACATCTTTGTCTTGATCGGGAGATTTATTCGCCATTAGCCTGATAAGCCGTGGCCGAGTACCTAGGGTTCGTCTTATGAGCATCGGGAATCCTGCGCTTGCCGACGCGCTCGCTCAGCATGGCACTCCGCATCGCCTGCTGAGCGCTCTCGCCGACGGTGGAGTCCTGGTGGCAGTGCGGTCAGACCGCTCGGTCGTCCTCGGGACGACCCAGGCCGGAGACCGGGTGTTGCTCGGTTACACCGGCTCTGTCACCTATGCCAGGCACCGCGGCAGTCATTCCCTATCGGCGTGCGACGCCGACACCATCCTGGACATCCAGCGCGTCACGGGCGTGCGGGAGATCGTCATCGACGCGGCCGGACCAGCCGCCGCGGCCGTGCCCATCGACGACCTCCAGCGCTTCATGTCCTCGTCGCGTTCGGGGCCGATGCCCGTCCTCTCGGGGGCGGTGCCTGCCGCGTACGCGACGGGGGCGATGGCGACCGTGTCACGCGGTGCCGCGCTGGCCCAGGTGGCACCTCCGACTCCGCAGGCGCCGACGCTGCCGTGGGTGCCCGCGCCCCGGCCGCACCTGTCGGGGCCCATGCAGCAGGTGGACCCCGGCTACCGGCGGTGCGCGCATCCGATCCTGCCCGCGCTGCGGCAGGCCATCGGGCTGCTGCTCATGGACTTCCCGCTGGTGCACCACGTCTGGATCTCCGAGGCGCGCACGGCGTCCGGGGCTCCGGGGATCATGCTGCACGTGAAGGTGCACATGTCGGCCGCCGAGGACGTCGTACGCGACCTGCACCGCCTGGTACGCGCCCGGCTGCCGCAGTTCGCGGCCTCCGGGGCGCCGATCCTCATGGCGAGGGTGGCGGACGCGCGCAGCGAGCAGCGGATGATCGAGATCGGCGCGCACGTGGTGTGCGCGAACGTCATCGACTGACGCGAGCCATGTGCCGCGGAGCCCGGGTGACCGGGCCCTGCGGCATGGGAAAAAGTGGGCCCTCCCGAACAAGCCCTCGCTCGGGTTCAATGAGTAAATGATCACACCGGCGGTGCGCGCGTCCACGGTCTCCAGGGGCGTGCGCCTCGGCTACGGCGTCGGGTCCTTCTGCACGGCCACGGTCTCCACCGTGCCCGGCCTGCTCCTGCTGTACTACATGACCAATTTCCTGGCCGTGCCCGCCTGGCTGGCCGGGGTCGTGGTGACCGCGCCCAAGGTCTGGGACCTGATCGTCAACCCGCTGATCGGCCGCTGGTCGGACCGGACCCGGTCGCGGCTGGGCCCCCGGCGCCCCTGGCTGCTGGCGGGCGCCTGCACGCTGCCGATCGCGTTCTTCCTGGTGTTCGCGGGGCCGCCGCTGACGGGCGTGCCCGCCGCGCTCTACGTGGGGGTGTGCTTCCTCGTGACGGCGACGGCGTACGCGCTGTTCGAGGTGCCGTACAAGGCGATGCCCGGCGAGATGACCCACGACTACCACGAGCGCACCTCGCTGCTGCAGTGGCGCATGATCTTCATCGGCGCGGCCACCGCGGTCAGCGGCGTGCTCGCCCCGGCCATCGTCACGAGCCAGGGTGAGCACGGCACGCTGGACAGCTACCGGCTGATGGCCACGGTGATCGCGGTCATCCTGCTCCTCGCCATGCTGGGCTCCTTCTTCGGCACCGCCCGCGCGCCCATGACCGGCGCGCCGGAGGCGGACCGGGGAGGGTGGCGCGAGCAGTTCGCCGCGATCAAGGGCAACCGGCCGTTCCTGTGGCTGACCATGCTGGCCTGCACGCAGATGCTCGCCGTGAGCATGATGCTGGCCGCCGCGCCGTACTTCGCCGCGTACACGCTCGGCTCGCCGAAGGCCACGCAGACGCTCTTCGCCGCGCTGGTCGGCCCGATCCTGCTGACGATGCCGCTGTGGGTGCGCCTGGCCAAGCGCTTCGACAAGCGGGGCGCGATGATCCTGGCGGCGCTCCTGTACGCCGGCGGCACCACGGCGGCCCTGGCCACGCCGGTCCTCGGCATCGTGTGGGCGCACGTGACGATCCTGGTGGTCGGCGTCGGCTACGCGGGGGTGCAGCTGCTGCAGTTCTCGATGCTGGCGGACGTGATCGCGGCGGACGCGGCCGAGACCGGCAAGCGGCGGGCGGGCGTGCTGACCGGGCTGTGGACGGCCATCGAGAGCGGCGTCAGCGCGTTCGGCGCGCTGATCTTCGGGGTGATCCTGTCGATCGGCGGTTTCATCGAGTCCGAGCCGAGCAGGCCGGTAGAGCAGCCGGACAGCGCGGTGACCGCGGTCCTGATCGGGCAGACCGCGGTCCCGGCACTGATCATCTTCCTGTCGGTGCTGATGACGCTGAAGTACCGCCTCACGCCACCCGGCGCACCGGCACCAGACGCGTCCGCGTGAACAACCCCGCCGTCAGCGCCGCCAGCAGGGGCAGCCCCACCACGACCCCGGCCAGGAAGAGCCAGGGGACGGCGATCGTCGTGGCTCCCGGGTTGAACAGGTCCATGGTCCCGTAAGCCCTCCGGGTCAGCGGCCAGGTCAGCGCAATGCCGCTGACGGTGCCCGCCACCAGGCCCACCAGGGCGCCGAGGCCGGAGATGTAGGCGGCCTGGGCCGCCACCACGAGCCTGCGGACCCGCGCCGTCCCGCCGACCGCGGACAGGGTGTCGAGGTCCGGGCGCATGTCGGCGGCGGCCAGCCCCGTGGCCGCGAACGTGCCGCCGAGCACCAGGACCAGCGCGGCCGCGAGCAGGACCAGCAGGGTGACGAAGCGGCTCTCGGCGTTGCCCCGCACCGCGATGGCGTAGGCCTGATCGCCGATGAGGACCCTGATCTCCGTGCTCAGCCGCTGATCGTCGACATCTGTGTACGCCGCGTAGAAGGTCCGCTGCAACACCTTGAACCCCGCCTGGGTCAGCACGGACGGCGGGATCAGCGCGCCGGTCTGACCGACGTCGGCCGGCGCCGCCGCCACGGCGGGAACCCGGAGGGTCGTGACCGGCTTCCCTTCCCCGTCCTCGACTCCGATCCTGATCACGCCGTCGCGCACGGCGCCCGGGCTGAACGCCACGGCCCTGCCCGCCGCCAGTGCCGCCGCCGCCTGCGGATCCCTGCGTTTCTGGAGGAAGGCGAGCACCTCCTCGTCGGCCACCTCCACTGAGCCGAAGTCATAGGCGCCAGGGTCACACCTGGACGTGCAGTCCTCCGGCAGGGCGACGTCCAGATCGAGGGGCTCGCCCTGCGCGTCCTTCACGTCCAGCCCGTTGACCAGGCCCACCCCCGGCAGCTTCTGCTGGACGAGCGCCCGCACCCGCGCCCACCCCTGATCGTCCGTCTTCCAGGCACGGACCACCATGGTGCCCACGGGGACGATCGAGTTGCGTTTCGCCTCCTGGTCGACATAGTCGCTGTTGAGGCCGATGCCCAGCGTGACGACCCCCATCGTGGCCGCCATGACCGCGGCGGTGGCGGAGGCCGTACGGACGCGGTGGCGGGAGGCGTCGCGTACGGACAGGCGCAGCGGGAGCGGCAGCCGCCCGGCGAGCCGCCCCGTGGCCTGGACCAGCCACGGCATCAGCGCGACCAGCCCGAACACCACCAGCATCGAGGCCAGCGCGACCGACAGCAGGCCCCGATGCAGGGCGACCCCCGTCGCGGCCAGCCCGAGCAGCACCAGCGCGGCCCCGAGCACGGGACGGCCCGCGCGGCCCGACGTGTCCACGGCGGCGCGCCCGGCCAGCACGTGCACAGGGCTCTGCCGGCTCGCCTGGATCGCGGGCACGATCGCCGCGGTCAGCGCGCTCACCACGCCCAACGCGGCCACGCCGAGCACCTGCGCCCACGGCACGTCCGCCGGACCGTGCGTCCAGTCCAGCCAGCGGGCCGCGAACCACTCCGCCACCAGCCCGGCGCCGATGCCCAGGGCGGCGCCGAGCAGGGCCGCCGCGCCGCCGAGCACCAGGCCGTCGGCCAGCACGATGATCTTGAGGTGCCGCCCGGAGCCGCCCTGCGCGGCGATCACGGCGAGCTCCCTGCGCCTGCGGCGCAGCCCGACCGCGAAGGCGGGGCCCGCGAGCAGGACGGTCTCGGTCACGATGAGCACGACGGCGACACCCAGCTCGACCAGCCCGTGCAGGTCCCGGGGCCCGGAGTCGCCGGCGACGGAGCGCTCGATGATGACCCGGGACATGACGGCCAGCCCTACCTTGTTGAGCCTCCGCACGTCCGGCCACTGGACGGGGGCGGCTGAGTCGATGAGCCAGCCGCTGCTGTTTCCGTCGTTCTGGTGCGGGAGCAGCCCGTCCGGCAGGGCGAGCATCTCGCGCACGCCGGGCCGGTTCGGGTGCTCGGCGACCCCGACCACCCGCACGGTGCGGTCCGGCCGCCACGTCTTGATCGTGTCGCCGATCCGGACCCCGCTGTCGATCAGCGCGGGGGTCACGGCGACCTCGCCGGGTGCGGCGGCGAACCTGCCCTCGACCAGGCGGCGCATCCCCCTGGTCAAGGGGTCGCGCAGATCGGCCTCGAACACGTCGACGCTGCTGTAGCCGTCCGCCAGGCGGGCCTGGACGACGTTCGACTGGTAGCGGAGCAGGCGGCCCTGGAGCAGGGTGCCGATCTCGGCGGGCGTCCACGGCTCCCCGCCACCCTGCGGGCCGTTCTGGGAGGTGGACCCTCCGTCCGCACTCTGCTCGACCGGGATGCGGAACGGAAGCGTGTTGATGCGGGCGTCGGCCGCGCCCAGTTGCGAGTCCAGTTGGTCGCGGAGGGTGATGCTCGTGGTGGCGGCGCCGGTGAGCACCGCCGTGATGACCAGGACGGGCAGTCCGATCATCACCATGATCAGCGCGGTGCGGCCCTTGAAGCGCAGGGCGTCCCTGCGGGAGATGCGCAGCGCGGCGCGGAACGCGCTCATCGGGCGCTCTCCAGCCGCACGGCGCTCGACTCCACGATGGCGCCGTCACGCAGGTAGACCACCCGGTCGGCCCAGCCCGCGTACCGCGGTTCGTGGGTGACCAGCAGGACCGCCGCGCCGGCGTCGCAACGGGTGCGCAGCAGCTGCAGGATCTCGTCCCCGGTGGCGGTGTCGAGCGCGCCGGTCGGCTCGTCGGCCAGCAGCAGCCGCCGCTCGCCGACCAGCGCCCTGGCGATGGCCACGCGCTGGCGCTGCCCGCCGGACAGCTCCTCGGGGAAACGGCCGGCGACCTCCCCGGCCCCCACCTCGGCGAGCACGGCCAGCGCCTCCTCGCGGGCGATCCCGGAGCGCACGCCGTCGAGCTCCCTCGGCAGCATCACGTTCTCGGCGGCCGTCAGGGACGGGATCAGGTTCAGGTCCTGGAAGACATACCCGACGCTGGTGCGCCTGAGCGCGGCCAGGTCCTTCACCCTGGTCAGGTCCTCGCCCTCGATGGTCACGGTCCCCGAGGTGGGCCGGTCGAGACCGCCCGCCACGTTGAGCAAGGTCGACTTGCCTGAGCCCGACGGGCCCATGACCGCGACCAGCTCCCCCGCCGCCACCTCCAGGCTCACACCCTTCAGGGCCTGCACCTGGCCGTGCTCGCGGGTCACGTCCCGCAAACTCACCACAGTCATCGCTCTTGCTCCTTGGACATCTGCTTGGAAACGGCCTCGCAGTGGTCCAGCCAGCGCTGCTCCGCCTCGGCCTTGAAAATCAGCGAGTCGAGGACCAGCCGCTGTGCGAACCCACCTGCCGCGGCCCGTTTGGCCCGGGTCAGCTCCTGCAGCCCGCGCATGGTGGCCACGCGCTGGGTCTGGATGACCTCGGCCACGTCCAGGCCACCGGCCACGGCCATCGCGATCTTGATGGCCAGCTCGTCCCGAGGCCGGTCGGACTGGGCGACGGGGGTGCTGAACCATCGCTCCAGCTCCTCCCGGCCGGCCTCGGTGATCGTGTAGACCGCGCGGCCCTGCTCGTCGGCTCCCCCTGGGGCCACCAGGCCATCGCGCTCAAGCCGGGAGAGCGTCGTGTAGACCTGGCCGATGTTCAGCGGCCAGGTCGCCCCTGTGGACGTCTCGAACTCAACCCTGAGCTGATAGCCGTAACGCGGTCCGCTGCTCAGCAACGCGAGCAGTCCGTGTCTTATCGACATGGATACTGAGTATGCATACTGAGTATGCCCATCGCAAGCGATCCGTGTTTTCTGGACAGCGAGCGCCCTTCGGTCCGATACTCGCTACATGAGCTCGACGCAGCCGCCTTTTCGCGCATCAGACGGGGAACGCGACCGCGCGATCGGTGAGCTCAGGGACCAGGCCGTGGAGGGCCGGATCTCCCATGACACGTTCGTAGGCCGGGTTGACCAGGCGCTGCGCGCACAGAACCGGCACGAGCTCGACAAACTGGTCGCGGACCTGCCGCGCAAGCCGACGATCAGGCAGCGGCTGACCGACGCCGTCGCGTCGGTCTCCGAGTTCACCACCCGGGTGCAGTCCGCGTGGCGGCGGCCCCGGCTGCCCAAGCTGGCGCTGCCCGACGACGACCGGCTGCGTTACGTGGTGGGGCGCGGGTCTGCGTGCGACCTCGTCCTGTCGGACTTAACCGTCTCCCGGGTCCACGCCGAGCTGCGCCGCGAGGACGACGGCGAGTGGATGCTGGTGGACCTGGGCTCGCTCAACGGCACCCGGCTCAACGGGTGGCGGCTGGTGGGGCCGGCGCGGGTACGGTCGGGCGACGAGATCTCGTTCGGCGACTGCGGTTTCATGGTGAGCTCGGGCCAGCCGTCCTTCTGACGCGTCCGCCCAGAGTCGCCCGACAAATACGGATATTTGCGGATTACAGCTGGCTTGCGGTGATCCACGCTGGCATGGCGATTCCCCATGCACTTGGAGACCCCCCATGCGGCGCACCTCAGCATCCCTCGTCGCGGGCACGCTCGTCGCGGCCCTCGCGTGGGCGTCCAGCCCCTCCTCCCCAGCCGTCGCCCTGGAGCCCTCCGCCGGTGTGGCGGACCTCAACCAGGACATCAACAAGATCCTCAGCGACTCCCGGCTCACGATCGCCAGAGCGGGCGTGGTCGTCAAGAGCGCCGCCACCGGCGAAGAGCTGTACGCCACGGACGCGGGCAAGCTCCTGACCCCCGCCTCCAACACCAAGCTGTTCACCTCCGCCGCGGCCGCCGAGACCCTCGGGCTCGACTACCGCTTCTCCACCACCGTGCTCTCCTCGGGCCGCAAGGCCGGGTCGCTGCTGGCCGGGGACCTGGTGCTGCGCGGGACCGGCGACCCGACCATGCTGGCCGAGGACTACGACGCGCTGGCCGCCAAGGTCGCCGCCGCGGGCGTCAAGGTCGTGACGGGCAAGCTGGTGACCGACGACACCTGGTTCGACTCGCAGCGGCTCGGCAACGACTGGTCGTGGGACGACGAGACCGCCTACTACGCGGCGCCCATCTCCGCGCTGACCGCCTCGCCCGACAGGGACTACGACGCCGGCTCGGTGATCGTCTCCGTGGCCGCCGACGGTGACAAGGTCAAGGTGTCCACCACCCCGGAGACCGGCTACCTGAAGATCGTCAACAAGGCCACGGTGGGCTCGGAGACCGACGTGCTCATCGAGCGGCAGCACAACAGCCGCACCGTCGTGATCACCGGCACGGTGAAGGACCCGTACCAGGAGTGGGTGGCCGTGGACGACCCCACGGCGTACGTCGCGTCGCTGTTCCGCACGTCGCTGACCAAGCACGGCGTCAAGGTGCTCGGGCCGACCGTCACGGGCGCGGCCCCGGCCGAGGCCAAGGAACTGGCCGGGCACCAGTCGATGACGCTGGGCGAGCTGCTGGTCCCGTTCCTGAAGCTGAGCAACAACATCCACGCCGAGATCCTCACCAAGGCCATGGGCCGCAAGGTCGCGAACCAGGGCACGTGGTCGGCCGGGCTCAAGGTCAGCACCGACTTCGCCAAGGCGAACGGGGTGCAGGTGATCAACATGCGGGACGGCTCCGGCCTGTCGCGCCGTGACGGCTTCTCGCCGGGCTCGATCGTGCAGCTGCTGACGGCGGTGCGGGGCAAGCCCTGGTTCACCACCTGGTACGAGTCCCTGCCCATCGCGGGCAATGCCGAGCGCTTCGTGGGCGGCACCCTGCGCAGCCGGATGCGGAACACGCCGGCCGCGAACAACGTCCACGCCAAGACGGGCTCGCTGACCGGGGTGACCTCGCTGTCCGGGTACGTCACGAGCGCCGAGGGCGAGCCGCTGATCTTCTCGATCATGCTGAACCAGTACCTGTCCGGCTCCCCCAAGGACATCGAGGACAAGATCGCCATCCGGCTCGCCCAGTTCACGCGGGCCACCGCGACCGCCGACGCCACGCAGCTCCGCGCCACGGAGCAGGGCGAGGCGGGAGATCTCGAATGCTCCTGGCTGAAGCCCGTGCAGTGCTAGCCGGCACCTGAAACCGCGCGGCCCTCTGACGCTCAGGGGGCCGCTGTGGTTTACCGGGCTGGATCACGATTCAGCCACTTGGAGCTCCAAGTTAGGTCTGAAATTTCGGTACATGGTCGACTCGGGAGCGCCAGAATGCGGGTTCGACGCAAATGTCGAGCCCTGAACCGGAGGAAAGAATGCGCGGACAGCTCCAGGCACTCGTCTGCCTCGGGAGTCTGGCGGCGTTGAGCTTCCCCGCGACCGCCGCGCAGGCGGCCACCCAGGCCGCCCAGGCCACCTCGGCGCAGGCGTGCCGTGTGGTCGCGGCCAAGCCGGTCGCGACCAGGGGCGTGGTCCGAGGCACCGCCACCAGGACGGGCTGCACCGACCAGGCCCGGCTCAGGGTACGCATCCACGTCGTCGCGTCGGGCCTCGACCGGGTCCTCAAGAGCGGCTCGAAGACGGTCGGCACCGGGCGGATCACCGCAGGCGTGCAGTGCTCCCCCACCCCGCGCAGCTACTACGTGGTCGCGGTCGACTCGAAGGGGCGCAGCAGCCGGTCGCTCCCGGTGAGGCTGTCGTGCGCGTCGGGCGGTGGCTTCGCGTCCCCGATCGAGACGGAGGTCGTCAAGATCACGAACAGGGCCAGGGCGAAGAAGGGCTGCCGTCCCCTCATCCACGACCCCAGGCTGCACCTCGCCGCCGAACGCCATTCGGCCGACATGGGGGAGAACAACTACTTCTCGCACGACTCACGCGACGGCCGCACGTTCGACCGGCGCATCAGGGCCGCCGGTTTCTCCTTCAGCTCAGCCGCCGAGAACATCGCCATGGGCCAGCCCACCGCGGCCTCCGTGATGAGCGGCTGGCTCAAGAGCTCAGGAAACCGGGCCAACATCCTCAACTGCTCCTTCACCCACATCGGTGTCGGGCACAACGCCAAGGGACCAACCTGGACCCAGGTCCTCGCCACCCACTGAGCCACGGGAGCGTCGGGCCTCCACCGGCCACACCCGCCGGTATCCCACCGCACGCCCACGCGCTCCCTTCCGAGCGGGTCCGGCCGCGTCTCCCCCGCACACAGGACCGCGGCCGGGCCCGCAAACTCCCCGCTTACGAGCGGTCGGAGAAGCGGGCCAGGACCAACGACTCGACCACGCCGACGACCGCGTACGCCAGGATCGACACGGCGGTGACCACCACGATGTCCGCCCACACCTCGTCGTAGCGGAAGCCGCCGATCGCCCGCAGGATCTCGGCGCCGATCCCCCGGCCCGTGGCCAGCCACTCCGCGATGAGCGCCCCGATGATCGAGGCGGGCACGGAGATCCGGGCCGAGGCGAAGACGGAGGGCATCGCGGTCGGCACGGCCACCTTGCGCAGGACGGTCAGGCGCGTCCCGCCGTACGCCATGATCAGGTCGGTGGCCTGCGGCGAGGCGGAGCGCAGCCCGAAGGCGATGTTCACCAGCGCGGGGAAGAAGACCACGATGCCGCCGATCACGGCCACGCCCAGCAGGTCGCGACCGAAGATCAGGGTGATCAGCGGCGTCATCACCACGAGCGGCACCGACCGCAGCAGCATCGCGACCGGCATGAACGTCTGCTCGACGGTCCTGAACAGCACGAACGCGACCGCCACGACCATGGCGGCGATCATCCCGGTGGCGAACCCGATGGCCGCGTCCCTGATCGTGATGCCCAGCGCGCCGAACACGGCCTCGCGGTGGGCGGCCGACGAGGTCAGGTACTCCCAGACCTGCGGCGGGCGCTTGCCGACGAGCGGGCTGATCCCGAACGCCTCCAGGGCCACCCACCACGCGGCCACGACGATGACCACGGAAGGAACCAGCGGCCCGACGATCCTCAGCACGGTGCGGCCGATCACTGTGACTCGCCTCTCGACCAGGGGGTGACCACGCGCGCGAGGAGGGCGACGATCGCGTACCCGAGCCCGGCGATCAGCCCGGACACGAGCGCGAGCCCCCACGTGCGCGGCACCTGGAACTGCTGCTGGGAGATCATCAGGGAGACGCCCAGCCCGGAGTCGTTGCTGCCGAGGTACTCGCCGATGATCGCGCCGAGCAGCGCGGAGGGCGCGGAGATCTTCAGGCCCGCGAACGTGCTGGGCAGGGCGGAGATGATCTGCACGTAGCGGAGCCTGGCCAGCCGGCCGCCGCCGTACACGGTGACGACGTCCAGGCTGGCCCGGTCGGCGGAGCGCAGCCCGAGCAGGGCGCCGATGAGCGTGGTGAAGAAGACGGAGATGGCGGCGAGGAAGACCACGGTGGCGTCGCCGCCGAAGACCACCAGCACGATGGGGCCGATGGCGAGCAGCGGGATGCAGTAGCTGATGACGGCGAGCTGGGTGGCGACGGCCTCCAGCCGGGGCACGAGCAGCACCAGCAGCGCCACGCCGATGGCCAGCCCGTTGCCCCACAGGAAGCCCTGGACCGCCGCGCCGAGCGTGGCCGAGACGTTCGGGCCGTAGAAGGCCCAGCCGTCGGCGCCCATGGCGGCCAGCACCGCCCACGGGGTGGGCACCGCGCCGCCGCCGGCGAACACGGTGACGGCGAGCAGCCACCACAGCGCGACGAGCGCGACGACGCCGAGCAGCCCCTGGACGCGCCTCATGCGCCGTGCCCGAACAGCAGGTCGCTGAGGTGGTCGTGGATCGCGTGGAACTCGGGCGTACGCATCATCTCGGGGGTGCGGGGCCGGGGCAGCCCGATCTCCACCATCTCGATGACCCGTCCCGGGCGCGGGCTCATGACGGCGACCACGTCCGAGAGGAAGATGGCCTCGCCGATGCCGTGGGTGACCATGAGCGTCGTGGCGGGCTTCTCGGTCCAGATGCGCAGCAGCTCCAGGTTGAGCCGCTGCCTGGTCATGTCGTCCAGCGCACCGAACGGCTCGTCGAGCAGCAGCACGCTGGGCTTGACCACGAGCGCGCGGGCGATGGACACGCGCTGCCGCATGCCGCCGGACAGCTCGGCGGGCCGGGCCTTCTCGAACCCGTCCAGCCCGACCAGCTTGATCAGGTCCTCGATCACGCCGGGCTCCGGCTTGAGCCCGGCGACCTCCAGCGGCAGCCGGATGTTGGCCGCGACGCTGCGCCAGGGCAGCAGCGCGGAGTCCTGGAAGGCGATGCCGAGGTGGTGGCTCCTGCGCAGCTCCTCGGGCGTCTCGCCGTTCACCCGGATCTCGCCCGACGTGGGCTCCTCCAGCCCGGCGAGGATGCGCAGCACCGTGGACTTGCCGCAGCCGGAGGGGCCGAGCAGCGACAGGAACGAGCCCTTCGGCGTCTGGATGTCGACGCCCTGCAGCGCGGTCACTCCCTTGCCGAAGGACTTGCTCAGCCCCGCGATGCTGATCCCCGTCATGACAGCTTCAGGCTCGGGTCGGCCTTGTAGATCTCGTCCAGGATCGTCAGGTCGAAGAGCTGCTCGGCCTTGATGGTCAGGCCGGCCTTGGCGAGCGAGGCGATGTTCTGCTCGATCAGCTCCGGCGTCATCGTGAACAGGCCGTTGGCCTTGACGTCAGGGGTTACCACGAGCTCGTTCTGCATCTTGGCCTCCTCGGTCTGCTCCTTGACGTCGAGGTTCTGGTCCTTGCCGTAGACGGTGGCGGCCAGCTCGGCGGACTTGGCCGGGTCGGCGACGGCGTCCCTCCAGCCCTTGATCTCGGCGGTCAGGAACGCCTTGAGCTTGTCGCGCTCCTTGTCGATCGTCTCCTGCGTCACCGTGAACGTCTCGGCGACCAGCGGCAGGCCCGCGTCGGCGAACAGCAGGTAGGCGGGGTCGTGGCCCTGCATCCGCAGCCGTACGGGACCGCTGGTGACGTAGCCGACGTAACCGTCGAGCTGCCCGGAGGTGAGCATCGAGGGGTCCGACTGGAACGGCACGCGGGTCACGCTCGACGGGTCGAGGTTGTTGGCCTTGAGCAGCGCGTTCCAGACCAGCTCGTTGGAGTCCTGGACGCCGATCTTCTTGCCGACGAGGTCCTTGGCGTCCTTGATCGGGTTCTTGTTGAGCGAGACGATCGCGAACGGGTTCTTCTGGAAGGTCGCGCCGACGATCTTCAGCTGGGCACCCTGCAGGACGGCCGGGGCGGTGATCGTGGGCGCGGACAGGCCCGCCCAGCAGCGGCCCGTGGCCAGGCCCGACTCGACCGAGGTGCCGGAGCCGCCACCCGACAGGAGCTCGACCTGCGAGAACCCGGCGGCCTTGAAGTAGCCCTTGGTGTCCGCGAAGTACTCGCCGGCGAACTCGACGTTCTTCTTCCAGGAGAGCTGGAGCTTGACCGAGCCCAGCCCGCTCGTTTCTCCGCCGCCGCCGGCGGCCGTGGTCTCGCCGCAGGCGGCCAGGCCGAGCGCCAGACCGGCCAGACCTGTTGTCCGCAGGAACGCGCGGCGATCGAGAGAAATAGCCATAATTCATCCTTGAGCGGCGGTGAACGTGCAGGTCAGGACGGTATCCATTGATTATTACCATCGTGTGACGGTGGTTTTGGACGCCCGGGCACCGGAAGCCGTCACGCAGGGAGAATGCGGGAAAACCGCTGGCGAGCCCTGTAGGTCCCTACGAGAGCGCCACCCCAGGACCGTAGATCCCTCCAGCCACCCGGCGGCTCCGGTAGCGTCGTGCCTGAAATGAGACTCGACGGAATCCCCCTTTGGGACGGTACCGAATATCGCGGCCCAGTCGATCTGAGCTGGGAGCCGGACCGGATCATCAGCGTGCAGCCGGACGCCTTGCCCGGCCACGACGGTCTGTGCGTGCTCCCCGGTCTGGTGGACACGCACGTGCACCTGGTCGGCTACGCGGGACCCGGCGACCCGCCGGACTTCGCGACCTGGCCGCTGGTGACCACCCGGGACGAGCAGGTGCTGCACGGCGCCGCCCACGCCCAGCGGGCCATGCGGCACGGCGTGACGACCCTGCGCGACTTGGCGGGCGACGAGGCTCAGATCGCGTTGCGCCGGGTGTTCGACGCCGGGGTCCTGCCCGGGCCGCGCGTCCAGGTGCACGGCGTGGTGGGGATGACGGCCGGGCACAACGACCTGTTCGTGCCGCCCGCGTTCCCCGTGCGCAAGCCCACGGCGGACGGCCCCGACGAGTGCCGCAAGCTCGTACGCGCCTGGGCCCGCGCCGGCATGGACGGCATCAAGCTCACGACCAGCGGCGGCGTGCTGTCGATCGGCGACAAGAACGCCTGGCGCAACTACACCCGCGACGAGATCAGGGCGGTCGTGGACGAGGCGCACGCGCTCGGCATGCTGGTGGCCTCGCACGCCCACTCCGAGGACGGCATCCGCGTGGCCGTCGAGGAGGGTGTCGACTCGATCGAGCACGGCACGCTCATGAGCAAGGACCTGGCCGAGACGCTGGCCGCCCGGGGCACGCCAGTCGCGCCGACGCTGCTGATCAACGAGGCCATCGCCGAAGGCCGCGTCCCCGTCACGCCCGAGGCCAGTGCCAAGGCCGCCGAGCTGATCGCCCGCCGCGACGTGCTGCTGGCCCAGGCCGCCGCGCTGGGCGTGCGGTTCGTGCTCGGCACCGACGCGAACGGCCACCACGTGCAGTTCGGCGACCAGTTCGCCGAGGTCGTCCACATGACGCGGGTGCTCGGCATGGACGCCGAGTCCGCGCTGCGCGCGGCCACCTCCGACGCGGCCGACTCGATCGGCATGCCCGTGGGGCGGATCGCGCCGGGGCTGGGCGCCGACTTCGTCGTGCTGCGCGGGCGTCCGTGGGAGCGCATCGAGGACCTGGCCACGGAGAACATCGTGACCGTGGTCTCACGGGGCCGCGTCGTCGCGGGCCGCCTGCCCGTCTCTCCCTGACCGCAGCGCCAGGTAGAGGTCGGTACGGTCGCGCATCGACGACATGCGCCGCCCGGTCAGCTCCTCGATCCGCTGCATCCGGTAGCGCAACGTGTTGACGTGCACGTACAGCTCGTCGGCGGTGCGCTGCCAGGAGCCGCACGTCTCCAGGAAGATGTCGAGCGTGCGCAGCAGCTCGGAGCCGTGCCGCGCGTCGTACTCCTCCACCGGCCCCAGCAGGTGATCGCGGAAGGACCGGCGCACGCTGGCCGGCAGCGCGGCCATCAGCAGGTCGAAGCTGTCGATGTCGGCCACCGACATGATCGACACCGGCCCCGGGCCGCCCCGCGCCGATTCCATGCCCCGCCTGGCCGTCTCCAGCGCCTCGCCGAGCTGTGACACGCTGGCCGCCATCTCGCTGATCCCGGCGGCGATGCTCAGCCCGGGGCGCTCGGCCACCAGGCCGCGCAGCTCGTCGGCCAGGCTCTTGCGTGACGCCCGGCCGTTGACCAGCACGATCGCCTCCTGCGAGGTACCGCCGACGATCAGGTGCCGGCCCCTCCTGGCCAGGCCCTCGTGCAGGACCTCAGGCAGGTCGTACTCGTCATTCGCCGGTCCTGTCCGCGTGATCGCCATGGCGGCCGTCGGCAGGCCCGGGTCGGCGCCGAGCAGCCGCAGGTGCGCGGAGACCTCGCCCGGCGGGATGTGGCCCAGCACGTCGAGCAGCGTCTGCGCCCTCACCCGTTCGGCCCTGCGCTGCTCGGCCGCGAACCCCTCGGCCGTCACGACCTGCGTGATCACGCCGAACGACTGGTCGGGAGCGGCCAAAAGCAGCGGCAGCCGGCGCCGTTCGCACGCCTTGACCAGCTCCTCGGGCAGCTCTCCCAGCACGATCAGCCCCACGACCAGGCCGGCGGCGTCGGTGGCCCACAGCGCGTCGGCGAAGCGCTCGCAGTCGGCCGGCTCGCCGTACCAGACGCCGCTGGTGAGCACGAGGTCGCCGGACTGCAGGTAGCGTCGGGGGTCGGGCAGGTCCGTGGGGTACGCGCGCCGAACCTCGCGGTCGACCTCCTCGTGACCTGTCACCAGCGTCAGCCGCAGGTCGTCGCGCGCGAGCAGGTCCGACAGCCTCATGAAATCTGATGTTATGCCAGCTCAATAGCCAAGAGTTCAGAGGTTCGCACGATACTCCGACCTCGCGGGGTCGGGTTTACTCGTGGTCATGCGTCCCAAAGCAGAGCTCCATCTGCACATCGAAGGCACTCTCGAGCCCGAGCTCGTCGTCGAGCTGGCCCGGCGTAACCGGATCGACCTGCCGACCTTCGACGTGGACGCCATCCGCTCCCGCTACTCCTTCACCGATCTGCAGTCCTTCCTGGACCTCTACTACGAGCACATGGCGGTCCTGCGCACCGAGGAGGACTTCTACGACCTCGCCGCCGCCTACCTGCGACGGGCCAAGGAGCAGGGTGTGCGGCACGCGGAGATCTTCTTCGACCCGCAGGCGCACCTGAGCCGGGGCGTGCCGCTGGAGGTGGTGTTCGGCGGGTTGTCGGCGGCCCTGAAGGACGGCGACGTGTCGGCCGCGCTGATCCTGTGTTTCCTGCGTGACCAGGGGGCGGACGAGGCCGAGCAGGTGCTGCGGGCGGCGCTGCCGTACCGGGAGTCGTTCATCGGGGTGGGGCTGGACTCGGCGGAGGTGGGCTACCCGCCGTCGCTGTTCAGGCGGGTCTTCGAGATCGCGGCCGCCGAAGGGCTGCACCGGGTGGCGCACGCGGGCGAGGAGGGTGGGCCGGACTACGTGTGGGAGGCGCTGGACATCCTGCGCGTCGAGCGGGTGGACCACGGGATCAGGGCCATGGAGGACCCGCAGCTCGTGGCCAGGCTCAGGGACGAGCGGATCCCGCTGACGGTGTGTCCGCTGTCGAACGTACGGCTGCGCGCCGTGCCGTCCCTGCGTGACCACATCCTGCCCGCGATGCTGGACGAAGGGCTCGTCGTGACCGTCAACTCGGACGACCCCGCGTACTTCGGCGGTTACGTCGAGGACAACTACGCGGCGCTCCAGCGGGAGCTGGGGATGACGGACGAGCAGCTCGACCGGATCGCCCGCAACTCCTTCGACGCGTCGTTCGCGTACGAAGGGTGAGACTACGGGGACCTGCCCCTCGGCATCGGCCGCCGAGGAGCAGGTCCGGTAGCGGCATCGCTGTTCTGGCGAGGTGTTCGCAACCACCGCCTCCGAGTGGCCCTGCGTAGGGTGACGGACGCGGATTCGAAGTGCGGGCCGACCACCTGCGCGAGGTCTCTCTCACAGACGAGACTGGGCGAGACCGTGAGGCCCGACCCTGCGGGCGGGCCCCGTGGTCACGTTTTCTCAACCGCCGAAGAGACTACTTAGGCGAGCGTGCACTTCCGGTTGTCGTTCTCGTCGTGACGGCTGAGGATGTCGAGGATGTCGCCGGTCTTGACACTCAGCAGGCTGTTCTCGTTCGTGTTGATGTCGCCACCGGCGATGAGGTTGTCGTCGCCACAGACGAACAGGATCTTCCTGTTGTCGTCGTGGTCCTTCGGGAAACCGGTGGTGGCCGCGAACGCGGAGCCGCCGAACACGGCCATCCCGGCGACGAGGCCGGCCAGAACGAGTCCATGTCTGTACATGTCGATTCCTCTCTGATGCATTTCAACTACTCTCCGTAGCTGTCGGAGGGAGATGTCCCCGACCCTCGACTGCGACAAACGCCCACAATTTTCACTTTTGACCCTGTGGGCGCTTCTCTCACAGGCGAGTGGTTGAGCAAGACCAAGGGGCCCGGCCTGACAGGCGGGCCCCGTGGTTACGTTTCTCAACCGCTGAGGAGACTGCTTAAGCGAGCGTGCACTTCCGGTTGTCGTCCTCGCTGTGGGCGCTGAGGATGCCGAGGATGTCGCCGGTCTCGATGTTCAGCAGCTTGTTCTCGTTCTTGTTGATGTCGCCACCGGCGATGTAGTTGTCGTCGCCACAGACGAACAGGATCTTCCTGTTGTCGTCGTGGTCCTTCGGAAAGCCGGTGGTGGCCGCGAACGCGGAGCCGCCGAACACAGCCATCCCGGCGACGAGGCCGGCCAGAACGAGCCCATGTCTGTACATATCGATTCCTCTCTGGTACATGTCCACTACTCTCCGTAGCTGCCGAGAGTGAATGTCCCCGGCCCCCAACTTCGACAAACGCCCACAATTTCGCTCTTGACCTGGCGAAATGGCGCGCATGGCCGAACCGATATGTAGATCGTCGATCTTGACGTGGCAGTGCTTCCCCGTGGTGACTCCTGTACCTTTTCCCACCTCGCCACAGACCTTGGCGCGGGCGCATTCGGGGCCTCAGACTGGTACATACGGGCGGTGATCATGACCAGGCGTAACGACCCGCCCCTTCCGACCGCCCCCGAACGGCGCTCCGATGGTGGTCGGGCTGGTGTTCTGCCACGCGTCGCCGGTGTTCGGCTCCCAGGACGACTTCCACGGATCACGTTCGTCGTCGCGGCAGTCCGCGCGATCTGGGCCGCTCACGTTCTCGCGGCTGGTCGCGCCGCCGGTGCGTCACGTGCCGCATGAGCCCGCCCGCCGGATCCGCGACCGGCTCGCCCCGTTCGGGAGGCGGGGGCCTACGGCACGGTGAGGATGACCGGGCCGTCCGCGGTGATGGCGACCGTGTGCTCGACGTGCACGCTCCTGCTGCCGTCTCCCGAGCACACCGACCAGCCGTCCTCGGACATGTAGTACTCGTCGTCGCCCCCGGCCATCAGGCTCGGCTCGATCGCGATCACCAGGCCGGGACGCAGCCGCATCCCGCGTCCCGCGCGGGCCTCGTTGGGCACGAACGGCGACTCGTGCATGGCGCGCCCGATGCCATGGCCGCCGAAGTCGTTCTGCATGCCGTATCCCGCGCCGCGCCCGACCGTGGACATGGCGTGGCCGATGTCTCCCATCCGGCCGCCGGGCACGGCCGCCTCGATGCCGGCGGCCAGCGTCTCCTCGGCGACCCTGATGAGCTTGAGGTCCTCCGCGCGCTGCTCGCCGACCGCGAAGCTGACCGTGCCGTCGGCATGCCACCCGTCCACGAACGCGCCGCAGTCGACGCTGATCAGGTCGCCGTCACGCAGCCGGTACGGGCTCGGCAGGCCGTGCAGCATGACCCCGTTCACGGACGTGCAGATCACCCCCGGGTACGGGGTCGCGCCGAACGACGGGTGGTAGCCGAGGAACGACGCTCCCGCCTTCGCGTCCTCGATGACCGTCCGGGCCACCTCGTCGAGCGCTTTCAGCGAGACGCCGACGGCGGCCCGCTCGCGCACCGCGGCGTGGACGGCGGCGACGACCCGCCCCGCCTCCCGCATCGCGTCGATCTCTCCGGCACTCTTCAGCTCGATCATGGCCCCTCCTCGCGTGCGCTACCAATAACTATACCGGTATTACTATCACGCTACGAGGGCCTGTCGCACCGCTCTAGTCGAGCCCCTTTCTGCCGGGCGTCCAGAAGGGCTTCGTACGGACGTCCCTGCGCTGCCAGCCGCGCTCGTTGACCAGATGGGCACGGATGGCCTGGATCGTGCGCGCCTCCCCGGCCAGGTAGGCCACGCCGGGCTCATCCGGCAGGTCCAGCTCCCTGACGGCGTTGACCAGGACCTCCGACCTGGCCGCCGGCTTGCCGCCCCGGCACACCTTGACCAGCTCCTCGGGCAGCTCCAGATGGTCGCCCGGCCCCTCGGCCTCCACCGCGCCGTATGCCGCGACGCCTTCCGGGAGCACCCGCAACATCGCGCCGAACGCCACCGAGGCCGTCTCCTCACCCGCGAACAGGTGGTAACGGGCTTCCTGCGTGACGAAACTGCCGTCCGGCCTGGTGAAGGAGATCTCCATGCCGGGCTCGGCGGTCCTGATCCAGGAGGCGCCCGGCGAGTCGCCGCCGTGGTCGTAGCCGATCAGGTCGAGGGCCTCCCAGTCCGGGTCGTGCCGCCAGATCGAGTAGGTGCGCAGGACGCCGCCCAGCAGGCCGCCGCCGTCGCCGATGAAGAGGCGTACGTGCTGGCCGGGCGTCCATTCCAGGTCGGCGAGCGCCTCTCCCCCGATCCTGACCCGCCGCATGCGGGCGGTCACCTCCTCGACCTCGACCACCTCGCCGGTGAGGAACATCCGGTCGAGTAACCGCCGTGCGACGCTCCGCCTCATGGCGCCTCCTTCCATGGCCGTCTCCTGGTGTCCAGCTCCTCGATCCTGCGGCGGGCCTCCACGAAGACCTCCTGGATGCGCTCGACCACGGCCGGGTCGCCGTGCGCGTGGGCCAGCGCCTTCACGGCGGCTTTGACCAGGCGCAACGCCGGCCCGACGATCTCGGCGGCCTCGGGCTCGCGGAACATCCCCCACTCGCCCCTGCTGGCCGCCCGCCCCCACAGCCGCTCGATCACGTCGGCCTGCTCCTCGGCCGCCCGCCTGCCGTCCTCGGTGACGTGGTAGACCTTGCGGCCGTCTGCCTGCTCGACGCGTACGAGTCCTTCGTCCTCGAGCAGCTGGAGGGTGGGGTAGATGGAGCCGGCGCTGGGCTCGTAGGTGCCGTTGAAGCGGTCTGCGAGGCGGCCCATGACCTCGTAACCGTGACCGGGCCGCTCGACAATCAGGGCCAGGATGGCCAGGCGAAGCTCGCCAGGACCGAAGAAGCGCCCGGTGGGACCCCGCTCGGGGCCGCGACGTGCGTGCATCATGGCTCGGATGCTATATCGAACGATATAGCTAAGCAACTGTCGATCGAGCCCACCGAGGCCCGGCCACCCGGCAAAGCCGCAGGACAGGGCTCTTCTTCGGAGATTGTGGTGGCGGTTGGTGATGCCACTGTCGGGGGTATGGAGGCTAACGGTGCTGTTGTGGAAGGTGTGGAGTCGTTTGTTGCCGGAGGGCGTGTGCGCACCGTACGCCCCTCTTCCGTCCACGCTCGCTATGACGGACGCCTGAAAACAAGGCTATGGCCTGTCCTATGCCCGGCTCCTCGGCGAACATGGCAAAACCACAGAACGTGTCTCCGCTTCGTCACAGGAGCGCGGCCGTCGTGGCGCCGTACTCATCCAAGGTCCCGGACACGCGGGGCGAGCCATCCAACACAGGGGGAATTGATGAGTACACGGGGGAACGGCAAGCGGCCGCGGATCAGCGCTCTGCGCGCGCACGGCGTGCGGGCGCTGGCCGTGGGAGGGACGCTGGCCGCCTCGCTGCTGGCCGTCGCCGGGCCGGCGCACGCCACGACCGACGTGAGCGTGTCCGGTTCGGAACTGTACGTCTACGGGGGCGACGCGTCCGACAACATCGACCTGTCCCTGTCCGGCCGCTGGGTGATCGTTTCGAACGCCGGCGACAGGATCGAAGCGTCCGCGCCGTGCAGGCGGGAGAGTTCCAGCCGGGTGGCCTGCCCGGCCGACGAGATCGAGTCGATCGTGGTGGTTACCGGGCCGGGCGACGACACGGTGCGGAACCGTACGCGCCTGCCGATGCGGGCGAACCTGGCGCCGGGGCGGGACAACCTCATCTCGGGGGACGGGGCCGCCACCATCGGCGGCTCCGGCAACGTGATCGAGATGTAGTCGGGCGACGACCTGCTTTCCGGCAACGGGGACATCGACCTGGCCGGCGTGGGCGATGGCATGGACAGGTACGACGCCGGGGCCGGGAAGCTCGGCGAGAACTGATTGACGGGTGAGTGCCCCGCCGCTTCAGGAGAGGCGGCGGGGCCCTGACCGGAACCGGCGGATCTCCGCCCCCAGCGCGCCCGTGAGCCGGCGCCCCACCTCCACGGTGGCCCGCATGACGTGGGCCGCCTCGTCGAACGGGATGTCCGTCAGGTCCCGGTGATGCGCTCTCGGCACGACGAGCGTGTGCCCTTTGGCGGCCTGGGCGAGGTTGAGGAAAGCGATCGTGTGGTCGTCTTCGTGGATCGTCTGTGAGGGCTCGACGCCTTCGACGATCCGGCTTCCTCGGGGCTGTAGTCCACGTGCCGGAACACGAGCAGCCTGTCATCCCGGACGATGTAACAGAGGGCCGTGTCGCGGATCGTTCTGTCAGGCATAGGCGATGATCGCATAGCGCTCGTCGTGCACGGGACCGCCCCAAAGGTCGATGTCGTCGCTGAGCGGCTCGACGCGCAGGTCGGCGACCAGCGGGCGGACAGCGGCGGCCAGGTCGGCGGCGCCGAGGCCGCCGTTCCAGGGCAGCGATCCGGCTCCCTCCACGTAGGGCTGCCCGGTCTCCCGCCAGCGTCCCTCCACGAGCACGAGCCTGCCGGACGGGCGCAGTCGGCCGGCCCACTCGCGCAGCGCCGCCTCGGGGTCGGGCAGGGTCCACACCAGGTGCCGGCAGAGCACCACGTCGAAGCGGTCGTCGCCGGTGGGCGGGGCGGCGGCGTCGCCGACCAGGAACCGCCCCGCGAGCCCGGCGGACGACAGCTTGGCGCGGGCCTGCTCGACCATCCGTGGCGCCACGTCCACGCCGGTCACCCGGTGCCCGGCCGCGGCCAGCAGCATGGACAGGGACCCGGTGCCGCAGCCGACGTCGAGGACGTCGGCCGGGTGGGCCGGGGTCCAGGCGCGCAGGCGGCGGTCCCAGGCGGCACGCGTGCGGTCGGCTCGCAGGCCGTGGTCCGGCTCCTCGTCGAAGGTGGGGGCGGCGGCGTCCCAGTAGCCGGTGATCGCGGAGGTGAGATCGGACATGGGCCCGATCCTTTCAACCGCCACCGACAATCCCGCCGTCATGCCATGGTGATGACGACTTTGCCCCGGGCGTGGCCGCGCTCGATGTAGCCGATCGCCTCGGGGACCTCGCTCAGCGGGTGGGTCCGGTCGATGACCGGCCTGATCTTCCCCGCTTCGAGCAGGTCGCGCAGGGCCACGAGATCGTCCGTGTTCTCGTCGGCCACGTATCCGGCGAGCAGGCTCTGCCGTACGAACAGGGACGACACCATCACATGGATGATGCGGGTCATGACCCCCACCCAGCGCCCGCCCCTGTCGCCGCTGTTGTGCAGATAGATCCCCTGAGGGGCGAGCACGCGCCGGCAGTCCGCCAGGGAGCGGTTGGCCACGTTGTCGAGGATGACGTCGAAGCGCTCGCGGCTCCGCGTGAAGTCCTCCTTGGTGTAGTCGACGACGTGATCGGCCCCGATCGAGCGTACGATCTCCACGTTCCCGGGCCCGCACACGCCGGTCACCTCGGCACCCAGGGTCTTGGCGATCTGCACCGCGAACGGCCCCACCCCGCCCCCCGCGCCGTTGACCAGCACCTTCTGCCCGGCCCTGACCCGCGCTTTGTCACGGAGGGCCTGTAACGCGGTGACGGCCGCCACCGGCACGGCCGCCGCCTCCTCGAACGTCAGCCCGGCGGGTTTCCGCACCACGAACCCCTCCGCCGGAACGGCCACGTACTCGGCGAACGCGCCGCGGCAGAAGCCGTACACCTCGTCGCCGGGCCGCAGCGCGGTGACGTTCTTGCCGGCCGCCACGACCTCCCCGGCCAGGTCGCCGCCCAGCAGGTGGGCCTTGGGGCGGGTCAGCCCGGCCTGCGCCCTGAAGATGTAGGGCAGGCCGCGCAGGAGGTGCCAGTCCCCCGCGTTGACGGAGGCCGCCCGGACGCGGACCAGCACGTCATCGTCGCCGATCTCGGGTTTGTCGACGTCCAGGAGCTTGATGACGTCGGGCGAGCCGTAGGAGTGGTAGCGGACGGCCTTCATGGCGATGCTCCCTGGTCAGAGTCTTCGGTCATGTGTAAGATTCTTCTTACACGTGAAAGACGGTAACACTCACCGATCGCCATCGACAATGCTCACCAATCGGTAGCAATTGCTAACCTATGGACATGGAGCCATGGCCGCAGAAAGATCAGATAGCCGCGGCGCTACGCCAGATCAGCGCCGGATTCGCGGCGCTGGCGGATGCGATCTCGGCCGATCCGGCTCGACCCCCAGCAGACAGCCGGCATCGAGCACTCATCGCCGAATGGGGGCGCGATGGCCTGACCAGGGCTGAAGCCAGCGCGTTGTTCCGCAAGCACGGCTTCTCCCCCCAGGCCGCCGGCGGCTGGGTTCGCGGCGACTGGCTGGAGGTCCGCGAGGACGGTCGCCGCTATCTCACCGAACGTTCGCTGGACTGGCTGGCCGGACAAGGAGCCCCCGATGACGCACAGCCCCGTGACTGAACCCTTCAGCGTCCGCCTCGAGGTCCGCATCTACGAGATCGACCCGCAGCTCCACCTCAACGGCGGCTTCTACATCCAGTACGCCGACCACGCCCGCTTCGCCTGCGTCCGGGCCGCCGGGGTGTCGGTCGAGGAGCTGCTCGACAGCGGCCTCGGCCCCGTCAACCTCGAGACCGTCATCAAATACCACCGCGAGCTGCGCGGCGGCGACGAGGTGGACGTCACCTGCGACTGGGAGTGGAGCGGCGGGAAGACCTACCGGGTGCACCATCTCCTGCGGCGCGCGGACGGCACCGTGGCCGCCGAGGTGAGCCACGTGAGCGGCCTGCTCGACCTGAAGACCCGCCGGCTGGTGCCCGATCCCGACCGCGAGTGGCACACGAGAGCCGCCAAACCCGAGCTCCTCGGCCTCACCCGCAGATTCGGCCCCTGAAGAAATATTCGAGCAGAATGCACAAAACCCTGGACTCCCGGTTCGGGGGCGGGTGAAAATCCGATCGTCCATCCGAAGATCGTGGAAACGCCGGGCAGCTCTTGTTCCGCGCGTAACCCCTGCTCAACACGGGCGAGGACGTATGCGGGTAGTGCATGGGCTGCTCACGGCGGCGCTGATCTTAACCATCTCTCCGGCGGTCGCCGCCCAGGCCGACGAGGTGCCGGAACCACCGAAGGCCGTCCAGGAGCCGCCGAAAGCCGAGGAGTCCGCGGTCGCGGCCGCTCGGAGCGCCGGCCGGCCGGTGGAGATCGAATCGATGCGTACGGAGACCCGCCAGGTCTTCGCCAAACCGGACGGCACGCTCTCGATGGAGCTGAACGTCCGCCCGGTGCGCGTCCGGCAGGCGGGCGGCTGGGTCCCCGTCGACACCACGCTCCGCCTCAACCCCGACGGCTCTGTCAGCCCGGCCGCGACGGCGATCGGGCTGAGGTTCTCCGGCGGCGGCAATGCCCCGCTGGCCAAGCTGTCGCGCGGCGCCAAGTCCCTGGAGCTGGGCTGGCAGGGCACGCTCCCCAAGCCCACACTGAACGGCGACACCGCCACCTACCCCGAGGTCATGCCGGGCGTGGACCTCCAGGTCACCGCGGACGTGGACGGCTTCTCCCACATCCTGGTGGTCAAGTCCCGGGCCGCCGCGGAGAGCATGACGGAGCTGACGTTCCCGCTGTCGGCCTCCGGCCTGTCGGTCGAGTCGGACAAGGCGGGCAACATCGAGGCCGTCGACAAGAACGAGGGCACGATCTTCACCGCGCCCACCCCGAAGATGTGGGACTCCAAGGGCATCACGAGCCCGCAGGCGCTCAAGGAGGGCCGCTCCCCGGAGGCGCGCGAGGCGACGATGGGCGTGGAACTGGCGGGTAAGCAACTGCGGCTCAAGCCCGACAGAAAGATGATGACGGACCCGAACACCAAGTTCCCCGTCTATCTCGACCCGTACTTCTCGGCCGCCCGCAACGCCTGGACGGCGGTCTGGAGCAACTGGCCCAACTCCAACTACCTCAACTCCAGCGACGTCGCCCGGGTCGGCCACGTCGAGTCGCAGAAGAACCGCACGTTCTTCCAGATGAACACCGGCGCGACCATCCACGGCAAGCAGATCATCAAGGCCACGCTGCGCACGTACGAGACGTGGTCGTACTCCTGCAGCGCCCGCAAGGTCGAGGCCTGGGCCACCAACACCATCAGCAAGGCCACGACCTGGAACAAGCAGCCCTCGTGGGTCAGGCTGCTCTCCACGGTGAACGTGGCCAAGGGCTGGGGCTCGTCCTGCCTGCCCGGCGGCGTGGAGTTCGACGTCACCTCGCAGGTCGTGGACGCCGCCGCCAAGAAGTGGCCCAACGTCACGATCGGTCTGCGGGCCACCAGCGAGACCGACGTGTACGCGTGGAAGAAGTTCAAGAACAACCCGAGCCTGGTCATCGAGTACAACTCGATCCCGTCCGACCCGGTGGCCGCCGACGCCTGGTCGGACCCGGGCGGTCCCTGCGTCTCCGGTGACGGGCGGCCGGTCATCAGCACGGCCACCCCCAAGCTGTGGGCCAAGCTCAAGGACACCGACAACTCGGTCAAGGGCCGTTT
>NZ_JBFAWA010000040.1:0-128245 GCF_040680035.1 Nonomuraea sp. NPDC052116 | reverse complement strand
CCTTGTACCTCTGCGTCGGGGACTTGACGGTATTTCGCGTCATGTGCGTCCACCGTCAGCTGACGGTGGACGCCGTCGATCGTCACCGGGACGTCGGCGACCGCGGAGGCCAGCTTGGGGAGCGCGGATACGGTGAGGACGTTCCAGTCACCCTCGGGCAGCCGGACGGTGGCCACGCCGTTCCGGAAAACCGGGAGGTGGACGGCCCCGGTCCTGGCGTTGTAGATCTGGCTCTCATAGGGATCGGCCGGGCGGCCCTGCGCGTCGAGGACAGTGACGGTGACGTCGTAGGACTCCGGCTCGACGTAGGCGCTGGCCGGCGTGCGGATCACCGTGTCGCCCGACCTGGCGGTGACCGTCCCCGGGTAGTCACCCGGAGCCTTCCCGCCGGCGTCGATGGTGAGCGTGACCGACGCCTTGCCCGCGGCCGGGACCGTGAGGTGGTCCGCCGACAGCTTGAGCACCTGGCTGTCGTCCGACAGGTCGAGAGTCACGGGGGCGTCGCCCGCGTTGGCGTAGGTGATCGTCTTGGTCGCCGACCGCTCGCCGGTGCCGTTGTACGGGAAGCTCGCCCACAGAGTGCCCTGCTCGGCCACGACCTGCTGCCGCAACCCGCGCACCAGGTCGACCATTCCGGCGCCCTGCTGGTACAGGGTCGCGCCCTGAGCGGGGGCGGCGCTGCCGATCAGCGCGGCCTTGAGCTGCGCGCCCGTCCAGTCCGGGTGGCGCTGGGCCAGGATCGCCGCCGCCCCGGCCACGTGCGGCGTGGCCATCGACGTACCGCTCATCTCCTGGTAGCCGCCCCCGGGAGCGGCGGCCGTGATGTCCACTCCGGGCGCGGTCAGCTCGGGTTTGATGGCGTGATCGTTCACCCGCGGCCCGGGACTGGAGAAGTCCGCCAGCAGGCCCTGCTTGTCCACGGCGCCCACGGCCAGGGCCGCGTCCGCGCTGGCGGGGGAGAACAACGACGGCGAAGGGCCGCTGTTCCCCGCCCCCGCGACGAACAGCGTGCCGGTCCGCTCCGACAGCGTGTTGACCGCCTGCTCCAGCGGGTCCAGCTCCGGAAGGTCGAATTCGCCGAAGGACATGTTGACGACCTTGGCCTTGACCTCGACGGCGGCCCACTCCATACCGGCGAGCGCGGCCGAGTCCGTCGGCCCCTCGGGTCCGCCTACCTTCCCGATGGCCAGGCTCGCCTCCGGCGCGACACCCCGGTACTTCTCGCCTCTGCCGGCCACGATCGAGGCCACGTGGGTGCCGTGGCCGACGTTGTCGCGCATATCGGGTTCGTCGCTGAAGTTCCGCTCCTGCGTCACCGCCTCTTTGAGGTCCGGATGGTCGGGGTCGTAGCCGGAGTCGAGGACCGCGACCGTGATCCCCTTGCCCGTGAGGCCCTGCTGCCACGCCTGCGGTGCGCCGATCTGCTTGACGCTCTCATCCAGCAGGAACGGCCTGCGGCCGTCCAGCCACAGCTTGGAACGGCCCGTCACCAGAGTGCGGGCTCCGGTGAGATCGCGCCAGGTCTGCGCGGCGTTCGCCTTGGACACCCGCGCCGCGCTCATGCCCAGACTGGACAGCCGCCGCACCTGCGAGGAACCCAGTGACGTGGTGATGCCCTGTTCGATGACGGGGATGTCGGGGGTGTCGGCGTCGCCGTACCGCCAGGCCAGGAGCTGGGTGACGTCGAACAACCGCCGGTCCAGCACGCCCTGGGCGATCAGCGGTGCGGCGTCGGACGGGATCACGTACAGGTGCCCCTTGAGCACCTGGCTGGAGAAGCCGACCTGCCGGCCCGGGGCCGGCTCCACGCGATGCCCCTGACCGGTGACCACCACCCGGTCACCGGTGATCAGGGTCACCCCGTTCGCCTGCTGGGACGAAGCCTGTGGTGCCGGTGTGGCACCGATCGTTCCCGCCAGCAGAGCGGCGAGGAGCGACTTGCCTAAAGTCATGATCTACCTCATGGACGAAGGGAAATGATCTCTTTCGGACCGGGGCCCTACCGGGGGAGCTCGTCCGTCCACCCTGTGGTCAGCTTGATGAACCCGCGGTTCGCGCCGGCCAGCCCTCCACTGGCGGTGGGGAGCAGATTGGTACGGATCACCCGGGAAGTCTTGGGATCGACGACCAACTTGATCTCCCAGGTACCGTCGGGGATCATCAGCTCCTCCCCACCGTCGGCCGCGCCCAGCCGCTGCACGTTCGGCAGTGAGGCGAGCGCCCGGAACGCCGCGGCGCGGACCTCCGCGGGCGCGGGCAACTCCGCGATCAGCGAGACCAGCGGAAGGAAGGCGATGTCCAGCTCGCCGACGGTGTCCGTCTGCGTCTTGACGACCCGCTGCTTCAACGTCTCGGGGTCGGTCGGCAACGCCTGGAGGTCCTGGAAGCCGACTTCGCCGCCGGGCCCGAGTCCCAGCCAGAACGACGCCGAGGGCTCCTTCACCACGCCCTCGCCCCGGCCCGGCATGCCTCTGCTCCACTGCCGCCCATCGCGGGTGGTCCAGCTCTCTCCCCGGGGCCGGCCGTCCTCGCTCTCCCGTCTGATGTGCCAGTAGGTCCCGGAACCTTGTGGTTCATGCTCGGCGTTGGCGGCGGCGACGAGCAGGATGTTCTTGGCGGAGGTCAGCGGCAGGGCCTCACGGACGTAGGGCAGCGGCTTGACGGGCGCGGCGGTCTGACCCGTGGCGATCATGACGGCGACGGCCGCCGCGAGCGCGACCGCGGTAGCGGCAAGGCCCGTGACACGTACGGTCAGAGGTCGCCGGGACCGTCGAGGAGCCGCCGTGCGGGCCATCACGGCCAGCAGCCGCCCCCGCGCGCCGGTCAAGGCGTCCGGGTCGGTTTCCGCTACCTCCGAGCGCAGAAGCCTGATCAGCTCAAGGTCATTCATGATCTTCCTCTGGTGTCTCAACCGGATTGGCGCCGCCCAGAGCGTGCGCGACCTTGCGGCGGGCTCGTGACAGGCGTGATCGGACCGTGCCGATGGGTACCCGCAGCGCTTGGGCCGTCTCCTCGTACGTCAGATCGCCCCAGGCGATCAGCAGCAGCACGTCCCGCTCACCGCGGCCGAGTTTCGCCAGCGCGGCGGCCAGGCGCTGCCGGGTGGCCGATGCGGAGACTCGGGCGGCCACCCGCTCGTCGAACGCGGCGACCACCGGGTCCTCACCCGTACGGGCCATGGCCCGGTAACCGCTACGTCCAGGGACGCCGCGATGACGGCGGAGTCGTCCCGGCGATCCACCAGCCCAGCTTGACCGCGTACCGATGGCCGGCGGTCGCCGGGAGGTGGGGGATCCGCCAAAACGAGCTCCCGTTCTGAGGTGATTGTCACGAAGGTCTTTATCCGCAGGGCCTTCGCAGGTTCCCAGCGGACCGACTTCACCGCACCCCGGCGCGGACACGCCATGCGGACCGGTCGGTCACGGGTCGCCATGTCCACCACCGCAACCATCGTCACCGTGCTCCGGGCGCGCTCGCCGTCTCGTGTCAGCGGCCGCGTCAGGACGGCGACGGTCCGGTATCAGAGTGGTCGGAGATGGTGGACGCCATGAACGGTTCAGCGCCTGTCCGTTCAGCTGAGCGTCGTCACAGTGCCGAAGGAGCGCGTCACCATGTCCGTCACCCCTACCGACCAGGACAAGCTCACCCTCACCCTGCCGTCCGGGCCGGATCGCCTGGAGCTGCAGAAGGCCATCCAGGAGATCGTCGATTCCGGTTTCACCGGGGTGACGCTGCGCGTGCACGACGAGCGGGGCGAGTGGGTCGGCAGTGCCGGCCGGCGCAAGCTGGGCCAGACCGCCACCCCGCCGGTGAACGGGCACGTCCGGATCGGCAGCAACACCAAGACCTTCACCGCGACCGTGGTGCTGCAGCTGGTGGGCGAGGGCAGGATCGGGCTGGACACTCCGGTGGATGACTACCTGCCCGAGTTCGGGCTGGACCGGCGGATCACGGTGCGCATGCTGCTGCAGCACACCAGCGGGGTGTTCAACTTCACCGGCGATTACTACCCCGAGCACGTGCCGGGGATCGTCTGGTCGGGCCAGGAGTGGGTGGACAACCGGTTCAGGACCTACCGGCCGGAGGAACTGGTACATCTGGCGTTGTCCAAGCCGGCGCGGTTCGAGCCGGGGACCGACTGGAGCTATTCCAACACCAACTATGTGCTGGCCAGGCTGCTGGTCGAGAAGGTCACCGGCCGTTCGCCGGCCGAGGAGATGCGGCGGCTGATCCTGGAGCCGCTCGGCCTGACGGGCACCGTGGTGCCGGACACCTCGCCGGAGATCCCCGAGCCGCACGCCCACGCCTACTACCGGTACGGGGGGCCCGGCCGGCAGGAGACGGTCGACGTCACCCGCCAGAACCCCTCCTGGATCTCCACCGGCGGTGACATGATCTCGACCACCCAGGACCTGCACACGTTCATCTCCGCGCTGATGGGCGGCAAGCTCCTGCCGGCCGAGCTGCTGGCCGAGATGTGCACGCCGGAGCCCAAGGTCGGCTATGGCCTGGGCGTGTTCGTGCAGGACACGGAGTGCGGCGGCACCGTCATCACCCACAACGGCGGCATCGCGGGCCACGGGGCGCTGATGTACAGCACGCCCGACGGCGGCACGACCCTGACCGCCGCGCTGAACTATGTGGACGACGCCGAGCTGTCCCTGGCGGAGGCGTTCCAGAAGGCGACGCGGAGGCTCGTCGACGAGGTGTTCTGCGGCGGGCAGGCCGCGAACTGAGGAACGCGCGCCCGGTCCACTCGCCTCGCGGATGCATCCTCGATTGAGGGTCCGTCGCAACGATGGCGCGGATAATCGGGAAAAAGTTTACACCGAGTGTTCAACGATACGGTTGAAGGCATGGACATCAAGGACACAGCCCGGCCGGTCGATGGCGCGAACATCTCGGCGTTCCTCCGGTCGCTTCCCGCCCAGCCCCTGCTGTTCAGCCTGGGCGAGGCCAGGCACTTCGTGGGGGAGCTGGGCGAGTTGCGCAACGAGATCTTCCGGCATCTGGTCGAGCACGAGGGCTACCGGTCGTTCGCCATCGAGAGCGACTGCCTCATGGGCCTCGTGGTGGACGACTACGTCACGACGGGCGCGGGCACGCTCGACGACGTCATGGAACGCGGCTTCAGCCACGCCTTCGGCACCTCACCGGCCAACCGCGAGCTCGTACGCTGGATGCGGGCCTACAACGAGGAGCATGATGAGAAGCTCCGGTTCTTCGGGTTCGACGGCCCTCTGGAGTATTGGGCGGCGAGCCCCCGCCAGGCACTCACCGCCCTCCACGACCTCCTCGACGGCCCGCTCCTGTGCAGCAGGGAAACCCTCGACACGCTGCTGGGCCCGGACGAGCGGTGGTCGAACGAGGCCACCGCCATGGACCCGTCCCAGTCGATCGGCCAGTCCGCCGACGCCCAGCGGCTGCGGCTGATCGCCGACGACCTGCTGGCGGCGCTCGACACGCAGGCGCCGCAGCTGAGCGCGGAGGACAGGGAGCGGGCGGAACTGTACGGGCGCACCGCCATCGGCCTGCTCCGCTACCACTACTGGATGGCCGACGCCTCCCCGGAACGGTGGACCCGGCTGTCGGCGCTGCGGGACGCGATGATGGCCGCCAACCTGCGCGCCATCGCCGAGAACGGCCCGGCCCTGGTCTTCGCCTCCAACCTCCACCTGCAGCGGAACAAGACCCTCATGCCGTTCGGCGACCAGCAGCTGGAGTGGTGGAGCGCGGGGGCGATCGCCGCGACGCACCTGGGAGGCCGGTTCGCCTTCCTGGCCTCGGCCTTCGGAACGGTCGGCGAAGACATTCCGTCCCCGGACACCGTCGAGGGCATGCTGTCCACGCTCCCGTGGGACCACTCACTCATCGACGCCCGCCGCCTGGCCGAGGCCGTCACGACGCCTGCCAAGCGCGTCTCCGATGATTTCGCCTATTTCCCGCTGGACCCGGCCCAGCTCGACACGATCGACGGCATCGTCTTCCTCAAGCAGGCCGTCAACCTGAAAAAGCTGGGCTGACAGGCGCGGCCTGCCCGTTGATCACGGCAGGCGCGACGACCAAGTCACGGGGCAGCACGCGGACGCCGGATCCGTGCCGGCGTCCGCGTGGGAGGCTCCACCGGTTCTCATGGAGTTCTCAGGTGGATTTTGTGGCACTTTGAGCTCAGTTTTATGACTATGGGGCGATGGAGCACGTGCCGCAGGAGGCCGATGCGGCCGAGGCTCGGGGAGCCGGGGCCGGGAGGGCTCGGCGGTTCGTCGTCGGGGGCGGCGTGCTCGTCCTCGTGGCGGTGCTCGCGTACTGGCTGGGCGGCAGCGGTGGGAGCGGCGAAGCAGCCGCGCCCAGGCCGAGCCCGACGCCGACCCCCAGCGCGACGCTCACGACGGGGGAGGTCTTCGAGAGGGTCGGGCCGTCGGTGGTGGTCATCCAGGCCGGGAAGTCGCTCGGAACCGGGGTGATCGCGGCCGAGGACGGGACGATCCTGACCGCGCACCACGTCATCAAGGGCACGAAGGACGTCAACCTGACGTTCGCCGACGGCACCAAGGCGAAGGCCGTGGTCGTGTCGTCGAACCCCAAGCGCGACGTCGCGGCCCTCAAGCCCGCGAAGCTGCCGGAGATCGTCGTCCCGGCGACGCTCGGCGGCGCCGTGGCCGTGGGTGCGCCCGTCGTGGCGATCGGCAACCCGCTCGGCCTGACCTACAGCGTCTCCACCGGGGTCGTGTCGGGCCTGAACCGGACCACCGAAGACGGCGACCGCGACCTGGGCGGGCTCATCCAGTTCGACGCCTCCGTCAACCCGGGCAGCTCCGGCGGTCCCCTCCTGGACGCTCGCGGGCTGGTCATCGGGATCGTGGTCTCGATCGCCGACCCGGGCGGCGACGAGGCGTTCGCCGGCATCGCGTTCGCGGTGCCGATCGGCGTGGCCCTGGGCGGCGGCGACGGTGACGGCCCGCTGGGCGAAGGACCCCAGATCTGACCGGACACATCTCGAGAAGGAAGACGATGACCTCGACCAAGTCCCCCGAGTCGGCTCATCCGCTCGAACAGGTGCTGTTCGAGGTCAAACGCACGATCGTCGGGCAGGACGTGCTGCTGGAGCGCATGGCCGTCGCGCTGATCGCCGACGGCCACCTGCTCGTCGAGGGCGTGCCGGGCCTGGCCAAGACGCTCGCGGTGAGGTCGCTGGCCGCCGCGATCGCCGGGAGTTTCCAGCGCGTCCAGTTCACCCCCGACCTGGTGCCCGCCGACCTCGTGGGCACGCGGGTCTACCACCAGCACTCCGGGGAGTTCAGGACCGAGCTCGGCCCGGTGTTCGCGAACCTGCTGCTGGCCGACGAGATCAACCGCGCCCCCGCCAAGGTGCAGAGCGCCCTGCTGGAGGTGATGCAGGAACATCAGGTGACGATCGGCCGTGAGACGTTCCGGGTGCCCGAGCCGTTCCTGGTCATGGCGACGGAGAACCCGATCGAGTCGGAGGGCACCTACCCGCTGCCCGAAGCGCAGGTCGACCGGTTCATGATGAAGGTGGTCGTCGACTATCCGACGCAGTCCGAGGAGCAGGCGATCGTCGAACGCGCGCTGCGTCCGCCGGACCCGCCGCAGGCGATGGTGACGGCCGAGGAACTGGTTGCGATGCGGGCTCGCGCTCAGCAGGTGTACGTCGATCCGGCGATCGTCGACTACGCGGTCCGGCTGGTCGCCGTGACGCGTTCGCCCGCGACGGCCGGGCTCGGCGAGCTGGAACGGTACGTCACCTACGGGGCGAGCCCGCGGGCGTCGATCGCGCTGGTCACGGGTGCCCGGGCGCTGGCGTTCCTGCGCGGCCGCGACTACGTCCTGCCGCACGACCTGTCCGAGCTCGCGCTCGACGTGCTGCGCCACCGCCTCGTGCTGTCGTACGAGGCCCTCGCGGACGACGTCGACGCCGACACGATCATCACCAGGGTGCTCGGGGCCGTCCGGGCGCCCGACGTCGTCCTGCAGAACCGCTGAGCCGCCATGGCCACCGCCCCCGAAAAGCTGCTGCTCCGCCTGGAGTGGAAGGTCGTCCGCAGGCTGGACGGCCGGCTCCAGGGCGCCCACCGCACCGCGCACCGCGGCTCCGGGATCGACTTCACCGGGTTGCGCCCCTACGGCGACGGCGACGACGCCCGGCACATCGACTGGAACGTGACCGCCAGGCTGGACGAGCCGCATCTGCGCGTGTTCACCGAGGACCGCGAGCTGACGGTGTGGCTCGTGCTCGACCGGTCGGCGTCGATGCTGGCGGGCCGGCCGGGGCGCGGCAAGCACGACGTGCTGGCCGAGCTCGCGCTCGTCCTGGCCCGGCTGTTCGGCCGGGGCGGTAACCGCGTCGGCGCCCTGCTGTTCGACACGGGGATGCTGCGCGTCGTGCCGCCCGGCACCTCCCGGCGGCACGCGCTGCGGATCGGCGCCGAGCTGGAACGCACCGCCGGAACGGCGCGTGGCGGCACCACCACCGACCTGGCGGAGATGCTCGATGCGGCCGGACGGCTCGCGCGCCGCCGCGCGCTCGTCGTCGTGCTGTCGGACTTCATCGGCGACGGCGACTGGGAGCGTTCGCTCCAGCGCCTGGCCCGGCGGCACGAGGTCGTCGCCCTGCGCATCGTGGACACGGCCGACGACCTGCTGCCCGAAGCCGGGCTGATCGTGGTCGAGGACGCCGAGACCGGCGAGCAACTCGTCGTCGACTCCGCCGACCCGCTGTTGCGGGTGCGCTTCCGGGAGGCCGTCGACGCCCGCGACGCCCGGCTCACGGCGGGCATGCGCCGGGCCGGGGTGCCCGTACACCGCGTCGACACCGACCGCGACCTGGCCGAGGCGCTCGTCGAGGTCGTCGCCCGAACCCGGGACCGGTCGCCATGACAGGGGTTACCAACGGGCACGGAGGAGGCTTATGACCCTGTCCTCCCCGCTGCTGCCGGCCGTCGGACTGATCGTCACGGCGGCGCTCGCCTGGGCGGCCGTCGTCTCGGCGCGCCGCCGCACGGCCGCGCTCGCCGCCGCCGTACCGGGTGCCCGGCGGGCCTACCTCGGCAGCGGCCTGACGATCGCCGGCGTCGCCGTACTCGCGATCGCCACCGCCGGACCGGCGGCCATGGTGCCGGTGCCGCGCACCGCGGGCACCGTCATCCTCGCCATCGACGTCTCCAACAGCATGGGCGCCGACGACGTCGCGCCCACCCGGCTGGCGGGAGCGCAGCGGGCGGCCCGCGCGTTCGTGGCGGCGCAGCCCGACAGCGTCGACATCGGAGTCGTCGCGTTCGCACGGGGCGGGCTCACCACCGCCCGTCCCGATGCCGACCACTCCATCGCGCTCAAGGCCATCGACCGGCTGAAGATCACCGGCAGCACCTCGCTGGGGGCGGCCATCACGGCCTCGCTGACGCTGATCACCGGCAAGCAGGTGGCCATCGGCCGTGACGGCGCCGCGCCCGACGTCGGCTACTGGCCGTCGGCGACGATCGTGATGTTCTCCGACGGCCAGAACCAGGGCAGGGCCGGCGATCCGGGCGTCGAACAGGCCGCCGCCGTGGCCCAGAAGGCGGGCGTCCACATCCACACCGTCGGGGTCGGCACCACGGCCGGGGCGACGGTGCAGGTCGACGGCTACCGCCTGCAGACCTCGCTGGACGAGGCCGCCCTCACCTCGATCGCGCAGGCCACCGGCGGCGCCTACCACCCCGCCTCCGACACCGCGCGGCTCGACGGGATCGCCGACACGATCGATCTGCGGCTCACCGTCTCCGACGAGCCGCTGCCCCTCGCCGGCGCCCTGATCGGGCTCGCCCTCGCGCTGCTCACCGCCGGAGCGGCGCTCACCGTGCTCCGGTCTGGACGGGTGATCTGAATGTCGTTGTCATGGCCGTGGGCGCTGCTGTCCGTCCTGATCATCCCGCTGATCTTCGCCATCCGCTGGTGGGCGGGGCGCCGCCGACGGCGTGCCGCCGTGCGGGTCACCTCGATCGCGCTCGTACGCAGCGCCCTGCCCGGCCGTACGCGCTGGACGCGGAAGATCCCCGCGGCACTCTTCATCGCCGGACTCGCGCTGCTCGCGGTCGGGGCCGCGCGACCGCAGGCGTCGGTGCCGGTGCCGATGACGTCGGCGACGATCCTGCTCGCGCTCGACACCTCCGGCTCCATGTGTTCCACGGACGTCGACCCCAACCGCATCACCGCCGCGAGGAAGGCCGCCGCCGACTTCATCGAGTCACAGCGGGGCGGGCCGCGCATCGGCCTGGTCACCTTCGCGGGCAACGCGGGGCTGCTCGTGCCTCCCACCGACGACACCGACTCGCTGATCAAGGCGCTGGACGGCCTCACCGTGTCCCGCGGCACCGCGATCGGGCAGGCCATGCTCACCTCGATCGACGCGATCGCGGAGGTCGACCCGTCGGTCACCCCCACCGGCGCGAACCCCACCGACGGCGGCGGGGGAGGCTACGCCGGCGCCGCGATCGTCGTGCTCACCGACGGCGCCAACACCCAGGGCGTCGACCCGCAGACCGCCGCCCAGGAGGCGGCCCTGCGCCGCGTCCGCGTCTTCACCATCGGCTTCGGCACCACGAACCCGGCCCCGATGGTCTGCGACAACTCCCAGTTCGACGGCCGCGGCTTCGGCGGCTGGGGTGGCGGTTTCGGTGGCCGCGGCGGATTCGACCGCGGCCGCAACGTCCGCATGATCGACGAGCCCGCGCTCAAGCAGATCGCCCAGACCACCGGCGGCTCCTACCACCGCGCCGAGAACGCCGACCAGCTCCAGAGCGCCCTCGACGCCCTGCCCGGCACCTTCACCGTCATCCACCAGCGGGTCGACACGGCCGTCGCCTTCGCCGCCGGCGGCGCCGTCCTCATCACCGCGGCCCTGTCCCTGTCCCTCTGGTGGAACCGCCCCCGCTCCCCGGCCCGCTGACACGCCTCATCGGTCCACGTCGGCGTCATGCGGTGAGGACGGCGGCGGTGGCCGGCCAGCCCTCGCGGGCGCTGGGGTAGTGCGGGGCCCAGCCCGTGGCCGTACGGAAGCGGGCGTTGCTGACCCGGAGTGAGCGGGTCAGCGAGGTGAGGCGGTGGCCGAAGAGGTAGGCGGCGCGGCCGGGGACGCTGAGCCACAGGCGGGTGTCGGCGGCGCGGGCCAGCGTGTGGGCGTACTCCCGCTTGGTCAGCGGCTCGTCGTCGACGACGTTGTACGTGCCCGCGGGCGCCCCGAGCGCGGCGACGACGGCTTCGGCGGCGTCGGTCAGATGGATGGAGGAGACGTAGCCGTCGGGGTGACCGAGCACCATGCCGACGTGGTGGCGGGCCTGGGCGTACATCTCCTCGCTGTGCGCGGCCCCCGGCCCGTAGAACCAGCCGAACCTCAGCACCACGCCCGCGCCGCCGCCCTCCCGGCCGAAGCGGTGCGCGCTCGACTCGGCGGCGAAGTTGCCGCGGGTCATCGGGTAGTGATCGACGGGCGCGTCCTCGTCGATCCAGCGCGCGCCCTGGTCGCGGTAGACCATGCTGACCGACTCCTGGACGACCCGGCCGACCCCGGCGGCCAGCGCGGCGTCCACGACGGCGGCCGAACCCTCGGTGCGCACCCGGTTGTTCTGGCGCTGCGCTCCGACGCTCATGAACCTGCTCATCGGCGGGATCGCGCTGGCCAGGTTGACCACCGCGTCGTGCCCGGCGAAGGCCGAGGTCAGCGCCTCGCGGTCGAACAGTGACACCGTGACGGGGACGGCGCCCTGGCTGCTGAGGGCGGCCGCCTTCCCCGGCGTGCGGGCAAGAGCGGTCACCGTGTGCCCCGCGGCGAGCAGGGCAGGCTGCTGGAGGAGGCCGTGCGGCAGAACATGGAGGCCGTCGCCCGGCGCGCCGCCGCGGCCACGGCCGAGCGGCCGGCGGACGCGGACGGGCGCGCGGCGCTGGAGCGCATGGCGCGGGTGGTCTGGGAGTCGCTGGAGAGCGACCGCGATCTCATCCGCATCATGCTGCGCGAGTACGACGGGTTTCCCGATCTGTTCGAGCGCATGTGGGAGGGGGTGCTGGCCGGCGTGTACGCCCAAGGGGCCGCCTGGATCGCCGCGCAGAAGGAGCTGGGCCGGGCCGACGTCGACGATCCGGAGGCGGCCGGGGCCGTGCTCCTGGCGTCCCTGACCTACTATCCGCTGCTCCGGGCCATGATCGGCCACACTCCGGGCGGTCTCGACCCGGAGCGGTTCCTCGCGGCCTGGGTCGAGACCGCCGCCGCCACACTCCGGCTGCGCTGACGGCGGTCGCGGCGCGCGTGCGGCATGCCGATGATCTCCTCGAAGCGCTGCCGCGACTCCGCCGCTCCCACGCCGTGGGCGGTCCGGCGTGAGAGCTCCTACCACGCCGCCGCCGACCAGCTCACGCGGACGGTCGGCCACCTCGACCTGCTCGCCTCGGGCGTGGCCATGTGGCAGTGGCCGCGCATCCGCCGGCTGATCCGCGCAAAGGAACGTGTGTGACCTCGTTGCCCCGGCAGTCGTCCCTCGGCTACCAGATCAACCACCTGGCCCGGCTGCTCGGCAACGGGCTGCGGGTCAACATCGCCGACACGGGAGTGACGCCGGGGCAGTTCGCGCAGCTGCTGGCCCTGTTCGAGGAGGACGGGCTCACCCAGCAGGAGCTGTGCGAACGGGTGAGGATCGACCAGTCGACGATGGCCCACACGCTCAAACGCATGCAGCGTGACGGGCTGGTCGTCCGGACCGCCGACCCGCAGGACCGGCGGCGCTCCCACTACCGGCTGACCGAGCGGGCCCGCCAGATCCAGCCCGAGCTCACCCGGGGCGCGCGGGAGGCCAACGCCCGCGCGCTGCGGGGGATCGACCAGGAGGAGTTCGACGCGTTCATGCGCACGCTCGACCGCATGATCGCGAACCTGGAGGAGGGCGATCAGCGGTAGCCGCGAGCGCCCGTGCGTCACATGATCGCGAGCTGGCTGCCGTCGATGACCAGCTCCGTGCCGTGGATGAAGGCGGCGTCGTCGGAGGCCAGGAAGGCGTAGCCGGCGGCGACCTCCTCCGGCAGCCCCGCCCTGCCGAGGGGGATGTGCTCGCGCTCGTACGAGGTGACGAAGTCGCCCGCGAGCCCGGCCGAGATCGAGGCGTTGAGCGGGGTCTGGATGTAGCCGGGGCACAGCGCGTTGACGCGGATGCCGTGCTTGCCCAGCTCGACGGCCATCGTCTTGGTGAGCAGCAGCACGCCGCCCTTGGAGGCGTTGTAGTGGGCGTAGTCGGCCTCGCCGCCCAGCCCGTTGGTGGAGGACATGTTGAGGATGACCCCGCCCGTGCCCTGCTCCACCAGATGGCGGGCCACGGCCTGGGCGACGAGGAACATGCCCCGCAGGTTGACCGCGATGATCCTGTCCCAGTGGTCGGGCGTGATCTCCAGGAACGGCTCGCGCCAGGCCGTACCGGCGTTGTTGATCAGGACGTCGAGGCCGCCCAGCGCCGCGATCGCGCCCGCCACCAGCCTGGTCACGTCGGCCTCCGCGCTGACGTCGCCGGCGAGCCCGTGCACCTCGCCCAGCGCGGACAGCTCCGCCACCGCGCCGTCCACCTCTTCCTGCTGAAGCCCGCCGAGCACGACCCTGGCCCCTTCCTCCAGGAACCTGCGGGCCGTGGCGGCGCCGATGCCGCTGCTCCCGCCGCTGATCAGCACCCGCTTGCCGGCCAGTCCCCGCATGATGTCCCTTCCTTCGTCAGCGGACCGCGCCGCGGGCCGCGCCGCGGAGTTCGGTGGTGACCTGCCCGTTCTCGACGCCGTAGGCGAGGTCGAAGAGGTTGAGGGCCGAGCAGGCGTGGCTGGGGATGAGCTGCGCCCGCGTGCCGACCGGCAGCTCGCCGTGATGCCCCGGCTCCAGGTGCGCGACCGCGTGCTCCTCGTTGAGGAACTCCATGTGCAGGTACGGCAGGCCCACGGCCCTGATCCAGCCGGGCGTGCCGTACCCGTCGGAGGTCAGGCACTTGGTGCCCGCGTCGAAGACGACCCGTTCCGGTGTCGGCCTGGCGATGACGGTGGTCAGCACGCGGGCCGCCGCGGTCCGCTCGGTGGCCACGCCCAGGCGCATCATCGCGGTGTCGTTGAAGATGTACGTGCCCGGCCGGATCTCGGTCACGCCCGCCACGCCGGCCGCGTGCCGGGCGGTGGGGGTGCAGCCGACGCTGATCTCCCGCAGCTCGATGCCGTCCCGGGCGCACAGCTCGGCGGTGGGACGGCCGGGCGGGCGGCCCAGCCGGTGCTGACCCGTGTCCACCTCCACCAGCACCTCCACCGGCGGACCGCCCAGCCGGCCGAGCCCGGCGGCCACCTCGGGGGAGTCGAGGCTGACCCGTATCCTGGCGCGCTCGCGCAGCGCGGCCAGGCGGCGCAGCTTGGGCTCGCCCCAGACGGGAAAGGCCAGCAGGATGTCGTCGATCCCGGCGTCGGCCATCACCTCGGCCTCGCCCAGCTTGGCGCAGGTGATGCCGCCGGCCCCGGCGTCGAGCTGCATCCGCGCCAGCTCGGGCATCTTGTGCGTCTTGATATGGGGCCGCAGCCTGACGCCGTGTTTGGCGGCCGACTCGGCCATCTCCATGATGTTGGCCCTGACCGCGTCGAGGTCGATGACGAGCGCCGGAGTGTCGAGTTCGGGGTACATCGGTGGACCGCCCCTTCGGAAGATTTCCCCGAAAATAGCACCGATTCCGAATCGTGCACCAGCGTTCCGAAATGTGGAACTGTGCTGCCTCTTGACAGCGATCTCGCTTCCTGGTGTTCTGGCACGGATTTGGAACTTCATTCCGCATCACAGAACGAGGAGCGAGGCATGAGAGTCGGCGACCCGTGGGGGCGGCGGCCCCGGCCGGAGGCGCCCGGCCTCCGGCCCGGCGGGCCGGAGGCGCACCTGGAACGTCACGACGCCGCCCGGTTCGCCGCCTTCCACCACGTCGACGGCTCGCACGCCGCCGAGCGGGGTCGCGAGGAGCGGCCGGCCCGCGCGGTCGGCGGTTGCCGGCGGTGCGATGTGGCGACCGGCCGGTCGTCGGTGCGGCCGCGTGGCGTGGCCGCCGAAGAGCCGGGCCGTGCCTCGCGGGCCGCCGCTGCGTCGGGCCGGCCGGGCCGGGTTCCGCGGGCCGTCATTGCGGCGCGCGGGCCAGGATGCGGCCTGGGGGATGCCGTTACGGCGCGCCGGTCGGGCCGGGGCCCGCAGGCCGCCGTTGCGGCGTGCGGGCCGGGATGTGGCGGTGGGTCGCCGTTACCTGCACGGCTTGTACGGCTTGTCGAAGAGCGAGTAGTCCTCGGGCTTCTTGAGGGAGTTGAACTTCAGCGTCTTCGACCCGGCGCAGAAGCTCGCCGGCGCGGTCTCGTACTCCACATGGAACACGGGCTTGCCCGCCTTGACGAAGACGCTCAGCTCGGAGCACTCGTCGAACTGGAAGCACTCCTCGTTGACCGCGTAGTCGAAGGACGACACCAGCTCCTCGGCCTGGCTGAGGTCGTTCTTCAGCGCCACCGACAGGCCCCGGTCGTGGGCCAGGCCGGCCAGCGCGCGGTTGTAGACGAGCTGGGTGGCGGGGGAGACGGTCCAGCCGGTGACCGACTTGCCCTCCTCGTGGGCGTTGACGACGTCGAACTCGACCCCGTCGAAGCCCGCCTGGACGCACTTGTCGACGCGGGCCGCCATCATCTTCAGCAGGAAGTCGCGCTGGCCCTTGTCGTTGTTGATGTTCGCCCAGCGCTCGTTCGGGAACTCGGCGCTGAAGGGCTTGCCCAGCAGGGAGTCGCCGTTCTTCTTGTGGAAGTCCACGAACTGCTGGTAGTCGGGCCGGAAGTCCTCGATCGAGCCGGCGTCGATGTAGCAGATCGCCTTGGCCCCGCGGGCGTGGATGGCCTTGACGGCCGCCGTGTTGAGCGTCCTGTTGTCGCCGGCGACCTCCTCGGCGGCGTACAGATCGATGTCGAAGACGGTCGGCCGCACGCAGGCGCCGCCGCTCTGCGGGACCCCGCAGATCTCGACGTTGACGCCGCCGGTGGCGGCGTAGGTCTTGCTGCCCTGGAGCTGGTACTGCCAGCGGCTGTCCACCGGCGGACGCCAGATCGCCGCCGACGCCGCCTGGGCGGGGGTCGCGAGGAGCGTCGCGGAGGCCGGTATCAGGGCCGTGGCCACGGCGAGCCGGGTTAAGAGCGTCCGGAGGTTCAAGGCATTGGTCCTTCCGCGATACGGAATGCTATTCCGTGATAAGGGAAATCTATGGCTGACGAGGTGATCGATCCGATCTTGATGTTGAGAATCCCATAAGAGCAGACACCTCGCCAGCGATATCCGCTAAACCACCATTTTCCGAATGGTGGAATCCTGGTCTGCATGGTGGATGCGTGGTTATACTCACCCGCACGCAGCGGGCCCATGCCCGCCGTGCTCAATGGAGGGAAACAGCCCCATGGCACGCATCGTGTTCATCGGCGCGGGCAGCGTCGAGTTCACCAAGAACGTCCTCTCCGACATCCTGACCTTCCCCGAGCTGGGGGAGTCCACCCTCGTCCTGCACGACATCGACGCCGAGCGGCTGGCCACGGCCGAGGCCATGGCGAACTGGATGGTCGCCGAGCTGGGCCTGGGCGCCAAGGTGGAGGCGCACCTCGACCGGCGGGCCGCCGTGGACGGCGCCGACTACGTGATCAACGAGATCGCGGTCGGCGGGCACGCGGCCACCCGCGTCGACTTCGAGATCCCCCGCAGCTACGGGCTGCGGCAGACGATCGCCGACACCCTCGGCGTCGGCGGCGTCTTCCGCGCGCTGCGGACGATCCCGGTCATGGTGGCCCTGGGCACGGACCTGGCCGAACTGGCTCCGCACGCGCTGCTGCTCAACTACACCAACCCGATGGCGATGATCCCCCGCGCCGTCTACGAGGGGACCGCGTTCAGGAACGTCGTCGGGCTCTGCCATTCCGTACGCGACACCCAGGCCCGGCTGGCCTCGCTCGTCGAGGTGCCGGAGGAAGAGGTGTCGTTCGTCACCGCCGGGGCCAACCACCAGGCGTTCGTGCTGAAGTTCGAGCACAAGGGCAGGGACCTGTATCCGGTGCTGGACGAGGTCATCGCCCGCGACCCGGAGCTGCGCCGTACCGTGCGGGTGGAGATGTACCGCCGGTTCGGTCACTTCCCCACCGAGAGCAGCGAGCACGGCTCGGAGTACCTGCCCTGGTTCCTGCACCACGACGACCAGGTGGAGCACTTCCGCATCCCCGTCGAGATCTACCTGCGGTGGTCGGCGGAGAACCTCGGCACGTACGAGGAGACCAGGCGGCGGCTGGCCGCCGGGGAGGGCGTCGAGATCGCCCCCGCCGGGGAGCTGGCCTCGGACGTCATCCACTCCATCGAGACCGGCACCCCCAGGGTCGTGCACGGCAACGTGCGCAACGGCGGCCTGATCTCCAACCTGCCCGAAGACGCCTGCGTCGAGGTGCCGTGCCTGGTGGACCGGGCCGGGATGCGCCCGACCCGCATCGGCGCGCTGCCGCCCCAGCTCGCCGCGCTGAACCGGACGTTCCTCAATGTCGGCGAGCTGACCGTGCGCGCGGCGCTGGAGGGCCGGCGCGACCACGTCTACCACGCCGTCATGCTCGACCCGAACGCCTCGGCCACGCTGACGCTCCAGCAGATCCACGACCTCGTGGACGACATGATCGCCGCCCACGGCGACCTGCTCCCCGAGGGTGTCCGATGAGGCGCGCGCCGGTCGCCGCCGTGCTCCTCGCCCTGGCGGTCACCGGCTGCTCGGGCGGCGGCCAGGAGCAGGCGGCCGGCGGCCCCGTGGAGATCACGATCTGGCACGGCCAGGAGGACAACTCCGCCAAGTCGATCGAGAAGCTGGTCGCGCGGTTCAACCAGAGCCACCCCGGCGTCAAGGTGAAGACCGAGTCCGGCGGGGCCACCGCCGACGGGATGCTGCCCAAGCTCACCGCCGCGCTGGCCTCCGACGCCTATCCCGACATCGCCTACCTGTACGGCTCCTGGGCCCCCAACATCGCCAGGAACCCCAAGACGGCCGACCTCACCGAGGTCGTCAAGGACCCGGCGATCAACTGGCAGGACTTCTGGGCCAGCGAGCGGGAGTCCGTCACCGTCAACGGCAAGGTCATCGCCTTCCCCGCCGTGGTCGACAACATGGTGGTCCTCTACAACAGGAAACTGCTGGCCAAGGCCGGTGTCGAGGCGCCCGGACCGGACTGGACCTGGGACGACTTCCGGGCCAAGGCCAAGCAGGTCACCAGCGCCAAGGACGGCGTCTTCGGCGCCACCTGGCCGATCAGCGGCGGCGAGGAGGCGGTCTGGGGCCTGTGGCCGATGCTCTGGCAGGCCGGCGGCGACATCCTCACCCCCGACCACAAGAAGGCCGCCTTCAACTCCGCCGCCGGCCAGCAGGCGCTCGGCAGGCTGCGTGACATGGCCGTGGTCGACAAGTCGGTCTACCTCGACTCCAGCCCGGCGGAGAAGGGGCAGAAGCTGTTCGAGTCGGGGCGGCTCGGCATGTTCATGACCGGTCCGTGGGTGCTGCCCGACCTGCAGGCGGCCAAGGTCGACTACGGCGTCGCGCAGCTGCCCGGCACCGACGGGAACCACGAGACGATCTCGGGGCCGGACAACTGGGTGGTGTTCGAGCACGACGAGCGCCGGGTCAAGGCCGCGGCCACGTTCCTGGCCTGGCTGACGGCGGCCGAGCAGCAGCTGGAGTGGATGGGCGACACCGGCTCGCTGCCGATCCGCGAGTCGATCACCAAACTGCCCGGCTATAAGGACTATGTCGCGAAATATCCGGGCATTGAGGTGATCTCGGCGAACCTGGCCAACGCCAAACGGGTCCGGCCGCCGACCACCCGGTACCCCCGGGTCTCCGCCTTCGTGGCCGAGGCCATCGCCCAGGCGCTGCTCGGCAAGAGCGACGCCAAGACCGCCCTGGACCAGGCGGCCGGCAAGGCGGACGCCGCGCTGGCCGTACCGGGATCATGAGCAGCACCGCGCTCAGCGCCGCCCGCACCGGGCACCGGCAGCCCCGCGACCGGCGCAGGCTCGGCGACAACGTCGCCGGCTGGTCGTTCGCGGGCCCCGCGTCGCTGGTCATCCTCGGCTTCTCGCTCGTGCCCATGGCCTGGGCGCTGGCGTTGTCGTTCACCGACTCCGACCTGATGACACCCGGCACGAACGTGGGGCTCGCCAACTACCGGGCGCTGCTCGACGACCCCGTGTTCCTCCAGGCGGTGGCCAACACCGGGCTGCTGCTGGTGCTCTACATCCCGGCCTCCCTGGTCACCGGGCTGGTCGTGGCCGTGCTGCTGAACAGGAAGGTCCGCGGGATCGGGTTCTACCGGACCTGTTTCCTGGTGCCGTACATCGTCTCGGCCACCGCCACCGGGCTGCTCATGGGCTACATCTTCGACCGCGACTTCGGGTTGATGAACGGCCTGCTCGTCAAGCTCGGACTGCCGGTGCAGGGGCTGCTGAGCGACCCGTCGCAGGCCATGCCGGTGCTCACGCTGATCTTCTTCTGGACGCGGTTCGGATTCGCCGTGGTCATCTACCTGGCGGCCATCCAGGAGATCAGCAAGGAGGTGCTGGAGGCCGCCGCGATCGACGGAGCGGGGTCGTGGACCACCTTCAGGCACGTCATCGTCCCGTCGGTACGGCCGATGACGATCTTCCTGACGGTGTGGGGCATGATCGACGCGCTGCAGTTCTTCGACCTGGTCATGACCACCACCAAGGGCGGCCCGGCCAACGCGACCGTGACCATCGTCTACTACGTCTGGCAGCTCGCCTTCACCTTCAACACCGCCGGGTACGGCGCGGCCGTGGCGTACGTGCTGTTCGCCGGCACCCTGGTGCTGATCGTCACGGGCCTGCTGATCGCGCGGCGGAGGGGAGCCACCGGATGAGATGGCCCAGCAAGTGGCACCTGGTGCTGGTGCCGATGTCGGCGGTGGTCGTGCTGCCGTTCGTGTGGCTGCTGCTCAGCTCCGTCATGACCCAGGCCGAGCTCAACCGGTTCCCGCCGGCGATCTGGCCCGAGGCCGTGGACCTGGGCGGCTACCGTACGGTCGTCGAGCGCTCGAACTTCCCGCGCTGGTTCCTCAACAGCGTGATCGTCTCTGGCGTCATCGTGGCGGCCCAGCTCGTGCTGTGCAGCATGGCCGGGTACGCCTTCGCCAGGATCAAATTCGCCGGCTCCAAGACGGTGCTGATCCTGGTCATCGCGACCGCGCTGATCCCGTTCCAGCTCACGGTCATCCCGACGTTCCTGATCTTCAGCGAGGCCGGGCTGACCGACACGCTCGGCGCACTGATCGTGCCGTCGCTGGCCTCCGCCGTGGGCATCTACCTGATGACCTCGTTCTTCCAGTCGTTCCCCAAGGAGCTGGAGGAGGCCGCGCGGATCGACGGCTGCTCGCGCTTCGGCGTGTTCTTCCGGGTCGTGCTGCCGGTGGCCAGGCCGGCGATGGCGGCGCTGGCCGTGATCACGTTCATCACGGCCTGGAACGACCTGTTCTGGCCGTTGGTGGCGATCAACTCCGAGGCCAACTACACGGTGCAGGCGGGGCTGACGACCTTCCAGGGCCAGCACCGGGCCGACTGGCCGGCCATCATGGCCGGCACGGTGCTGACCACGCTGCCGGTGCTGGCCGTGTTCCTGTTCGGCCAGCGCCGTTTCGTCCAGGCGCTGACCGGCGCGGTCAAGGGCTGAGGTCGCGGTACGGGCCGGCGGGGAGCGTGGTGAAGGCGGCCAGGAGCGCCGCGCCCGCGCGCCTCACGCCTGCTCGGCGACCGCCTGCCGCAGCTTCTCGCCGATCTCCTCCATCCTGGCCGGCGACATCCGGTCCTTGAGCGCCGTCACGCTCACCGCCGCGACCGGCGCCGTCCTCCCCAGGAAGACGGGGACCGCCACGCAGCGCACGCCCGGCTCGTTCTCCTCCAGGTCGAGCGCGTAGCCGCGCGTGCGCACCTGGTCCAGGTGGGTGGCCAGCTTGGCGGGGTTGGTCATGGTGTTACGGGTCCTGATGGCCAGCGGGCCGTACCGGGCGGCCCACGCCTTGACGGCCTCGTCCGTCGGGTACGTCCAGGCCAGCAGCGCCTTGCCGACGCCCGTGCAGTGGGCGGCGTTGCGGCCGCCCACCACGGACGTCATCGTGATCGTCCGCACCGCCTCCACCTTGTCCAGGTAGACGACCTCGCCGCCGTCCAGCATGGCCATGTGCACCGTCTCGGCGAACTCGTCGCTCAACCGCAGGAGCAGCGGCCGCACCAGGCTGCGCAGGTCCATCGTCTCGTAGAACCTGAAGGCCGTGGCCAGCATCTCCGTGCCGAGGAAGTACGGCCCGCTGGGCTCCGGCTGCGCGGCGAACCCCCGATGCTTCAGGGCCCCCAGCAGCCGGTGCAACGAGCTCTTGGGCAGCCCGAGCCTGGTGGCGAGCTCGTCGAGCGTAACGCCTCTGCTGTGTTTGCCGATCTCCTGCAAGATCAGCAGCGCGCGATCGACGCTCCCCACCGGGGACTGCCCGTCCGCCACTACCCTCGCCTCCCTGTTCCGCTTCATGGAAGGCTAGCGCGTATCGCGGAACGGCTCCAGTCAGCGGGTGTCGCCGGGCCGGGTGGCCCATCCGCCGTACTCGTAGCGCGTGTACCGGCCTCCCTGATGGGGCTCGGTGTAGGCGTCCAGCTCGGCCGCGAAGTCCTCCGCGTCGTCCATCGGCCGGTATCCGAGGGCACCCGCCGCCGCGTTCTGCGTCCACCACGACCGCGTGTTGCGCGAGACGCCGTAGACGACCACGTGTCCCGAGCCGGGCGGCGCGGTCAGGCAGGCGCCGTAGAGCCGTGCCGCGTCGTCGTGGCTCAGCCAGGTGTGCAGGTGGCGCGGTTCGGTGGGGCGCTCCTCGAAGGAGCCGACGCGTACGGAGATCACGTCGAGGCCGAAGCGGTCGGCGTACAGGCTGCCCAGTGCCTCCCCGAACGCCTTGGCCGCGCCGTACAGGCCGTCGGGCCGCACGGCCTCCTCCCCGTCGAGGGTCGCCCCCGCCGGGTGGAAGCCGGTGATGCGGTTGGAGCTGGTGTTGACGACTAGCCGGACGCCCTCCCTTCGGCACGCCTCGAAGACGTTGTAGACGCCCTCCAGGTTGGGGCCCTTGATCGCGTCGAACCCGGCCTCGTCGGAGACGCCCCCGAGGTGGATCACCGCCTCGGTGCCCCGGACGGCCGCCCGCACCTGGTCGAGGTCCAGGAGGTCGGCCGGTGCGAACTCCTCGTGCGCGGCGAGCGGGCCGACGTCGCGGAGGTCGGACAGGCGCACCCGCGCGATCTTGGGCAGCAGCGTGCGCCGCAGCACCTGGCCGATGTTGCCGGCGGCTCCGGTCACGAGGACGTGTTCGGGGAGTCTGGTCATGTTGATCACTTATCCATGGTTTCCGGGATGCGGGTGGCGATCTGCTCGCGGGCGTGCTCGCACTCGGCGAAGCTGTGCGGGCAGGCGAGGGCGTGCTCGACGAGCTCCTTGGCGGCCCGGGCCCGTGAGATGCGCCGTTCGAGCTCCTGAACGTGGTGGCGCAGCAGATCACGGTGGTCCATCGGATCGGCGGCGGACAGCAGCACGCGCAACTCGCCCAGCGTGAAGCCGGCCTCCTTGCCCATCAGGATCAGCGCCACCCGCTCGAGATCGCGCCGCCCGTAGGCACGCTGACCGCCCGCGCGCCGCGCGGGTGCCAGCAGGCCCATGCTCTCCCAATGGCGCAGGACATGCGTGTCCAGGCCGAACCGCTCCGCCAGCTCTCCGATGGCCATCCCCTCGCTTGACTTCATGTGTACATTAACCGGCACGGTTGCGGCATGATCAAGCCGACCGTTGCGATGACGCGGGTGGTCAACTCCTGCGTCCTGCTCGAACTCGACGGCCACGCCGTCCTCACCGACCCCTGGTTCACCGAACGGTGGTGGCTGCGCCGCGGCGAACCGCTGGGCCTGCGCGTTCGCGACCTTCCCCCGCTCACCGCCGTCGTGGTCACCAACCTGGCCACCAACCACTGGGACCTGCGCGCGCTGCGCCACTTCCCGGCCAAGGACACCACACCGCTGTACGTGCCCACGCGCGGCATGGCCCGCCGGGCCCGAGCTCTCGGATTCCGGCGGGCGGAGCGCCTGACGTGGGGGCGGACACTCGACCTCGCGCCCGGCCTGTCCATGACGGTCGTGCCGTCCGGGCGGACCCTCGTATGGCCCAACAACGCCTACGTCTTCACCACGGCGGGCGGCCGGGTCGTCTTCTTCGGAGGGGAAGCGGGGGAGCGCCTCCGACGCTGTGGCCCTGGCGGGCCCGGAACTGCGGGTGGTGGACCTGCCGACGGGCAAGCGGTGGGAACTCGACACGAGTGCCTGATCCGTCCGGTGCGGGTTTTCGACGTCGCGGCGCATCTGGGCGCCGGCTACCGGCTGGAGCACGTGTCCGACGCCGGGGAGCCGGCGTCGCCACCGCCCTGCTCCGCCGCCGCGGGGCGGGCCGGCCGGCGTCTCCACGGCGGGTCGGACAGCCCCAGCCGGCGCGCGTTCAACGCCAGGTGGATCGCGGCGGGGGCCACGACGATCGATCCCAGCGTGTCGGTGGCGTAATGCGCTCCCAGGTAGACCCGCGCCAGCATCTGGACGCCCACGAGCACGAAGCCCGCCGCCAGCACCGGCCGGTGGAAGCGGGTGCGCCTGACCAGGGTCGCGACGGCGATCACGATCGACAGGGTCAGGCACACGTGACCGCTGGGGAAGCTGCCGGAGCCGAGGCCGTACACCAGGGAGTCGGAGACCGGGGGCCGGGAACGGGCGACGACGGTCTTGAGCACCCAGCTGACGCCCCACCCGGCGGCGATCACCACCAGCACGCGCCCGGCGGCCCGCGGCCGGCCCGCGACGGCCACCCCCACGACGAGGGCGGCGGCGAGGAGCGGGCCCATGACCGTGCCGAACCCCACGTTCAGGACCTGCGCCACCGCGGTCGGCCACGGGCTCCGGAGCGACTGCACCCCGTCGCTCACGGCGGCGTCCACGGCGGTCCACGCGGGCGTACGGGCGGCGAAGCCCATCACCGTGCCGAGAACGAGGAGCGCCACGGAGACCGGCACCGGGAACCCCGCTCTGTTCGACCTCATGGTGGAACGATAAAGAGGGCCGGATAAGGCCGAGTTCAGCCCCCGGCGCGGGCGCGCGCGGTCCGCAGGACGAGCAGCCCGCCGATCCCCGGGACGAACGCGAGCAGGCGGGCGGCCGGCTGGACCGTCCAGGTGGCCGCGATCACGGCGAGGTAGGCGGTGCCGTGCAGCGGGCCGCAGAACGTCGTGATCACCTTGGCGTGCACGGTCAACAGGTTGCCGAGCAGGAGCACGAGGGAGGCGGCCTCGACGGCGGCCGCGATGCGGAGCAGGCGCATGGCGGGTCAGTCCCCCGCGCCGGGCCGTACGATCATCAGGACCACGACGACCGCCCAGGCCAGGTTGTAGAAGCCGGCCAGCATGGACATCACGCGCAGCGGCCGTTCGTCGCCGGGCTCGCTGAGCGCGGCGCGCTGGCGCGGGTAGATCTGCGTGGCCAGCAGGGCCCCCGCGACGGCCGTGAGGATCATGGAGACGGTGATCCAGATCTCGCCCATCCGGCCCTGCACGCTCGCCAGGATGATCCCGGCCAAGGGGACGATGAGCCCGAAGGCGGCGTAGCCCCCGGTGATGCGGTGCAGCGCGACCGCGACACTCCGGTTGCGCTCGCCCGGACCCGGCGGCGGCTCGCCCTGCCCGTCGCCCTGCCCGTCGCCCTGCCCGCCGCTCGCGACCGGCACGTAGCGGGGGAACAGGCTCGTCGCCACGGCCGAGCCTCCCACGAACACGATGCCGGCCAGGACGTGCACCGACAGCAGGACATGCTCCAGCATTCCTCAACCTCCAACCTTCAGGGTGACTGAAGCCTAGCGCAAGCTTCAGCCGTCCTGAAGGTCGGGAGTCCTGGGGGTGGCGCCTGGTGGGCAATGCGATTCGGGTGCGGCGCCTCGTCGTGGCGATGCTCAAACCGGCTGAGGTGAAGGGCCCAGAGAGGGGGGCCAACTTTCACTTTTCGGAACGATAGTCTAACGTTCGGAACATGTCCGAGATGGCTGCCGAGTCCAAGCTCGTCGGATCCGACCGCGTGCTCGCGGTCCTTGCCGAGCTGGCTCGCCACCCCGACGGTATCGGCTTGGAGGAGATGGCCCGAGCGGTGGCCAGCCCCAAGCCGACGGTCCACCGTGCCCTGGCGTCGCTGCGCCGCGCCGGATTCGCCGCGCAGCACGGCCACGGGCGGTACGTGCTCGGCGACGAGTTCCTGCGGATGGCCTTCGCCCACCACGAGGCCCGGCCGGACCACGTGCGGGTCACGCCGATCCTGCGGGCCCTGTGCGACCGCTACGGCGAGACCGTGCACTACGCCGTGCTGGAGGGGACCTCGGTCGTCTACCGCTCCAAGCTCGACCCGTCCGACGGGGCCGTCCGGCTGACCTCCGTCGTCGGGGGCCGGAACCCGGCACACTGCACCGCCGTCGGCAAGGCGCTGCTCGCCGACGCCCTGCGCACCGAGGACGCGGTGCGCGAATGGGTGGGGGAGCGGCGGCTGGAGCTGCCGACCGGGCGCTCGATCGGCACGGTGGAGCGGCTGCACGCCGAGCTCGTGCGCATCCGCGAGCAGGGCTACGCCGTCGACGACCAGGAGAACGAGCCGGGCGTCAACTGCGTGGCGGTCCTGGCCTACCTGACCTCGCCCACCGTGCCCAGCGGCGCCGTCAGCGTCAGCGGGCTGGCCTACCGGACGCCGCTGGAGTCGCTCGTCGACGACCTGGCCGCCATCCGCGGCATCGTCGCCGGGCGGGAGACCTCATGAACCTCGCCCGTACCCTCTCGACCCGAACACGGAGAAAGCGTTGTACCTGATGCGCATCGGCGCGCCCGGCGCCGAGAAGCCCGTCGTCCGCGTGGACGAGTCCCACTACATCGACGTCTCGGACATCACGCCCGATTTCGACGAGCGTTTCTTCGCCGCGGGCGGCATCGCGTTGCTGGCTGACCGGGTGGCCCGGGGTGAGGTGCGGGCGTTCGCGGGTGAGCGGGTCGGCGCGCCGATCGCCCGGCCGCACCAGATTCTGTGCATCGGGCTGAACTACAGCGACCACGCCGCCGAGACCGGCCAGGCGGTGCCGGATGAGCCGATCCTGTTCACCAAGTCGCCCAACACCCTGATCGGTCCGTACGACGAGGTGCGCATCCCGCGCGGCTCGACCAAGCCCGACTGGGAGGTCGAGCTCGGCATCGTGATCGGCAGGCGCACCTCCTACCTGGACTCGGTCGAGGAGGCCGCGGGCGCCATCGCCGGGTACTGCGTGGTCAACGACGTCAGCGAGCGCGCCTTCCAGATGGAGCGCGGCGGCCAGTGGTCCAAGGGCAAGTCCGCCGAGACCTTCAACCCCGCCGGCCCGTGGCTGGTCACCCCGGACGAGATCCCCGACGTCAGGAACCTGGGCATGTGGCTCGACGTCAACGGCGTGCGCCGGCAGACCGGCACCACCAAGACGATGATCTTCGACCCGTACGTCATCGTGCACTACCTGAGCCAGTTCATGGTGCTGGAGCCCGGTGACCTGATCAACACCGGCACCCCGCCCGGCGTCGGCATGGGCCACAACCCGCCCGTCTGGCTCCAGCCCGGCGACGTGATCGAACTCGGCATCGACCGGCTCGGCAGCCAGCGCCAGCAGGTCCTGGGCCCGCGCTAAGGACAGAGCGGTAAGGACAGAGCGGTAAGGACAGATATGAGCGTCACCCATTCCGAGAAGCGGCGGCTGACCGCCCCGGACCCCGCCGTCCTGGCGGCGGTCGAGGCCGCCGTGCCCGGGATCACCCGTACGCGGGCCACCGACCGGCTCGGCATGGCCCATGACGCCTCCCACTACCTGCTCACCCCGCAGGCGGTCCTGGTGCCGGAGAGCGCCGAGCAGGTGGCGGCGCTCATGCGGACCGGGCTGCCGCTGACGTTCCGCTCCGGCGGCACCAGCCTGAGCGGGCAGGGCGTGAGCGAGCACCTGCTGGTCGACACCCGTCGGCACTTCCGCGGCATCGAGGTGCTCGACGGCGGCGTCCGGGTCCGCGTGCAGCCGGGCGCCGTGCTGCGCCAGGTCAACGCCCGGCTGGCCGCCCACGGCCGCAAGCTCGGCCCGGACCCGGCCAGCGAGTCGGCCTGCACGATCGGCGGCGTCGTCGCCAACAACTCCAGCGGCATGACCTGCGGCACCCACGCCAACACGTACCGGACGCTGGAGTCGCTGGTCCTCGTGCTGCCCAGCGGCACCGTCGTCGACACCGCCGCCCCCGACGCCGACGCGCGGCTGCGCGCGCTGGAGCCCGAGCTGGCGCAGGGCCTGGAACGGCTGCGCGACCGGGTCCGCGGCAACCCCGAGTCGGTGCGGCGCGTCACCGCCCAGTTCTCCCTGAAGAACACCATGGGGTACGGGCTCAACAGCTTCCTCGACCACGACACGCCCGCGCAGATCCTCGCCCACCTCGCGATCGGCAGCGAGGGGACCCTGGGCTTCGTCGCGCAGGCGGTCCTGCGCACGGTCCCGGCGCACCGCCTGGCCGCGACCGGCCTGCTCGTCTTCCCCACGCTGCGCCGGGCGATGGCGGCGATGCCACAGCTCGTCACCGCCGGACCCGCCGCCGTCGAGCTGCTGGACGCCGAGTCCCTGCGGGTGGCCCAGCGGGACCCCAGGGCCGACGACGTCCTGCGCACGCTGACCGTACGGGACCACGCCGCGCTCCTGGTCGAGTGGCAGGAGTCGGACCCCGAAGCGCTCGCCGAGCACGAGCGCACGGCCGAGCGGCTGTTCGCCACGCTCGACCTGGCCGCCCCGGCGCGGCTGAGCAGGGACGCGGGCGGCCGGGCCGCTCTGTGGCACATCCGCAAGGGCCTGTACGCCTCCGTCGCCGGCGCCCGGCCCAGCGGCACCACCGCGCTCCTGGAGGACGTCGCGGTCCCGGTGCCCGTCCTGGCCGACCTGTGCGACGACCTGGCCGGCCTGTTCGCCAAGCACCGCTATGAGCGCAGCGTGATCTTCGGCCACGCCAAGGACGGCAACCTGCACTTCATGCTCAACGAGCGCTTCGACACCGACCTGGAGCGCTACGCCGACTTCACCGAGGACATGGTCGCCGCCGTGCTCGACCGGGGCGGCACGCTCAAGGCCGAGCACGGCACCGGCCGCGTCATGGCCCCCTTCGTCCGCCGCCAGTACGGCGACGAGCTGTTCGAGGTGATGCGCGAGGTCAAGCGCCTGTGCGACCCCGCGGCCACGCTCAATCCCGGCGTCGTCCTCACCGACGACCCGCACGCCCACCTGCGCGACCTCAAGAACGTCGTCACCGTCGAGCCCGAGGTCGACCGGTGCGTGGAGTGCGGTTACTGCGAGCCCGTCTGCCCCAGCCGCGACCTGACCACCACGCCGCGCCAGCGCATCGTGCTCCGGCGGGAGCTGGCCGCCGCCCAGGAGGCGGGCGACCACGCGCTGGCGAAACGGCTGGAGGAGGAGTACGGCTACGACGCCGTGGACACCTGCGCCGTGGACGGCATGTGCGCCACCGCCTGCCCCGTCCTCATCAACACCGGCGACCTGACCAAACGCCTGCGCGAAGAGCGCCACGGCCGCGCCGCCCGCGCGGGCTGGAAGTCCGCCGCCAAGCACTGGAACGGCGTCACCCGGGCCATGAACCTGGCCCTCGACGCCGCCGCCGCGGCGCCGGCCCCGCTCGCCGAGGGCGCGAGCAAGGCCGCCCGCGCCGTGGCGGGCCAGGACGCCGTCCCGCAGTGGAGTCGCGACCTGCCCCGGGGCGGGACACCCCGCCGCCCGGTCCCGGCCGAGGACGCCGACGCCGTCTTCGTCCCGTCCTGCCTGAACACCCTGTTCGCCCCCGCCGAGGGCGGCCCCGGCGCGATGGCCGCCCTGCTCAGCCTGGCCGAGCGGGCGGGCGTGCGGCTGCTCGTGCCCGACGGGATCGGCAGCCTGTGCTGCGGCACGCCGTGGTCGTCCAAGGGCCTCGCGGACGGCTACGAGGTGATGCGCCACCGGGTCCGGGACGCGCTGGCGGCGGCCACCGACGGCGGCCGGATCCCGGTCGTCAGCGACGCCGCCTCCTGCACCGAGGGCTTCGAGCGCCTCACCGCCGCGGCCTCGCCGGCCATCCGGGTGCTCGACGCGGTCGCCTTCACCGCCGAGCACCTCCTGCCGCGCCTGCCCGCCGCCCGCCGGCTGCCCTCGCTGGCCCTGCACCCGACCTGCTCCTCGACCCGGCTCGGCCTCGACGCCGCCATCACCCGCGTCGCCGAGACCGTCGCCGAACGGGTCGTCGTGCCGGACGGCTGGCAGTGCTGCGCCTTCGCCGGTGACCGCGGCCTGCTCCACCCCGAGCTGACCGCCTCCGCCACCCGGGCGGAGGCCGCCGCCGTGGCGCGGGAGGACTTCGCCGCCCACGCCTCGGTCAACCGCACGTGCGAGCTCGGCCTGAGCCGCGCCACCGGCAAGCCGTACCACCACCTCCTGGAGCTCCTGGACCGGGTCACTACCCCTTGACGGCCGCGCCGGTGACCGAGGAGGCCCAGTACAGGGCCTTGGCCACCTGCGGGAACAGCCCCTTGGGGTGGTTGCGGAACATCGGCTCCGTGCCGAACAGCACCACGGCCGCGCCCCGCTCGTCCCTGCCGCTCACCACGGCCGCCTGGCCCCTGGCGGCGTCCTGGCCGCCGGTGCCGTCGGCGTCGGGCCGCCAGTGGCCGGAGACCAGCGGGCCCTCGGCCGCGTACGACTGCTCGACCGTGACCTCCGGCCCGAGGCCGGTGAACCAGCGCGGCGAGTACACGAACGAGTGGTCCGGCGATCCGCCGCTCACCTGCCCACCCACTGGGCCGCCCGTGGAGAGCACGCGGACGACGCCGTTGGCGTCGCCGCGGCCCGCGACGGCGGTCGCGGTGAGCAGCCCGGCGGCGGCGTTGAAAGCCGCTCCGGTGCCGCCCCGGGTGATCACGCCGCCGGTGGTCAGGAACGCGTCGAGCGCCGCCCTGGCCGCCGGGTTGAGCGCGGTGTAGCTCAGCCCGCTGGAGACGAACAGCACGTCGGTCCCGCTCCAGTCGTAGCCCGCGTTGAGGGCCGCCGTGGAGACGGGGGTGACGGCGAAGCCCAGCTCGCGCAGCGTGAAGAGCTCGTCGGCCGAGGCGGCGGCGGCGATCCTGACCTGCGAGAGCGGCGCGCCGGACGCCGTGCCGGACGCCGGGGTGAAGGCGACGCCGTAGCGCTCGGAGACCGCGCGGGCGGCCTCTCGCGCCGAGGCGGGCACGATGGCCGCGCCGTCCGCCCAGGTCATCGCCGTGCCCTGGGCCAGGAGGTCGTTCAGCGCGAGGACGTCCTTGGCGTCGGTCACCTTGAGCGCGAGCGCCCCGGGCGTGCGCGGCACGGACCCGGTCGGCGCGGCGGCCTTCACCGGGTCGGCCTGCACGCGCAGGGACGTGACGCCGTCCACGCCGGCGCCCCAGAGCAGGCCGTGGCTCCAGCCGGAGATGTCGTACATGGCGTCCACCCTGGGCGAGATGTCCGCGCCCGCCTCCAGCATGACGTTGGCCAGGCCGCGCTTCGGCTGGCGCATGTCCACCACGTACGACCCGGCCGGATACGTCCTGCCGTCCGCCCGGAACGCGTGCCTGGCCCGCTCGACCCGCACGTCGTTCGCGATCAGGTGGTCCACCAGGCGCGCGGCGGCCGCCTCCGAGCGCCGGCCGGTGATGACGTACGCCCGCGGGAAGGTGGTGGTGTAGACGTCCTCCGGCCCGAACCCGGGCACGATGCCGAGCGGCACCGTCTTCGACCGCTCCCCGGCCGCGCCGCGCCGGAACACCTCGATCTGGTCGGCGATCAGCCGGTCGTGCCGGTCGCGCACGAAGGCGTAGGTGGACCGGATGGCGGCGGCGGCCACGTCGGTGTTGATCGCGGAGCGGCGGCGCAGCTCCTCGACCGGCAGCTGGGTGTAGTCGGAGCCGTTGACCCGCAGCGGGATCTCGACGGTGTGCGCGGCCACCGCGCCGTGGAAGGGCGCGTACTGCGGGGTGAAGATCGGCGGCCAGTCGTCCCAGCCCTCCGCGGAGTCGCGGAACGGGATCTGCGCCGGGTACACGCCGTCCTTCTCGACGGTGTAGCCCAGCCCGTTCACGGCGGCCTCCATGCCGAGGCCGTTGGCGTAGGTGTTCTGGATGAACAGGTCGTACTCGTAGTTGGCGCCGTGCGGCGGCGTGGTCGGCTCGATGAGCGTGCCGTTGACGTAGCCGTGCAGGTCGATCATGGTGACCGGCTGGGCGTCGATCATGATCTGGCGCATCGCCCGCACCTCGGGCTGGGAGGCGGTGACGAAGTCGCGGTTCAGGTCGAAGCCGGCGCCGTTCTGGCGCACGCCGGAGACGCGGCCGTCGGGGTTGGCGGTGATGTTGAAGTACAGGCGGGTGCGCGCCAGCAGGTCGGCGACCTTGGGATCCTTGCTGGTGGCGAGCTCCTCGATGACGCGCAGGGCGGCGTCGGTGCCCTCCCACTCGTTGCCGTGGATGTTGGCGTTGACGAAGACCGGCGCCTTGTACCTCTTGACCAGCTTCCGGTCGCGGGCGGCGGCGGCCGGGTCGTTCTCGATGCGGTCGCGGATGCGCTCCTGCTCGCGCGTCTCGGCGGCGCTCTCCGGGGCGGTGACGGTCACCAGGTAGAGGTCGCGGCCCCCGTACGAGCGGCCGATGACCTGCGCGCTGACCCGGTCGCCGCGCTGCTGCAGGTCGTTCAGCCGGGGCGCGATGCCGTGGTGGGGCACCAGGCCCAGCTTGATCGAGGCGTCGGCCGGGTTCTCGGGGGGCAGCGGCAGCCGGGTCCGGCGGGGGTAGCCCCGGTCGTGCGACAGGGTGCCGGGCTGCTCGGACTGGGCGGCCGCGCGCGCCTCGGCCCGCTCGGGCACGTCGGCGGCGACCTCGTTCCGCTCCGGGCCGTTGCCGAAGTCGCGCACGGCCGGGGCCGGCGGCGCGACCGGGTCGGCCGACACCGCGTGCGGGACGAGCGGGATCACGAGGAGCCCGGTGAGCAGAGCCGGGAGCAGGGCAGGGGGCAGGCGCAAGGGAGTCCTCCAGAGGGTGCGGATCAGGGTTCCCGGTAGTCGGCGGCGACCCCCACCAGGGAGATCAGCCCGGACACGAACTCCAGCGCCTCCGCGTGCCCCTCCGCGAACGGCGGCTGGAAGCCCACGGCCTGCCACGTCCGCGTGCCGGGGTCCCACAGGTCGGCGCCCACCTCGAAGTCCCAGCCGTAGACGCCGTGGTCGTACCAGAGCTCGTCGGCGGAGTTGCCGGCCGCGGAGTAGAGCACGTCCGTCACGGGCCCGGTCTGCTGGGGCCAGATGACGGTGCCGCGCTCGGCGGCGATGGCCTGCTCGATCGTGCGGGCCGAGCGCAGGAAGTATGCCTCCTGCTGCGCCGTGGGCCTGGGCAGGGTGACGCGGCCGTCGAGCCGGTACGCGCCGGGCGGCCACATGAAGTAGCCGCCGTAGCTGTGCACGTTCATCGCGAACCTGATGTTGCGGTGCTTCTCGGCCAGCCACATGACGTTGCGGCTCTCGGGCTCGGAGTGCTCGGCGGGGCCCGCGTACGTGCCGCTCTGACAGTTGGCCGAGGCGCCGAAGTACCCGTCGGACAGCGAGCCGACGGCGTAGTTGCGGTTGACGTCCACGCCCCAGGTGTTGCGCAGCGCCGGGTCGGACTGCTGCGCTGGGCAGTGGTTCGTCATGTTCTTCCGCTGGCCGTTGAAGTCGTAGAAGCTGTAGTTGGCGCCGTCCGGGTTGACGGTCGGCACGATGAAGACGTCGGTGCGCTCCAGCAGCCTGCGGGTGGCCTTGTCGCGGGTGTAGTTGCGCAGCAGCCGCTCGGCCGCCTCGACCACGACGAGCGGCGCCACCCACTCGCGGGCGTGCTCCTGGGCGTAGGCCAGCACGCCGGTGCGGCTGCCGTCGCGGTGCGCGCCGATCCGCAGGGCCAGCACCCGGGCGGGCGCGCGGGAGACGCTCGCGGGCGCGTTGAGGAAGTCGCTGAGCTGGGTGAGCGGCGCGGGCGCCATGACGCCGTCGCCCGCGTTGGCGCGGTAGGTCGTGGCCTTGACGCCGGTGCCGCCAGTGGAGTTCGGCGCGGTGGCGTTGATCGCGGCGGTGACCTGGGCGGCGGTGCTGGCGGGGGCGCCCGAGGCGTCGGTGGCCAGGCTGACCGTGATGAGCTTGCCGTTCACGGTGACCTGCAGCGGGCGGCCGGGCGCGCCGGGGTTCACCAGCTCGGCGGCCAGGTCGTTGCCGCCCTCGGAGCCGTACGCGTCCGAGGTGATCACGACGGCGGCGGCGGGCGGCGTGCCGATCAGCGCCTGGGCGTGCCGCCGGTAGCCGTTGGTCGGGTACGGCAGCGTGATCAGCTCGGTGAGCTTGGGGTAGCGCTGGTGCAGCGCCTTGATCCGCTCGTTGAGCTGCGCGGGCGGCATGTACTGGGTGACGAAGTCCTTCTGGTAACCGGGACCGGCGCGGTCCGGCTGCTCGCCGTCGGGCCACTCCTTGACCCTGGCCTCGGCCGTGCCGCCGACGGCGGAGGTCACGGTGACCCACTGCGGCCGGCCGTCGGCGGGCACCGGGGTGCTGAACTGGTGGCCCAGGTACGCGCCCGCGTCCACGTACGGGACCATCGGCGCCTGCCCGGTCGAGCCGCCCTTGCCCTTCCACGCCACGGTGAGCGTGGCCGCCTCGCCCGCGCTGCTGGACGCCTCCACCGACAGGAAGTAGCCGTCGCGGGACTTCATCCACACGGCCCGCTCGATGACGAGCTGGTCCTGGGCGGCGGTGGCCTTGGCCTTCGCCTGGGGCGGCGTGCCCGGCGCCAGGGTCGCGCCGAGCGCGGCGTAGGCGGCGAGCTGGCTGGGCGTGGCCACCGCGTCCACCTGGACGCTGCCGTCCGCCTGCGGGCGGACCCGCTCGGTGAGGTCGGCTCCCGAGGCCACCAGCCGCTCCATCGCGGCGCGGTCGGGCACGGAGAGCGTGACCAGCGAGGCCGGCTCCGGGTCACCCGGCCCGGCGACCGCCGGGACGGATGGCTCCGCGGCCACGAACGTCGTGAGAACGATCAACAGAACGACTGCGGACGCCCGTAAACCACGCATCGGCCCCTCCTGGATCACCCGTATGGGGCACATTCAAGGCGGAGTTGCCCAAACCGGCAAGACCCAGGCCGGGTTTCAGGAGGCCGTCACGTGCGGGACCGCCTGGTAGAGCGCCCAGTCGGCGCTGATCGCGCCGGCCGTCGTCAGCAGCAGCGGCAGGTATTCCTCGGTCAGCTTCTCCATGGACGTCTCGGCGGCGTGGGCGTTGACGTTGACGGCCGCGATGACGTTGCCGAGCCCGTCCCTGAGCGGCGCCGCCACCGACCGGATCCCCAGCGCGAGCTGCTCGTCCGTGGCGGCCCATCCCTTGGCGCGGACCGCGCGCAGCGCCGCCTCGCGCTCCTTGGCGTCCGGACGCCAGCGCGGCTCGATGCCCGAGCGGCCCGGCTCGGCCAGCACCCGCTCCACCTCGGCCGGCGGCAGCGCGGCCAGCAGCACCTTGCCCAGGGACGTCTGGAGCGCGGGGAAACGGGTGCCGATCTGCACCTGGAGCGACACGATCTTCGGCACCGCGACCCGGGCGACGTAGACGATGTCGGAGCCGTCGAGCTGCGCGATCGAGGACGACTCGTTGGTCTGGGTGACGAGCCGCTCCAGGTGCGGCCTGGCCACCTCCCAAAGCCCCATCGAGCGGACGTAGGTGACGCCCAGCTCCAGCACCCGCGGCGTGAGCGCGAACCCGCCCTGCTCCGACCTGGCGTACCCCAGCTCCTGGAGGGTGAGCAGGATGCGGCGGGCCGTCGGCCGGGCCAGGCCGGCGGCCGTCGCCACCTCCGTCAGGGACATGACCGGGCGCCCCGGCTGGAATGCCCTGATGACATCGAGGCCGCGGGCCAGCGCCTCGATGAAGTCAGGTCCGGTGTCACCACGTGCCATCTACGCCCTCGCCTCGCTCGGAATCCGTTCGATCCGACTCTAGACGGTCGCCCGTCCGCACAGCGGCCGATACTGGGGCCGATCAGAGGCGGTGGGTGGCGTCGCTGCGATAGTCGGTGTACGTGTACGGGTTGTCGAGGACCTTCGCCGAGGGGATGTCCGGGTTCATGCCCTTCTCCCAGACCTCGTCGCCCATCGTCGAGCGCAGGTGCTCGACCGTGCGCTCGACCCGCGCGCGGGCCCCGGCGAGGTCGACGCCGAGCAGGCGGTGCTCGTGCTTGACCACGCGCCCGTTGACGATCACGGTGTGCACGTCGCCGCGCTGGGCCTGGAACGCGACGTGCCCGAACGGGTTGAGGATCGGGAACGACACCGGCGAGTGCTCGTTCTTGACGAGCACGAGGTCGGCCTTCCTGCCGGGCTCGATGACGCCCAGGTCGTCGCGGCCCAGCGCCCGGGCGCCGCCCCGGGTCGCCCACTCCACGACCTGGTCGGCGCGCAGGCCGCAGTGCGTGACCGTCTCGCCCTTGGCGTGCGCCTCCAGGTGCTCGCGCGAGCGGTCGGCGCCGAGCGTGGTGCGCATGGCCGAGAACAGGTCGCCGCTCCACCACACGCTGGTGTCCATGGACAGCGACACCGGGATGCCGTGGGCGCGGACCGCCCAGGTGGGCGGGTAGCCCTGGCCGGCGCTCTGCTCGCTCTCCGTGGAGACCGAGATCGAGCCGCCGGTGGCCGCGATGCGGTGGTAGGAGTCGGCCGACAGCGAGGCGGCGTGGACGTAGATCGTCTCCGGCGTCATGAAGCCGTGCTCGTGCATCAGGCGGATGCCGTCGTCGCTGGTGGCGCCCCACACACCGGCGTGCGTGGTGACGGCGGCGCCGAGCTCGCGGGCGACCTCGAACGCGGGCCTCTCCGGGAAGGAGGGGTCGCCGAGCACGTCGAAGGCGATCTGGAAGCCGAGCATGTCGCCGCCGGAGACGCGGCGGCGCACGAAGTCGCGGAACTCGGGCGCGGCCGTCCACTCGGCGGGCGGCTGCTGGATGTTGCCGTAGGCGAGCACGTACCGGCCGGGCACGGACTCCAGCGCGTCGGCGGCGGCGTCGGCGTGGTCGACGGTCCGCAGGCCGTGCGACCAGTCCACGACGGTGGTGACGCCGGCGTCCAGCGCCTCGATCGCGGCCAGGGTGTTGCCGGCGTGGATGTCCTCGGGCCGGAACAGCTTGCCGTGCTCCAGGTAGAACCAGACGAAGTACTGGGTGAGCGTCCAGTCGGCGCCGTAGCCGCGCAGCGCCGTCTGCCACATGTGCCGGTGGGTGTCGATCATGCCCGGCATGACCAGGCCGCCGGACGCGTCGATCACGACCGCGTCCCCGGGCGCCTCCAGTTCGGGGCCGACGGTGGCGATCCTGTCCCCGATCACGAGGACGTCCGTACGGGGCAGAACCCGCCTGCTCCCACTGGGTGACATGGGCAGCACGGTGCCGCCGCGCAGCACCACGGGCCGTCCGGCCTCGAACTCGTTCATGGCACACGCTCCTTGCGAACGATTGTCCGCTATACGGTCACAGCCACTGTGATGAGCGCTCGCGTACGTGTCAAGACGGTTGACGCGGGCTCGCGTCGGTGATGAGATCGGGCCCAGCGGACATCTGTCCGTTGGACGGACGCGGGAAGGGGAGTTCCATCGTGCCTGAGGGGCCGCTGTCCGGCCTGCTGGTGGCCGACTTCTCCAGGGTCCTGGCGGGGCCGTACGCCACGATGCTCCTGGCCGACCTGGGGGCCGACGTCGTCAAGGTCGAGTCGCCCGGCGGGGACGACACCCGGTCGTGGACGCCGCCCGCGCGGGGCGAGGTGTCCACGTACTACCTCGGGGTCAACCGGGGGAAGCGGTCGATCGCCCTCGACCTGCGCGACCCGGGCGACGCTGAGGCGGCCAGGGAGCTGGCCCGGCGCGCGGACGTGCTGGTGGAGAACTTCCGGCCGGGCGGGCTCGCCAAGTACGGGCTGGACTTCCCGGCCGTGCGGGCCCTGAACCCCGGCGTCGTGTACGCCTCCATCAGCGGGTTCGGCGCCGGGGCGGGCGCGCGGGTGCCGGGGTACGACCTGATGGTGCAGGCCATGTCGGGGCTGATGAGCCTGACCGGCGATCCCGGCGGGCCGCCGTACCGGGCCGGGATCTCGGTGTTCGACGTGATGGCGGGCAACCACGCCGTCATCGGCATCCTCGCCGCGCTGCGGCACCGGGAGGCCACCGGGCAGGGGCAGCACGTCGAGGTCAACCTGCTGTCGTCGGCGCTGACGGGGCTGGTCAACCAGAGCTCGGCGTACGTGGCCGGGGACGTGGTGCCGTACCGGATGGGCAACGCGCATCCGAGCGTGTTCCCGTACGAGCCGCTGCCGACGGCGGACCACGAGCTGATCGTCGCGGCCGCCAACGACGGGCAGTTCCGCAGGCTGTGCGAGGTGCTGGGCATCCCCGAGGTGGCCGACGACCCGCGCTTCGCCCGCAACGCCGACCGGACCGCGCGGCGGGAGGAGCTGAGGCCGATCCTCGTGGAGCGGCTCGTGACCCGGCGGGCGGAGGAGTGGTTCGACCTGCTGGTGGAGGCGGGGGTGCCGAGCGGGCCGATCAACACGATCGACGGCGGGTTCGCGATGGCCGAGCGGTTCGGGCTCGAACCGGTGGTCGTGGTGGGGGAGGGGGAGCGGGCCGTGCCGACGACGCGGCATCCGATCCGGTTCTCTGAGACGCCCGCGGGCTACCGGCTGCCGCCGCCGGAGCTCGACGAGCACGGCACGGAGCTGCGCAAGTGGCTCACCCGCACCGAGCCGACCTCGGGATCCTCCGAAGAGGCGCGGTCGTGAGCGGCGGCGGCGGGGTCGGCACCGGCGGGAACGCGGAGGAGGCGGTCCTCGGGGTCGGCGGTCGTGGCGGGGAGCCGAAGGAGTATCCGACCGCGCTCGGGGCGTCCTCGCTGAAGACGATCACCCTGCTCGGCCATGACCTGGCCGCCGACGTCATGGGCGAGGTGGGTTTCGGGGAGCTGGCGTTCTGGCTGGCCACGCAGCGCCGCCCGGCCCGCGGCGAGGTGCGCGTGTTCGAGGCCGTGCTGGCCGCGCTGGCCGACCACGGGTTCACGCCCACCGCGATCGTGACGCGGCTGACGTACCTGTCGGCGCCCGACTCCGTCCAGGGAGCGCTGGCGGCCGGGCTGCTCGGCGGCGGCTCCCGCTTCCTCGGCGTCACCGAGGACTGCGGCCGCTTCCTCAACGACGTGCTGCGGGACCAGGCCCCCCTCCCGGCCGACGACGCCGGCTGGGACGCCCTGGCGCTGGAGACCGTACGGGCCCGGCGCGAGGCGGGCGGGCGCGTCCCCGGCCTCGGTCACCACGTGCACAAGGACGGCGACCCGCGCACGGCCCGGCTGTTCGAGATCGCGGCCGAGGAGGGCCTGTTCGGGCCGCACCTGTCGCTCTTCGCCGCCGTCGGCCGCGTCCACCCCCAGATCCTGGGCCGGACGCTGCCGCTCAACGGGGCGGGCGCGTGCGGCGCGGCGCTGGCCGACCTGGGGCTGCCGCTGGAGCTGCTGCGCGGCTTCGCGCTGCTGGCCAGGACGGCCGGGCTGATCGGGCAGCTCGCCGAGGAGCTGCGCCGTCCCGTGGCCAACGACATCTTCCTCTCGGTGGACCTCAACAACCGTCCCGTCCCGCCCGAGCCGTATGCCGCCAACGGAGGTACGCATGGCTGAACTCGTCGCGGTCATCGCATCCACCCACCACCCCTTCTACTACCGCGCCAGCACCTCCACCGGCGAGGACCGCCCGCCGTTCGCCGACGAGTGGGTGCGCAAGGTGGAGGCGTTCAGGGAGACCCTCACGAGGGCGCGGCCCGACGTGCTGGTGATGGTCGGCTCCGACCACTTCCACCAGCTGTGGCTGGACAACATGCCGCAGTTCCTGGTCGGCAAGGCCCCCTTCTACGACGCGAACTTCTACAACGAGGAACGCGAGTTCGGGTTGCCGCGAATGGTGCTGACGGGCCAGGAGGACCTGTCGGCGTACATCCTGCGCGAGGGCCTGGACGCCGGCTTCGACCTCGCCTTCAGCAACGAGCTGCGCATCGACCACTCGATCACGTGCCCGATCATCACCCTGCGCCCCGAGGCCGACCTGCCGATCGTGCCCGTCTACACCAACATCTTCGCCCCGCCGCTGCCGCGTCCCCAGCGGTTCGTGCAGCTCGGGCGGACGATCAGGCAGCTCGTGGAGTCCTGGCCGGCGGACCGGCGGGTGGCGGTCATCGGCACCGGGCACCTGTCGCTGGAGCTCGGCGGGCCGCGCCAGTTCGGGCCGCACGGGCCCGACCCGGAGTTCGACCGCAAGGCCGTCGAGTGGATCTCCACCGGCGACATCGAGGGCTGCCTGTCGGAGGTCACCCTGGACAGCCTCCACCTGCCGGGGAACGCCACTCACGGGTTCATGGACTTCATGCTGATGATGGGGGTGGCGGGGGAGGGCCGCAAGGCCGACTACGTGGACACGTACGACCTGTTCCACACCATGGAGGCGTACTTCACCTGGTATCCGAGCGGAGGTGCTTTGTGAGCAAGTATCTGCTGAACAAGTTCCTCTTCACCGTCGACCGCGACCCCGAGCTGGTCGAGCGTTACCGCGAGGAGCCGCGCGCCACCGTCGAGTGGTGGGAGTCCGAGTACGCCAACCGCATCCTCGGCTGCCACACCGGCGAGTCGTCCACCTGGTTGCGCCTCGACGACGCCGAGCGCGAGGCGCTGGCGGCGCACGACTACCCGACGCTGTTCGAGCTGGGGGCGCACCCGTTCCTCACGCTGACCCTGTTCATCGCGATGTTCGAGCGCGACCACCCGCCGCTGGGCTTCCAGACGGAGTACGCGCGGCGGCTGGAGGGTTTCCAGCTCCCGTACCCGGACATCGCGACCTGATGACCGGCACCGACACCGGCACTGACACCGGCACCGGCACCGGGACCGGCGAGCACGGCCGGATGCGGGCGGCCCGGGTGGAGACGTGCGGCCGGCCGCCCGTGGTCGGCGACGTCCCCGCGCCGGTGGCCGGGCCGGGGGAGAGCCTGGTGCGCGTGCGCGCCGCCCCGGTCACGCCGTTGGACCTGCTGTGCGCGGGCGGCGCCTCCTACTTCGGCACGCCCGCCGTCCCCTACGTGCCCGGCGTCCAGGGCGTCGGGACCGTCGGGGAGACGGCCGTGTGGTTCCCGACCACGGCGGGGATGGCGCCCGGCGACGGGAGCATGGCCGGGCTGGCGGTGGTGCGTTCGGAGGACCTGGTGGAGCTGCCCGCCGGCGCCGACCCGTACGCCGTCGCCGCGCTCGGGCTGTCGGCCGTGGCCGCCCACATGGCGCTGACCTGGCGCGGCGAGCTCGCGGCGGGGGAGCAGGTGGTGGTGCTGGGCGCCGGGGGCGTGGTGGGCCAGGCGGCCGTTCAGCTCGCCCGGCTCGCCGGAGCGCGCCGGGTCGTCGCGGCCGCCCGCTCTCCCGAAGGCCGGGAACGGGCGAAGCGGGCGGGTGCGGACGCGGTGGTGGAGCTCGGCACGCAGGACGTGGCCGGCCTCGCCGCCCGTCTCTCGGCCGCCTGCGACGGGCCGGTGGACCTGGTGCTCGACCCGCTCTTCGGCGCCCCGGCCGCCGCGGCGGCCCGCACCCTCCGGCCGGGCGGCCGGCTCGTCAACCTCGGCGGCTCGGCCTCCGAGACGTGCCCGCTCGACTCCTCCACCCTGCGCGGCCGGTCGTTGCGGGTGCTCGGCTACACCAACAACGAGCTGACCCGGGAGCAACGCGCCCAGGCCATCACGCTGATCGCGGAACACGCGGCGCGGGGGCGGCTGTCGGTGGCGCACGAGGTGGTGCCGCTGGAGGAGGCGGGAGCGGCCTGGCGGCGCCAGGCGGCCGGTGCGGCGGGCGGCCGGATCGTCCTGCGCGTCACCTGAGGCGCCGGGCCGTCATCGGGGTATGCGGGGCCACGTGAGGCACCGGTCCGTCATCGAGGTGTGCGGCGGGGTCCGTCATCGGGGTGTGCGGGCCGAGGCCAGGAAGCGCTCGTAGAGGGGGACGTAGGCGGCGGCGAGCTCGGGTTCGGGCGGCAGGCGATCGCGGGGGAGCACGGGCACGTCGTCGAGCGACCCGCCCGCCTGCCCGGCGACGAGCGCCGCGCCCGCGCAGACCGCGTCATTGGAACGCACCACCTCGACCGGGGCAGGCGAGACCGCGGCCTTGACCCGCATCCACAGCGGGATCCTGACCTGCCCGCCGAGGACCACGAGGCGCTCGGGAGCGGTGCCGGTGACGGCGGAGAGCTCGTCGAGCATCCAGCGGGCGTGCAGGCAGGTGCCCTCGACGGCAGCCGCCAGCAGGTCGCCCGGGGTGTGCTCGGTTCCGAGCCCCGACACCGTCACGCGCCGGGCGGGGTCGGGCGCGGGCGCGACGCGGCCCCGCAGGTACGGCTCCACCACGATCCCCGTCGGTAACCGCACCCCGCCCAGCAGCCCGGGCAGCGCCGCGTACCCGGCCTCGCCGTTCCCCGTGAGGGGGAGCAGCCAGTCGAGCATGGCGCCGCTGGTGGGCAGGCCGCCGACGACCACCTTGCGGGTCCCGTCCAGCGACGGGTCGGTCGTGATGCCGAGGGCCAGTCCCGTACGCGCGTCCGGGCGGGAGTCCGATATCACCATCACCGCCTCCGCAGTGCCGAGGGAGTCGGCCACGTCGCCGGGCCGCCGCACCCCCGCCGCCCACGACCCCACCGCGTGGTCGTGGCCCGCGATCACCACGGGGACCCCGGCCGCCACCGCGCTCACCTGCGCGGTCAGCGGCCCGACCGGCTCCACGGACCCGGCCGGAGCCGGCAGCTGCCCGCCGCGCAGCCCGGCCCGCGCGAGCAGCTCCGGGTCGTAGTCTCCGGCCTCCAGGTCGTAGGCCAGGGTGCGGGCGGCCAGCGTCCCGTGGGTCCGCAGGCGCCCCGTGAGCGCGTACGCCACGGCGTCCGGTACGTGCGCCCACCACCGCATCGACTCCAGCACCTCGGGCGAGTGGGCCCGCAGCCACAGCCACTTGGCCAGCGGCGACTTGGGGTCGGCGCGGCGGCCGGTCAGCGCGTACAACCGCACGGCGTCCCGGGCCAGCTCGGCGGCCTCCCGCGCGGCCCGGGGGTCGTTCCACCACAGCAGCGGGGTGAGCGGCCGCCCCGCGCGGTCGAGGGGCACGCCGGTCTCGGCCATGCCCGCGACCCCGATCGCCTCCGGCCCGCGCCCGGCCCGTGCGGCGCACTCGCCGAGCGCCCCCGTCACCGCGGCGACGAGGGCGGGCAGCTCGCGCGGGGTCGGCTGCCGCACGGCTGCGACGCAGCCGCCCCGCTCGTCGAAGAAGCCCACCTTGACATGCGTGGTCCCCACGTCGACCCCGGCCAGCACCCTCATGGTCACACTATGGCCGATCCGATCACGCCGCCACGCCTACCGGGCGGGGGCGTAACCGGCGGGCCTGGTGGTGAACGTGCCACGGCCCTGCGTACGGCTGCGCAGCCGGGTCGCGTACCCGAACACCTCGGCCAGCGGCACCACGGCGGTGATCACCACCGTCCCGGCCCGTGCCGTCGAGCCCGAGATCCGGCCGCGCCTGGCGGCCAGGTCGCCGAGCACGGCGCCGGCAGCGTCGTCGGGCACGGTGACCGTGACCTCCACCACCGGCTCCAGCAGCTCCATGGCGCTGGCCCGCAGCGCCTCGCGCAGCGCGAGCCGCCCGGCCGTGCGGAACGCCAGGTCCGAGGAGTCCTTCGGATGGGTGGCCCCGTCGGTCAGCGTGACCCGCAGGCCGGTCACCGGGTGGCCGCCGAGCGGGCCGTCGGCCAGGGCGTCCCGGCACCCGGCCTCCACTGCGCGCACGTACTCGCGCGGCACCCGGCCGCCGACGACGATCGAGGCGAACGCGAAACCGCCTCCGTCCAAGGCGCCGTCCAGCGGCTCCACGTCCAGCACGACGTGGGCGAACTGCCCGGCGCCGCCGTCCTGCTTGACGTGCCGGTACAGCAGCCCGGACACGCCGCGCACGACCGTCTCCCGGTGGGCCACCTGCGGGCGGCCCACGGCGACGTCCAGGACGTGCTCGCGCCGGAGCTTGTCCACCGCGACCTCCAGGTGCAGCTCGCCCATCCCGGACAGCAGCGTCTGCCCGGTCTCGGCGTCCGTACGGACCGCCAGCGACGGATCCTCCTCGGCCATCCGCGCCAGCCCGGAGGCCAGCCGGTCGGCGTCGGTGCTCCTACGGGCCTCGACCGCCACCGACACCACCGGCTCGGCCGTGCTCGGCGGTTCGAGCACCAGCGGCGCGCCGGGCGCGCACAGGGTGGTCCCGAGGCGGGCCGACTTGAGGCCGACGACCGCCACGATGTCCCCGGCCGTCGCCAGGTCCACCTCGGTGTGCCGGTCGGCCTGCACGCGCAGGATGCGGCTGACGCGCTCGGTGCGCGCCGCGCCGGTGTCCAGCCCAGTCACCAGTACCGTGTCCCCCTTCCGCATCGTTCCCGAGTAGATCCGCACGTAGGTCAGCCGCCCGGTGGCGGTGGCGTTCACCTTGAACGCCAGCGCCGCCAGCGGCGCCTCCGGGTCGGCGGCCCGTTCCGCGCCGCCCTCGCCGCGCACCGGCGGCACGTCCAGCGGCGACGGCAGGTACGCCACCACGGCGTCGAGCAGCGGCTCGATCCCGCGGTCGCGGTAGGCCGACCCGCAGAGCACCACCAGGCCCGCGCCGCTGCGCGTGAGGTCGCGCAGCGCGCCGGCCAGCGTCCCGTCGGAGATCGACGGCCGCACGCAGAACTCCTCCAGCGCGCCGGCGTGCAGCTCGGCCACCGACTCCTCGAGCAGCCGGCGCCGCCGCCGCGCCTCCGCCAGCAGGTCCTCCGGCACCGGCCCGGCGGAGCAGCCCTCGCCCGCCCACACCAGCGAACGCATCCGCACCAGGTCGACGACCCCGGTGAACCGGCCCTCCTGCCCGATCGGCAGCTGGACCACCAGCGGGGCCTTGTGCAGCCGGCGGCGGATCGACTCGACGGCCGTGTCCAGGTCGGCGCCGGCCCGGTCGAGCTTGTTGACGAACGCGATGCGCGGCACGCCGTACCGGTCGGCCAGCCGCCACACGGACTCGCTCTGCGGCTCGACGCCCGCGACGGCGTCGAACACCGCGATCGCCCCGTCCAGCACCCGCAGCGAGCGCTCCACCTCGTCGGAGAAGTCGACGTGGCCGGGGGTGTCGATCAGGTTGACGCGGTGCCCGTCCCAGGCGAAGCTCACCGCGGCGGCGAAGATCGTGATGCCGCGGTCGCGCTCCAGGGGGTCGAAGTCGGTGACGGTCGTGCCGTCGTGCACCTCACCGCGCTTGTACGTGGCACCGCCCAGGAACAGCATGCGCTCGGTGACGGTGGTCTTGCCGGCATCGACGTGGGCGAGGATGCCGAGGTTGCGGACGATGGCAAGGGAGTTGTCAGGTATTCGGGGACGCACGGCCCAAGACCCTTTCGGCAGGATTCTTCAGCGGGACAGCGCGATTCCCCTGACGAAAGGCCAGGAGGCGGGTGTCGTCAGGGCGTCGTCCAGTGGCGGCCGCGCAGCCGGCACCGGGACGACGGAGACACCAGGATCACCTCGTAGCGCGACGGGGGAATGACGGCAGCGGTGCTGTCGCGCACGGCCGTACTCCTCTCCCTCGTCGATGATCAGTGGCGAGTGTAGTGAACCGGGGGCGGGCGGAGAAAGCGATTTATCGCGTGCGTGCGAGGTTCACCACGCGGTCGCCTCGCTGACCCCGATGTGCGGCTCAGCCGTCATTTCCGCATGTCGACATAGGCGTGAGACGCTTTCAGGGAAGGACCCGCGCCCATGACGATCTCTCTTGACACCGGTCGCTACACGATCGGCATGGCCACCAGCCCCGCCGACGTCCAGGCCGCGCAGCGGCTGCGGCACGAGGTCTTCGCCGAGGAGATGGGGGCGCGGCTCGACAGCCCGGTCTCCGGCCTCGACGTGGACAGGTTCGACGCGTACTGCGACCACCTCCTCGTGCGCGACGGCCGCGAGGTCGTCGGCACCTACCGACTGCTTCCCCCGGGGCGCACCGAGCGGCTCTACTCCGACGGCGAGTTCGACCTGGCCAACCTCGCGCCCGTCAGGAAGGGGCTGGTCGAGGCGGGCCGTACGTGCGTGCACCCCGACCACCGGGGCGGCGCGGTCGTCGCGCTGATGTGGGCGGGCATCGCGCGCTACATGGTTTCCGGCGGTCACCAGTGGCTGGCGGGCTGCTGCTCGGTGCCGCTCGACGACGGGGGCGAGATGGCCGCCGCCGTGGTGGAGCGGGTGCCGCTCGGGCCGGAGGAGTACCGGGTCACGCCGCGCGTGCCGTGGCGTCCCCGGGCCGCGGTGCGCTCCGACCGGTTCGTGCCGCCCGCCCTCCTGCGCGGCTACCTGCGGCTGGGGTCGTGGGTGTGCGGGGCGCCCGCACACGACCGGGACTTCGGCACCGCCGACTTCTTCGTCCTGCTCTCGATGGCCAACGTGAACACCCGCTACCTGCGCCACTTCCTGGGAGAGCCGCTGTGAACACGGCCGTCGACATCCTGGCCCCGATCCCCGCTCCGGCTCCGGCGGCCGCCCCCGGCCCCTGGCACCCGTTCGCCCCGTGCACCGCGCAGGCCTGCCTCGCGCCCGCCGCCCGCGCGACCAGGCCTTTCCTCCTGGTCGCCCGCCTGTGCGCCGCGCTCCTCGTGGTGCTCGCCGGGGTGCCGGTGTCCCTCGTCGGGCGGGTACGGACGGCGTGGCGGGCGAAGCTGACCATGGCCTGGGCGCGACTGCTCCTGCGCGCGCTCGGGATCCGGCTCGAGGTCACCGGCGCCCCGGCCGTCTCGGACGGGGGCGCCCTGGTCGTGGCCAACCACGTGTCCTGGCTCGACCCGCTGGTCGTCGCGGCCACGCTGCCGTCCAGGCCGCTGGCCAAGCGCGAGATCGGCGAGTGGCCGGTCATCCGCACGCTGGCGAAGGGCTCGGGGGCGCTGTTCATCGACCGGGAACGGCTCTCCGCGCTGCCCGCGGCCGTGGCGGCCGTCGCGGACGCGCTCAGGGAAGGCGACACCGTCGTCGCCTTCCCCGAGGGCACCACGTGGTGCGGGCGGGGGATGGGCCGGTTCCGGCCCGCGGTGTTCCAGGCGGCCGTGGACACGGGCGCCGCGGTCCGCCCGGCCACGCTGCGCTACCGCGAAGGGACGGCGACCTCGACCCGCGCCAGCTACGTCGGCGACGACTCGCTGCTCGCCTCCATGGTCCGGGTGGCCGGGACCCGCGGCCTGGTCGTCGAGGTGACGCTGTCCGCCCCCGTACCGCCTGTGCGGCTGGAAGGCAGGCGGTCCGGGGCCCGCGCGGCGCTGGCCAGGATGGCCGAGGCCCGCGTCCGCACCGGCGTTGACGATCTTGTCCACGCCGCTGCCACCAGGCATCAGCGCTGAGCGGGACCTCGTACGGGCCGAGATCGGGAGACGAGGCTCAGAGGGCAGGCAGGGGCACGCCGGCGCTGACCGAGCTGGGGATCATCGACGAGTAGCCCTCCTCGTCGGGGGACCGGTGGCTCCGTGCTCTTTCCGCGGCGGATCCGTACCCCCTCAGGTCCACGCGGGTGAGCGTGCCGGCCGGGTTGTACCGCCGTTTGCAGTAGGCGCGCCAGATACCTGTCGCCTCGAGTCTGGCGCCCGCCTCCTGGCACTTGGCGCACGCGTTGGGGTTCGGAACAGCTGCGGGTCAAGTGTGCGTAAGCGTGCATGAGGTTACTCCAGTGGAGTTATGGTCTTTGCGTGAATCTGACTGAGTGGGCGCGGGCGCAGAGGATGTCTCCTCACACGGCGTATCGCTGGTTTCGTAACGGGACGCTTCCCGTGCCTGCTCAGCGTGTCGGGCCGCGCACAATCCTGGTGGACATCGACGCGGCCACGGCCCCGGGGGCGATCGGTGGCCTGGGCCTGTACGCCCGCGTCTCCTCGCACGACCAGAACAACGACCTGGAGCGTCAGTTTGCCCGGTTGTCACAGTGGGCCGCGAAGGCCGGTCACCATGTCGTACGGGTTGAGGCGGAAACCGCATCCGGAATGAACGGCGCTCGCTCCAAGGCGACGCGTCTGCTGGCCGACCCGGCGGTGACCACGGTCGTGGTGGAGCACAGGGACCGCCTCGGCCTGTTGAACGTCGAACTCGTCGAAGCGGCTCTGTCCGCTCACGGCCGCCGCCTGGTCGTGCTCGACGAGGGCGAAGTCGAGGACGATCTGGTGCGTGACATGGTGGAGGTGCTGACGTCGTTCTGCGCCCGCCTGTACGGGCGCCGTTCGGCGAAGAACCGTGCCCGCAAGGCTTTGGAGGCCGCTGAGCATGGCTGATGCGAACAAGCCGCTGCGGCAGATCCGGACGCCGTTCGTAGCGCTCGGTCCGTCCGGTGTCGCGATCCGCACCCGCCTCAAGAGCCTCGCTCCGCGGGATGAGGAGGTGCTGCGGTCGGTGGGTGCGCATCTGGGCTCGCTGGCCTCCAAAGATCTCAAGCGGCGCTGCGCCGACGGTCTGGATCACTCCACGGACACGTGGGCGGAGCGCAAGCAGGGGCTGACCGGCGAGTCGTCGTCGCGGTGGGCCGGGAGTATCACGAAGGCGACGCACGACCAGTGGGCGCTGTCCCGGCGTGCCCAGCTCGCACACATCCAGAGCCTTGAGGCCGGGGTAGGGACGATCATGCACCGGCTGTCACTGCCGGTCGGCGAGCACGGTTCGAAGCGGGCACCGGGCGGCTATCGTTCGCGGCAGGAGTGGCACGCGAAGACGCGCCGCTTGCACGCGCTGGAGGACCGGCTGGCCGTCGAGCGGGTCGACCGCGAAGCCGGGCGCGTGCGTGTGGTCCGGGGCGGGAAGCGCATGGCTCGCAACCGGCACAACCTCCAAGCCGCAGACATGACCGAGACCGAATGGCGGCAGAGGTGGGAAGCCGCGCGCTGGTTCCTCGCCGCCGACGGCGAGTCCGGCAAACGCTTCGGGAACGAGACCATCCGCGTCAACGAGGACGGTGACGTCGGCATCAAGCTGCCCGCACCGTTGGCGCACCTGGCCAACGCCCCACACGGCCGGTACGTGCTCGCGGCGAAGGTGTGCTTCCCTCACCGGGGGCAGGAGTGGGCCGACCGCATCGCGGCCGACCGGGCCGTCGCCTACCGCATCCACTACGACGTACAGCGCGGACGCTGGTACCTGACCGCCTCGTGGACACTCCCCGTCACGAAGACGATTCCGATCGAGGCCGTACTCGCTGACGGCGTGATCGGCGTGGACACCAACGCCGATCACCTCGCCGCCTGGCGCCTCGATGCGCACGGCAACCCGATCGGTGCCCGCGCCGCTTCTTCTACGACCTGTCCGGCACGGCCGACCATCGTGACGCCCAGGTCCGGCATGCTCTGTCCCGACTGCTGAACTGGGCCAAAGCCTGCGGCGCGCGAGCTGTCGCCGTCGAAGACCTCGACTTTCAGGCGGAGAAGACACGCGAGAAGCATGGCCGACGCCGCCGGTTCAGGCAGTTGATCTCCGGCATGCCCACCGGCAGGCTCCGTGCCCGGCTGACCTCCATGGCCGACCAGACCGGCATCAGCATCGTCGCCGTCGATCCGGCCTACACCTCGAAGTGGGGCGCCCAGCACTGGCAGAAGCCCCTCAACAACACCAAACGGGCCACCACGCGGCACGACGCCGCTTCGGTGGCCATTGGACGACGCGCCCTTGGGCACCCGATTCGGCGGCGGATGGCACCGCCCCCACACGACCAGAGCGATCGTGCGGGGCATCGGACCATCCAGGCCGGACACGGAGCCCAGGGGCGCGAGGAAACCCGCCCTCGCATTCCCGGACCACGGACACGATCCGTGCCGCCCGGACGCGGAGCGAACGCGGGGGACCAGTGTGCCCAGCACCGTTCGGGGCACGCGACTGAGCATGAGCAACTCATGCTCAGCCTTTAGGAACGGTTGTAGTGCGAGGAGTCGAAGTACCAGTCGGCCGACAGCGAGCCGTCTCCACAGGTGTCCGTGAGCGCCACGCCCGATGACGCTTGGCCTGCGCTGGCCGTCCCGCCCGTCGGCAGCGCGATGGCCACGCCCATCAGGGCGGCCGCGCTCAGGACGATGGTCGGCGTTCTTCAAACGCGATCCCGTGTGTGCCATGTCCGCCTCCTCAGGTTTCCCGCACTGGTTCTCGGTACGGGAAACAGCGCTGACCAGGGCAGTAGCAGGGCATTCAACGGACTTTCGGCCTGGCCCGCGGCTCGGCGGTGATGGTCGTGGCTCGGGACAGGTGGCTCAGCGCCGGGGAACGATCTTGAGGGACTTCACCAGCGTGTCGACGTCCGGCCACAGGCGACGGTGCGTGTCGGGAATGGTGATCCACAGGATCGCGGGCCGGGGGCGTCCCGTGTCGACCGCGATGACGACCGACAGCTCCTGCCTGGCCTTGCGGCCGTCCGGGCTCGGCGGCATCCGGATCATCCGGGCGAGCAGCCAGCCACGCCGTACCGGCTGCGAGGCGATGTCGCGGCCCGTCGTCCCGGAGGGGAAGGCGCTGCCCTGCTTGTAGTCCAGCATCGCCCGGGCGGCGTCGTAGAGGCTGTCGCCGGCGTCGAGGTCGGACCACAGGTGCTGGGAGTCGATGTCGGCCCACCACTCGCGGTCGCCGTCCGTGCCGTAGGTCTCGGTCAGCAGCGTCTGGCGGAGGTTGTAGCGGCCGTCCTGGATGGGGCCGTCGCCGATCGGGCGGCTCGGCCGCCACGGGGAGCCCAGCTCGGCGAACGACAGGCCGGTCTTGGGGTCGGTCACCCTGCCGATCACGGGCGAGCCCTGGCCCGGCCGGCGGGGGAGCTTGACGACGCTCCCCTCGGGGATCCTCGTGACCGCGAGCCCGCTCGGGGACGGGGTGGCCGTCGCGGGGGTGGGGGTGGGCGCCGGCTCGGCGGACGCGGGACTCGGCGGAACGGCCGTCACCCTCGGGGGCGGGCTCGGCATCGAACGGGGCTCCCGGGCGGATCCGCCGCCGACGGCCATGGGGAGGCCGATGACGAGCTCGGCGAGGAGGACCGCGGAGCCGAGGATCGGGACCCACCTGGGGAACGGCGCCAGGAGCCGCTTCATGCGGTCGGAGGTGCGCGGCATGGGTCAGCCCTCCCGGGGGATCAGGGTGAGGCCGGCGAGCCGGGCCTGCTCGACGCTCTCGCGCAGGGACGCCTCGAGGCGCTCGGCGCGTTCGGCCAGCTCGCCGACCTCGCCGGCCGCCAGGTCGTCGCGTACGGTCCTGGAGAGCAGCTCGCGGTAGGCGTCGCCGTCATCCGCCAGGTCCCGCAGGGTCCGCCACTCCGCGTACACCTCCTCGGCCTCCTCGGTACGCCGCGCGTACTCCTCCAGGGAGGAGATCCGCCGGGCCAGCGCGCGGGTCGCCACGTCGAGCGCCTCCTCCTGGGATTCGAGCATGGCGGAGATGCGCTCGGTGACACGTCCCGACCGCGCGCCCGCCTGCTCGCGCCGCAGCCGGGTCAGCTCGGTCAGCGTCTCGGCGATCTCCCACTCCTGGCGGGGCAGGATCACCCGGTTGGCGATGCCGTCGAGCAGGCCGTCCCGATCGAGCCTGGACCGCGGGACCGTCGCGGTGGCGGCCACCGTCCGCTCCAGCAGCGCGGCGTCCGGCGGCTCCAGCATCGCGGCGGTCACGTACCTGCCGCGGTGGCGGCGGCCGTACCCCGCCACGGGTGACTCGCCCGCCAGCGCCAGGAGCGCGAGGAAGGCCGCTGCCTGCACGGCCAATCCGGCGAGGAAGAAGGTCGTGAAGCCGTACCGGATCCAGACGCCGAGTATGGCCCCCTGCAGCAGCAGCCCGGCGAGGAGCACGATCCGGCCACGGCGGGCCAGGCCGACGACGAGGGGGAGGAAGCCCCACAGCGCCGACTGAGGCAGGACGGCCAGGACGTCACCCGGCGTCCGCCCGCCCCAGGCGGGGCGCTCGGGAGCAGGCGGCAGGAGCTCCGGCCGGGTGGCCATCAGCCGGCGGTGCCCCTCGGGTAGGCCGGGGTCGAGGACGATCGCGCTCACGAACCGTGACTATCCCCACAAGCCGTTTCCGCGCGCTTGCGGGCCGCTTGCACGTCGGGTGGTCCATGGGATTTCCTGACCGGATGAGTGCCGAGCCGTCGTGGGTGAAGGCCTGGACGGGTGGGCTGCCCGCCGTTCATGTCGGCAACGCCGCCGAGTTCAACGCCGCCTTCGGCGGGATACCGGCCGGGCGTGACCACTACTCCTGCCTGGCGGCCTTCGCCAGTCCGCGGCCCGCCCTCGTCGTGCTGCCGCTGCCCGTACCGGACTGGTGGGTTCGGCACCTGGCCGAGACGCTGGGCTGGGACGACGTGCGGGTATGCGGCGGGATCGCGGCGGATGGGCAGGTGTCGGCGGCTCTGGCGGGCCTGCCCGAGCTCGTCCCGCCCGGCATGGCGGTGCTGTCCTGGGGCCGCACGCCCGCGTTCGACCGGATCCGGCCCGCTCCCGCCGGGGTGCTGGAGTGCGTCCGCCGCTTCGAGTCCAAACGCGGCTCTCACGAGCTCTTCCGCGAGCTGGCTCCGGGCCATCGCGGGATCCGGATCGCGGCACAGCGCCGGATTGCCGCACGCCGGGAGCTGCGAGGGGCGGCCATGCCGTACGTGCTGAAAACCGAGTACGGAGTGGGCGGGACGGGCACCCGGGTCGTGACCACGTCCCCGCCGCCCCGCAGGGTGCGCGGCCTGCTGCTGGAGGAGTACATCGCGGGCGTCGCCAACCCCACGTTCGACGCCGTCGTCGCCGCCGACGGGCAGGTGCACCCGGTCGGTACGGGCGCGATGGCGATCGACGGCACCCGCTACCAGGGCGTCACCGTCGGACCCGGCACGCTGCCCGCCGGGCAGGCGCGGACCGCGGCCGCGTTCGGCGCCGACGTGGGCGCGGCACTGGCCCGTCACGGCTACCGCGGCTGGTACGACGTGGACTTCGTGGCCGATCGGGCGGGCCTGCTGGCGCCCACCGAGATCAATCTGCGGCTCACCGGACCCTGCGCGGCCTTCACCATTCAGACGGCGCTGGACGGCCTGCACGGCGCCGGGCACCTGGTGCGCACCCTGGACTGCCTGCCGCTGGGCGCGCGGCTGCCGTCTACCGCGCTGCGCGAGCACGTCACGCGGCTGGCCGCGCACTGCCGGGAGCTCGGCGCGATCCTCCTGGTCACCATCCCGACCGCCGCGTTCGACCCCTTTCCCTACCTGGGGATCGCGCTCGCCGCCCGGACGATCCGGGAGCTCGACGAGGCGGAGCGGGCCGTGCGGGCCGCCAACGAGGCGCTCCGCGCCATGTTCATCGCCGTCGGTCGGTGACGAAGGCGACGAGCACCGCCGCGGCGATCATCAGGGTGACGTTGAACCCGTAGACCAGGGCGGCCTGCTGCGGCCAGTCGGTCTTGGCGGCCAGGCGGTAGAAGTTGTCCTGCGGCCACCACGCCAGCAGCAGCCAGGCGAGCGCCAGCCAGGCCGCCGTGGTCAGCGGTGCGGAGCGGCCCCGCCGGGCCAGCGCCGAGCGGCCCCGCAGCAGGACCATCACGCCCAGCCCGAACGAGGCGCACTCGAAGAGGTAGAGCCCGAAGAACAGTGCCGCCCACGGCAGCGGCACACCGGACAGGTCGGTGGAAGAGGGCCAGAGGACGTTGGTGGTCGAAAAAGCCAGGAAGCCGAACAGGAGCGTGCCCCCGACCACCATCGACCCGCTCCCGGAGGTCGCGCCGCCCTTGCCGCCCGCGGGCCGCTGCCCCTCCGCCACCGGCAGGGGCAGCGCCGCGACGTCGATCTCGCCCTCGGGCGTGCGCGGCAACGCGGGTACGACCGCGACCACCTCGGGCAGCCGCCGCCGCGGCACCAACTCCGTCAGGAACTCCGTGACCCGGTCCGTCTCATCGGCCACGACGTAGGCGATCAGCTGCTCGCCCTCGACCACGACACACTCGGTCACCGCCGGATGCCCGCGTAAGCGCTGTTCGAGCTCCCCTTCGGTCAAAGCCGCCCCCGTTCAGTCCCGCCGCCAGGCCACTCGGCCCGTCGATCAACGGTACTCCGCGCCGCCGCCACCGAGATCTCCGGCCGGGAACCTGTGGCTCGCCTGGACGTTCTAATGTCTAGGCCGACCCAAGGAGATCCGCGGTGGAAAATCTGTTCCAGTACTTCCCGCTGCTGTTCGTGGCGGTGGGCATTGTGATCGTTCTGGGCTCGATCAAGGGGACCGTCGACAGCAGCCAGTTCGTCCGGCGGGCGCAGCGGGTGCCGGGCGTGGTCAGCGACGTCCGGACCACGTTCACGGGGCAAGGGGAGCACCTGAGGGCGAGGCAGCGGCCGGTCCTGACCTTCACGACCCTGGAGGGGCAGGAGATCACCACCGAAGCGGCGACCACCTCCGGCCTCGGCGTCGGCAACGAGACCGAGGTGCTCTACGACCCGCAGAACCCGACCAGGGCCGTGCCCGCGGCCAACCCCGGCGGGGGCTACGGCGGGATCATCGTCGGATGCGTCGCCGTCGTCATCGGCCTGGCCTTCTTCGCGGCCTTCGCGGGCTTCTCCGCCTCCTCCGGCCCCGGGGGGAGCGACCGGCAGGGCGACCGGCAGACCCAGTGCGAGATGCAGCGGCCCGATGGCTCCTACGAGCCCATCGACTGCCCGCCCGATCTCGACCTCGGCGAGTGATCCCGACGCTCGAATCCGCCGGTCCCGCCGGGTGAAGGTCTAGGACGCGCATTTCAGGGCAGTTCGCCGGTTTTGACGAGCTCGCGGGCGGGAGGCCGACAAGAGCGGGGCGATCAGCACGGTCGCGTCGCTGCCGTTCGGGGCCGTGATCTTGTGGGTCATGGTCGTGGGGTTCGCCGCCCTGACCCTGTGGCAGGCGTCGGAGGCGATCTTCGGGGCCCACGGGCTCAAGGACCGGGCGGAGGCGGCCGGCCGGGTCGTGGTCTACGCGTTCGTGTGCACCGCGCTGCTGACCATGCTGCTGACGCACGAGACCGCCTCCGACGACCAGCGGACCCAGGACCTCACGGGAAAGCTGCTCGACCTGCCCGCGGGGCAGGTCATCGTGGGCGCGATCGGGCTCGGTGTCGTCGCGCTCGGCGTCTATTGGCTGCGGTACGGCGTCAAGAAGGAGTTCCGCAAGGAGCTCAGGCCGATGCCGAGGCGGGCCGGATCGGTGATGGACCGGCTCGGGCTCGCCGGCTACCTCGCGCGCGGGCTGATCGCCGGGCTGGCCGGCGTCTTCCTGCTCCAGGCGGCCGTCACCTTCGACCCGGACAAGGCCGGGGGCATCGACGCCACGCTCCGGGCGTTCGCCGACACTCCGGCCGGGCCCTGGCTGCTGGCGGTGGTGGCCCTCGGGCTGCTGCTGTTCGCCGGATACTGCTTCGGAGAGGCCCGCTGGCGGCGTACATGAGGCTGGACGACTGGTTCCTCACCGGCCCCGAACGCGGGAACGACGCGACCAGGCTCGCGCCCTGGACGGTCTGCCTGCCTCAGGTCGAGCGGCAGCCGGGTTGACGATCTTCCCCGTAATCCCTACTGTTAAGGTGGGTATTGTCACGGGAGGGCGGGTCGGGGTGAGCGCTGTCGCGGTGATCGGGGCCGGTCCCACGGGGACGTCCGTCGTGGAGCGGATCTGCGCCAACGCTCCCGAGCTGCTCGGCGACCGCGTGCTGGACGTGCACGTGGTGGACCCGTACCCGCACGGCGCGGGCCGGGTCTGGCGCGCGGGCCAGCCGGACCTGCTGTGGGCCAACTCGGCGGCGGCCGACATCACGGTCTTCACCGACCGGTCGGTGCGCTGCGAGGGCCCGCTCCGTCCCGGGCCGTCGCTGGCCGAGTGGCTCGGGAGCGAGCCCGGGTACTTCGCGCCGCGCCCGGTTCTCAGCCGCTATCTCTCCTTCGCCTTCGGGCAGGTGATGCGGACCGCGCCGCCCAACGTGCGGGTGCGCCTGCACCGGGCCACCGCCGTCGGCCTCGCCGACGTGCGCGGGGGCCAGCGCGTGGAGCTGTCCGGCGGGGGAGCGCTGGAGGTGGACGCGGTGGTGCTCGCGCAGGGCCACCAGGGCGCGCTGCCCTCGCCGCCGGAGGCGGAGGAGCTCGCCTTCGCCGCCCGGCACGGCCTGTCCTACCTCCCCGCCGGGTACGCCGCCGACCTCGACCCGGGTGTGATCCCGGCCGGGGAGCCGGTGCTCGTACGGGGCGCCGGGCTGGCGTTCGCCGACCTGCTGGCGCTGCTCACGTCGGGACGCGGCGGGCGCTTCACCGAACACGGCGGCGAGCTGCACTACGTGCCCGGCGGATCGGAGCCGCGCCTGTACGTGGGGTCGCGCAGGGGAGTGCCCTACCACGCCAAGACCGGTTACCGGCTCGCCGCGCCGCCGCCCGGCCTGCCCGGGTTCGTCACCCCGGGCACGCCTGCCGGGGAGCTGCGGCGGGCGGTGGCCAAGGAGCTGGCGTACGCGTACTACTTCGAGCTGTTCAACGGGCACCCGTCACGCACGCGGATCGGCTGGGACGCGTTCGAGCCCGCCTTCGAGCGGGCCGAGTGGGGCGGGAAGGAGATGCGCGCGCTCATCACCAGGTCGGTGCCGCGCTTCGCCGACCGGCTGCGGCTGGACCGGCTGGAACGGCCGCTGCACGGGATGCGCTTCGGCGACCTGGCCGGGCTGGGACGCTGGATGGGCGGCTACCTGACGGCCGATCTGGAGCGGCGGGCCGACCCGGCGCACAGCGCGGACCTGGCCCTGATCCACGGCCTGAACGCGCTGCGCGGGGTGGTGCCGGCGGATCCCTGGTTCCAGGGCCTGTACAACTACCTCGCCAGCGGCCCGCCCGCGTCCCGGCTGGCCGAGCTGCGGGCGCTGGCGCGGGCCGGGGTGGTCACGTTCCTGGGCGAGGGCATCCGGGTCGGGCGGGACGAGCGGGCGGGGCTCTGGCGGGCGGTCAGCACGAGCGTGCCCGGCGCGGTGGAGGCGCGGGCGCTGGTGGAGGCCCGGTTGCCGGAGCCGACCGTGGCCCGCAGCACCGACCCGCTCCTCGGCTCCCTCTTCGCCCGGGGCGAGTGCCGCGAGGAGTCCGGCCTCCTGGACGTCCGCCTCCCGGACCGCCGCCTCGTCGCCCGCACCGGCGCCGTCCACCCCCGCCGCTTCGCGCTCGGCCCGTGGACGGCGGGCGGCCCCGGCACGGCCGGCTTCGCCCGCCCGGGCGTCGACGCCCCGCTGTTCCGCCAGACGGACGCCCTGGCCCGCACCCTCCTGAGCGTCACGACCGCCGCCCGCCTCCGCCCGGCGGCGTAGCGGAGCGGCGGGCGTCGTTCAGCTCGGGGCGGGCTGGGGTTCCGGTGCGTCCACCGAGTGAGTGGCAGTGGCGGCGGCCGTGCGGACGAAGGCGGCGACGGCCGGTGAGCGGCTGTGGTGCGGCCAGGCCAGGGTGAGGGTGAGCGGCGTCAGGTCGCTGACGATCCGGTACGCGATGCCGGGCCGGGGGTGGCGCGGCGCGACCGAGGCCGGGGGGAACCAGACGATGCTGCCCACCTCGACCAGGTTGAAGATCTCTGCCAGGTCCAGGCGTCTCGGCCGGGTCCCTGCCGTCGCCGGGCAGGCTTCCCGGCCGTCGGCGGGTGTCCCGTCGGGGAGGATCCTGCCGGTCAGGTCGGCCAGGCGCAGGCGCGAGCGGGAGGCCAGCGGATCGGAGGCGGCCAGCGCGACCAGCCGGGGCTCGGTCAGCAGCAGTTCGACGTCCAGGCCACGTGCGTCAAGGGGTTCGTCAAGGGGAGCGGGCACCAGGGCGACGTCCGCGCGGCCGTCGTGCAGGGCCGCCAGCTGCTCCCCCTTCCCGCCCAGCACGAGCTCCACCGGGAGGGCGGCCGCCTCGCTCCGGTACGCGGCGAGGATCCGCGGCAGCAGCCCGCCGTCGTAGTCGGCCTTCAGCGCCAGGCGCAGCACGGGATCGGACCGCCCGGCGTGCCGGGCCCGCCGGGCGGCCGCGGTCACCGCGTCGAGCGCGATCCGGGCGTCGCGCAGCAGGGTCTCGCCGGCGGGGGTGAGCGCGACGTGGCGCGTGGTGCGCACCAGCAGCGGCACGCCCAGCTGCCGCTCCAGGGCCCGGATCGCGCGGGACAGCGGCGGCTGCGCCATGCCGAGCCGCTCCGCCGCGCGCCCGAAGTGCAGCTCCTCGGCGACGGCCACGAAGAAGCGGAGCTGCCGGACCTCCAGGTCATTCATACCTCGACAGTATCAATGGTGATCGAATCGGTCCTTCAGGTCTGCCGCGGCGCCGGGTTGACTGGGCTCTCGTTCTTCCCGCCACATACTTTCCTCCAGGGGTTTTCATGATCGTCGTCACTACGCCCACCGGTAAGATCGGCCGCCAGGTCCTCGACCGCCTCATGGCCGCCGGCGCGCCCACCCGGGTGATCGCGCGCGAGCCCGACCGGCTGCCCGCCGCCGTGCGCGCGTACGCCGAGGTCGTCGAGGGCTCGCACCGCGAGCTCGACGTGGTCACCAAGGCGTTCGCCGGCGCCCGCACCGTCTTCTGGCTGGTGCCGTCCGACCCTCGCTCCGCGAGCGTCGATGCCGCCTACGCCGGCTTCAGCCGGCCCGCGTGCGAGGCCATCACGGCCCAGGGGGTCGAGCGGGTGGTCGGAGTCTCGGCCCTGGGCCGCGGGACGGCGGTGGCCGGGAACGCCGGGTACGTGACGGCGTCCCTCGCCATGGACGACCTGATCGCGAGCACGGGCGTGAGCTACCGGGCGCTGGCGATGCCCTCGTTCATGGACAACCTGCTGCGCCAGGCCGAGCTGATCAGGAACCGGTCCATGTTCACCTCGCCGATCTCCGGCGACCACAGGGCTCCGAGCTGCGCCACCCGCGACATCGCCGCGGTCGCCGCCGGCCTGCTGCTCGACGACACCTGGAGCGGTGTCGAGGAGGTCCCGGTGCTCGGCCCCGAGGACCTCTCCTTCGAGGACATGGCGCGGATCATGTCCGAGGTGCTGAGCCGCCCGATCCGCTTCGAGCGGTTGTCGGGCGAAGCGTTCAAGGCCGGGCTGGTGGGGTCGGGGATGGCCGAAGTGATGGCCCAGGGAATGCTCGACATGGCGCTGGCCAAGGACGCCGGCCTCGACAACGGCGCCGTCCGCACCCCTCGGACGAGCACCCCCACCAGCTTCCGCCAGTGGTGCGAGGACGTGCTCAAGCCGGTCGTCCTCGCCTGACGGGGGTGCTCACACGCTGCGCAGGACCGAGACCACGATGCCCAGCACCACGGCGCCGTCGCCGTCGATGACGTCGTAGGCGGGGTTGCGCGGTTCGAGGAAGACGTGCCCGCCGCGCCGGCGGAACACCTTGACCGTGGCCTCGCCGTCGATCATGGCGGCGACGATCTGGCCCGAGTGGGCCTCGGGCTGCTGCCGCACCACGACCATGTCGCCGTCGCAGATCGCGGCGTCGATCATCGAATCGCCCCGCACGCGCAGGGCGAACACGGTGCCGCGCCCGGTGAGGTCGCGGGGCAGGGTCAGCGTGTCGTCCACGTGCTCGTCGGCCAGGATGGGGGTGCCCGCGGCGATGTCGCCGACCACGGGCACGCTCACCACGTCGCCGGCGGGCTCCGGCGCCGAAGCCCGCAGGAACAGGCGTACGTCGATCGGCCGGGTCATGGTCGCGCCCCGGCGCAGGAACCCCTTCTCCTCCAGGCTCTTCAGGTGCTTCGACACCGAGGAGGACGACCGCAGCCCGACCGCGTGGCCGATCTCGCGCGTGCCCGGGGGATAGCCGTACCTGACCACCCAGTCGCGGATCATGGCCAGGATCCGCTGCTGGCGCGGCGGCAGGGCCGAGAAGTCCAGATACTCGAACGCGTCAGGATCGTCGAAGGTGGTCACCTGCGAAATGCTAGAGGCAGGCCCGGCTAGGCGGTCACCTGCAACACGATCTTGCCCTGGATGTGACCCTGTTCGGCCCGTTCGTGCGCCTTGGCCGCGTCCCGGAGCGGGAAGACGGAGTCGACGCCGACCCGGAGGCGGCCCTCGTCCATCAGCCGGGCCAGCTCCCCCATCTGCGCCCCGTCCGAGCGCACCTGGCCCCCGCGCTTCTCGATGCCCCGCCGGGCCATCTCCTCCTCGCCGTACTCCCCGAGGAAGACGGGGCTGTAGACGCCGCCGTCCCTGATCGCGGGCAGCAGCCGGTACGCCTGGGGCCCGCCGACGGCGTCGAGCACGTAGTCCACATCCCGGACCACCTCCCCGACGGCGACCCGCGTGTAGTCGACGAACTCGGCCACCCCCAGATCCTTCAGAAACGCCTCATGACGCCCGGAGGCGACGCCGATCACGTGGCAGCCGGCGTCAATGGCGAGTTGCGCGGCGAAGTGCCCCACGCCGCCGGCCGCGCCGTTCACGAGCACCCGGCTGCCGGGCTCGAGCTTGATGTAGTCGAACAGGAACTGGTACGCCGTGAGCCCCGCCATCGGCACGCCCGCCGCCCGCAGGTGATCGACCGATTCGGGCTTCCTGGCGAGGTCCCCGGCGGGCGAGGTGGTGTACTCGGCGTACGCCCGGGCCCCCAGGCTCGGGAAGCGGAGCAGGCCGAACACCTCGTCACCCACCTGCCACTCGCTGACGCCGGGCCCGAGCGCGGCCACGACGCCCGACACGTCGGTCCCCGGCGTGTACGGCAGGGGCAGCTCCGGCCGCTTGCCCTCGGGGATGTTGGCGAAGCCCTTCCGGGCGTACCAGTCCGGCGGGTTCAGCCCGGCGGCGTGGACGCGGACCAGGACCTCGCCGGGTCCCGGCTCGGGCCGGGCGATCTCCTCGTACACGAGCACCTCCGGGCCACCCGGAGCGTGGAGGCGCACGGCATGCATGGTCGCGGGCATGGATTCTCCCAACGGAATCGGCTCCGATATGATTCGGAGCAGTGCTCCGGATCATAACTGGAGCACTGCTCCACTTGTCAACGGAAGGACCGGGCATGCCGGGCGAATCACCGGATACCGCCGCGCCGAAAACCTCCCCCGAGCTGCGCGCCGACGCGCGGCGCAACCGGGAGCGCATCCTCGCCGTGGCGCGGGTCGTCGTCGAGGAGCAGGGGACCGAGGCGTCCCTGCGCGACATCGCCCGGCGCGCGCAGGTCGGGCTCGGGACGCTCTACCGGCATTTCCCCACCCGGGAGGCGCTGCTGGAGGCGCTGCTGCGGCAGAGCTTCGACCGGCTCGCCGCGCGGGCGCAGGCCCTGGGCGAGAGCGAGGCGCCGTACGAGGCGCTGGTGGCGTTCCTGGAGGACCTCATCGGAGGTGCGGCGGCCTACCGGGGGCTGGCCGCGTCGATGATGGCCACGATCAACGACGAGGAGTCCCCGCTGCACGCCTCGTGCGCGGCGATGCGCTCGGCGGCCGGCCATCTCCTGGAACGCGCCCAGGCGGCCGGGCGCATCCGGGCCGACGTCGACGGGACGGACGTGTTCGCGCTGGCCAACGCGCTCAGCTGGATCACCGACCAGGCGCCGTCCCTCGCCTCGCGCCGCGACCACCTCTTCGCGATCGTCATGTCCGGCCTCACCGCGCGGTCATGAACCCGCTCGATCAACGGGTGACGTGACCGACGCGGAAGAAGCCGTCCGGGTCGTAGGCGCGCTTGACCTCGCGCAGCCGCCGGAAGTCACCGGTCGTGAACGCCGCCGCCGTCCTCGCCGGGTCGGCCAGGAAGTTGAGGAACGTGCCGCCGTTGGCGTACGGGCGCAGCTCCTCCGCCAGCCCCGGCACGACGGTGTCCACGATGACCGACAGCTTCGTGCCGCGGTGGCTGACCGGGCCGGCGTCCTGGCCGGGGCGGGCCATCGCGCCGCCCCAGTGGCGGATCTCCACGGTCTGCGCGTGCTCCGCGGCCCGCACCAGCGTGCCGATCACCTCGTCGGGCACCGTCTCGAACATGTCCATGTGCCGGTTGGGCGTGCCGCCCATGGAGGTGGCCGCGTACGTGCTGGGGCGCGTCTCGTCCAGCAGCGCCGGTCCGGCCGCCCGCCACAGCGGCGCGAGCAGCCGCCTGGCCTCCTCGGCCTCGCCGGCGTGCACCACCTTGACCATGACGACGTGCCTGCCGCGCACCGCCTCCGGCGCGTCCTCGGGCATCCGCCTGAGCACCACCGCCGTGCTGATCTCGTCGGGGGCGTCCTCGATCCAGCTCCGGTACGCGGTCAGCGTCTCGGCCGCCGCCTCGATCGGGAAGTACGCGAACCCCGAGAACACCCGCTCGACCGGGTGGAGACGGAACTCCAGCGAGGTGACGACGCCGAACCCGCCACCGCCGCCGCGCAGCGCCCAGAACAGCTCGGGGTGGCTGTCCGCGCTCGCCACGACGTGCCGGCCGTCGGCCAGCAGCACCTCGGCGCGCACCACGCTGTCGGCCGCGAACCCGTGCTTGCGCGCCAGCCACCCGAGCCCGCCGCCGAGCGTGTAGCCGGTGACGCCGACCGACGGCGACGACCCCGACAGCGGCGCCAGCCCGAACGGCGCGGCGGCCGCGACCACCTCGCCCCAGAGCGCCCCCGGCCCCACCCGGGCGATCCGCCGGTCCGGGTCCACCAGGACCGAGGCCATGGGGGAGGTCCTGACCAGGACGCCGCCGTCGCACGCGTCGTGCGTGCCATGCCCGGTCGCCTGCACCGCGAACGGCACCCCGTGCTGCCGCGCCGCCAGCAGCGCGCCGCGCAGGTCGGCCACGCCGTACGCCTCGGCCACCAGGGCCGGGTGGGCGTCCACGCGCGGGTTGAGCGAGCGGCGCAGCTCCTCGTACCCGGCCTCGCCCGGCAGGTGGACGGTCCCCGCGAACCCGGGGAGCGTGATCTCGTCCTGGATGGTGTACGGCTGGCTCATCTCTCGGCCCTTCTCTCCTGTGATCTGGGATCACTGTGCTGGAGGGCGCTTACGGCTTCATTCCCGTCGGCTTACCGCGGCCCTTAAGTCCCGAGGATCCTCGCAAGCGGCAGTGACAGAATCCGCCCGCCGTCTCCGTCTCCGGTACGCCGCGGGACGTAGGGGCACGCGCGCCGCCGCCCCCCGTACTACACCGACGGTCGTACGGCCGGGCTGATCCGCCGTCCTCGGCGCGGTCAGGTGACGGGTACGATCTCGGCGGCGGTCAGGACGCCGTTCTCGATGGTGAGCAGGCCCAGCGTGCCGTGCGGCTGGCGGCGGCGGTCGGTGGGGGAGCCGGGGTTGAAGATGCGCAGGCCGTCGCCCGACTCGTCCAGCGGGATGTGGGAGTGGCCGAAGACGACCAGGTCCGCCTGGGGGAAGCGGCGCCGCAGGCGGTCGAGGCGCCCCTTGGCCGGGCCGCTGTCGTGGATCATGCCGATCCGCAGCCCGTCCAGGGTCAGCTCCAGCGTCTCCGGCGCCACCACGTCCGGGCCGTCGTTGTTGCCCTTCACGACGTGGACGGGGGCGTACGCGGCCAGTTCGTCCAGCACGGAGGCCACGCAGACGTCGCCCGCGTGCAGGATGACGTCCGCGCCGCGCAGGTGCGCGGCGACGCGGGGCGGGCAGGAACGCCAGCGCCTGGGCGCGTGCGTGTCCGACAGCGCGACGACTCTCACGACCCTTCCCTGCCCGCTCCACGCTCGCGGTACCTCGCCTCGCTCTAAGATCGACCCGTGCAGGAGCCGGACATTCACGCCATAGCCGCCCGACTGGTCGAAGTGTCCGGGGTGGTGGCCGTCGTCCTGGGCGGGAGCCGGGCGCGCGGCACGCACCGGCCGGACTCCGACATCGACCTCGGCCTCTACTACCGGGGCCCGCTCGACGTGGCCGGCCTGCGGGCCCTGGCACGGGAGGTGACGGGCGAGCCGACCGAGGTGACCGAGCCGGGCGGCTGGGGGCCGTGGGTGGACGGCGGCGGCTGGCTCACCGTGGACGGCCTGCGGGTCGACTGGATCTACCGCGACCTCGACCGCGTCCACCGCGTCTGGGACGACTGCCGCCAGGGCCGTTACGAGATCGGCTTCCAGCCCGGACACCCTCTCGGCTTCTACTCCCACGCCTACGCCGGCGAGGTCGCCCTGTGCCAGGTCCTGGCCGACCCCACCGGCGAGCTCGCCGCCCTGCGGCGGGAGGTCGCGGACGAATACCCGCCCGCGCTGCGCCAGGCGCTGATCGGCGGGTTGTGGGAGGCCGACTTCGCCCTGATGATCGGCGGCTACGGCGCCAAGGGCCAGGACCCGGCGTACGCGGCCGGTGCGCTCTTCCGCGCCGTCGGCGTCGCCTGCCATGCCCTGCACGCCGCCGACGGCGCCTGGCTGATCAACGAGAAGGGCATGGTCGCCGCGGCCGCCCGGCTCCCCTCGGCCCCGCCCGGCTTCGGCGAGCGGGCCCAGGCGCTGCTGGCGGAGGTGGGGCGCACCCCGGAGGAGATCGCCCGGACGATCGACGCCGCGGCGGGCCTCATGGCGGACGTGCGTGCCGCCTGCGGCTGAAGCGATGATCGCTGGGATAGCCTGACCCGGTGCGAATAGGCGTGAATGTTCCCAATTTCGGCCCCGGCACCAACCCTGACGTGCTGCGCAGCTGGGCGCAGACCGTCGAGGGGCTCGGATACGACCTGCTCATGGTCTCCGACCATGTGGCCATCACCTCAGACGTCGCCAAGCAGTATCCCGCGCCGTTCTACGAGCCGTTCACGACTCTGGCCTGGCTCGCCGGCTCCACCACCCGGATCGGGCTCGGCACCACGGTGCTCATCGTGCCGTACCGCCACCCGCTGCTCACCGCCCGCATGGCGGCCAACCTCAACGACCTCAGCGGCGGGCGGCTGGTGCTGGGCGTGGGGATCGGGTGGGCGCGGCAGGAGTTCGAGGCGCTCGGGGCGGTGTACGAGCGGCGCGGCAAGGTGACCGACGAATACCTCGCCGCCATCCGCGCCGCCTGGGCCGACGAGGCCGACTACCGTTCCGGCGGCGTGCCGATCTGGGTCGGCGGCGGCAGCGAGGCGGGGCTGCGCAGGGCGGTGCGCTACGGCGATGGGTGGCACCCGCTCAGGAGCACCCTCCCCTGGCTGCGCGAGAACTGGTCACGCCTGAAGGAGATCGCCGCCGAGGAGGGCCGGCCGGTGCCCGCCCTGACGCCCAGGATCCTGCTGCGCGTCACCGACGCGCCGCCGGCGGAGCGGCGCGCGGGCGAGGGCACGATCGAGCAGGTCATGGCCGACCTGGAGGAGCTGCGGCTGCTCGGCGCGGAGACGGTCGTCCTCGACCCGTTCCACTCGGACCCGGACGAGACGCTGCACCCGGAGGCGGCCTGGGAGATGCTCGCCGCCGTGGCCGCCCGCCGCACCTGAGGCGCCTCAGAGCAGGCTCGCCTCAGGGCCGGCTCGCGGGATCCTCGCGAGCCGGCAGCCGCGCCGCCAGCTCCTCCAGGTCGCCGACGAACCAGATGTGCCCGCCCCGGTTCGACTCGAACACCCAGTCGCGCAGCGCCGAGCTGGCGGCGGTGAAGCGGGAGATGTCCCCCACGACGGCCAGGCCGACGCGGTAGTTGACGAACTTCTGCGCGATCTCGCCCGCCACGCCCGTGCGCAGCGCGAAGAAGTCGTCGTGCAGCCGCCCGGCGGGGACGGCCACCCAGCTCGCGCCCCTGCCGAAGGCCTCGCCGAGCAGGTCGAGCGCGTCGCGGGTCTCGCGCAGCGGCTCGCCGTGCGGCTCGCAGACGTATACGCGGTCGTCAAGCATGTGCGGTCTCCAGGAAGTCCATGATCTCTTGAGTGTGGGCGGGGAGCAGGTGGCCGGTGCCGGGCAGGAGCCGTACGTGCTCGTACGGCACCGGCCAGCGCTCGAGGAGCTCCCGGTAGCGCCGCTCGACGGCCCGCGCGCCCTCCGGGGAGGCGTAGATCGCGACTACGGGCCTCACTCCCTCACCAGCGCGTCGATGATCCTCAGGACCTGGGCGCTCTCCTCCAGCGTGCCCAGCACGATGACCTTCAGGTGCTCGCGTTCCTCGTCGTAGACGAACTCCACGCGCAGGCCATGGGGCCGGCTCGCCAGCGACCCCAGGACCATCGTGCTGACCCGGTCCATGTCGCTCCTGGCGATGCCGTCGACCTGCACGATGCTCGACGCCTCCGCGCGGCGGGGCGTGACGGGCGGCGTGCCGGTGAAGGCCGCCAGGTCCTCCTTGGCGATCCGGTACTGCTTGCCGATGCGCACGGCAGGCAGCCGCCCGTCGCGCACGTAGTTGCGGACGGTCTTGACGTGCAACCCCAGCAGGGCCGCCACCTGTTCGACGGTGTAATGCTCCATATCGCTCCCTATGATGGCACAGGATAGGGAAGAATAGGGAATGCATAAAGCGGGTGAAAGTGGGCGTAAAGCGATCTTCTATTCGGCCCACTAGTCTCACCGTTCATGACCCGCCTCAGCCCGGCTCTCGGGCCGCTCACCCCCCGCCAGCGCTGGCGGAGGGCCCGCCTCCAGGCCTACTCCTGGTCCCTGACCGGCGCGTACCGGCTGGGCGCGATGCACCCCGCCATCTGGCGGTTTGTCGCCCGGAGCTACCACCCGGCCTTCGACTGGCTGGCGGCCCGGCACGCCAGGCTGGCCTGCCAGTTCGCCGCCGTGGACGTGCCCGCCTACCGGCACTTCCTGGGGGCGAACGGCGCCGGGCACGCCAGGAGGCTGGCGGACTTCCCCGAGACCAGCAAGCAGAACTACGCCGCCGTGTACGACGAGGAGAGCCGCTGCCAGGAGGGCAGGCTGCACCGGCCCGGCGTGATCGTGGACGAGTCGTCGGGGTCCAGCGGCAAGCCGTACAACTGGGTACGCGGGCCACGCGAGCTCAAGGGCATCTACCGCAACGCGGCCGGCTACATCGAGCTGGTCTTCCCCGGCAAGCGGCTGTTCGTGATCAACGCGTACTCGATGGGCGCCTGGGCCACCGGCACCACCACGGGCACCGCCATGGCGCGCGTGGCGATGGTCAAGAACACCGGCCCCGACCTGGAGAAGATCGCCGACACGCTGGAGCACTTCGGGCCCGGCTACGACTACGTGGTGGCCGCGTACCCGCCGTTCCTCAAGCACCTGCGCGACCGCCTGGACGAGAGCGGCTTCCCGTGGCGGGACTACCGCATCCGCGGCATGGTCGGCGGCGAGGGCATGACCGAGGCGCTGCGCGACTACCTGGAGGAGCGCTTCGAGGAGGTCCGCTCCGGTTACGGCGCCAGCGACCTGACGATCGGGATGGGCGCGGAGAGCGGGTTCAGCGTGTGGCTGCGCAAGCGCCTGGCCACCGACCGGCGGCTGCGCGAGCTGTTACTCGGGCCGGGGGAGCAGCGGCTGCCGATGATCTTCCACTACAACCCGCTGGAGACGTTCCTGGAGGTCAACGGCGCGGGCGAGCTGCTGTGCACCATCAACACCAAGAGCTGCCTGCAGCCCAAGCTGCGCTACAACGTCGGCGACGAGGCCAGGCTGCACACCCTCGCCGACGTCAGGCGGGCGCTCGGCGCCGACGCATACGAGCGCGCGTGGACCGACGAGCGGATGAACCTGCCGCTGCTGTTCCTGTTCGGCCGCAAGGACTCGACGATCTCCTACATGGGGGCCAACCTGTATCCGCAGGACGTCGAGTACGGCCTCTACCAGGGCAACCCGTACGCGGCCGCGATCAACCGGTTCTGCCTGTCGCTGGAGGAGCTGCCGGGCCTGGAGTACCGCCCGGTGATCAACATCGAGCTGCGCGGCCCTGACGCCGCCGGCCGCGACGAACTCGCCGAGATCTGCCGCAAGGGCGTGGTCGCCCACCTCAGCGCCGTCTCGCGCGACTTCGCCGAGTCGCTCAAGGAGGACCCGACGGCCGCCGACCTGCGCGTCAAGGTCTTCGACCCGGGCGAGGGGCCGTTCGCCGGGCTCACGAAGATGAAGAACGTCTACCTGGTGAAGGACGCATGAGGACCACGGACTTCAGCAAGGCCCCGGCGCAGGGGCGGGCGACGGCGATGTTCGTCGGCGCGACCCGCTACCGGGGGCCGCTGTCGATAGTCACGCTCACCCTGACCTGGTTCCGCATGGTGCGGGACATGAAGCGGATGCGCGGCTACTGCTGGCACAAGGTCTACTGGGAATTCCCGTTCACGCTGGGCACGCTCGCGTTCTTCGAGGACCGCGACGCGCTGCTGCGCTTCGCCCGCAGCCGCCACCACCGCAAGCTCATGCAGTGGGTGACGGACGGCACCAAGAACGCCACCGGCGGCTACATCCGGCTCTACAACGCCGAGCCCGAGGGCTACAGCAACGGGGTCTGGCGCGCGGAGGGCGGGCCGATGGCCCACATCGAGACGTTCACCCCGCTGTCCACGGAGCTGTCCGCGGGGGACGGCGAAGGTCCCCGGGTGAGGCGCGGGTGACGCTGCATCCCGTCGAGAGCCGCCGCGACCTGCGCGACTTCCTCGCGCTGACCGACCGCGTCTACGCGGGCGAGCCGCGCTTCATCCCGCCGCTGCACGCGCAGGTACGCGCGTGGCATCGGCAAGGGGTGCGGCTGTTCCTGCTCAGGCGGCGCGGGCGGGTGGTCGCGCGGACCACCCTGCACACCGACGCCGCGCTGGACGCCAAGCTGGGCCGGGCCACGCAGCTGTTCGGGCTGACCGAGTTCGCGGAGGAGGCGGCGGAGGAGCTGTTCGACGGCATCCTCGCGGCCGGGCGCGGCGCCGGGAAGGAGGCGGTGTTCGGGCCGGTGTCGCTGCTGCCCAACCAGGCGGGCGGGGTCATCACCGCCGGTTTCGACGAGCGCGGCTTCATCGACAGCGCCTGGAACCACCCGTACTATCCGGTCGCGTACGAGGCGTGCGGCTTCGCCCGTCGCTTCGAGTCCGACACCTGGATCTGCCCGGTGCCGGAGGAGCCGGTGTTCGCGTTCGACGACGGGCGGATCGCGGCCGAGGGGCTGCGCGTGCATCGGGGCGACCGGCGGCGGGTGGCGGAGCAACTGCCGATCCTGCGGGAGATGCTGAACGCCAGCTTCGCGCAGCTCGGCTACTACACGGAGATCTCGGCGGAGCAGCTCGCGGCACAGACGGACGGGCTGGCGTACCTGCTGGACGAGTCGTTGCTGCTGTACCTGACGAAGGAGGAGCGGCCGATCGCGTTCGTGCTGTGCTTGCCCGACATTTCGCGATTTATCGCGAAAATTCGTGGCAATCTCCACCTGCTGAACCAGCTCCGCCTGCTCGCCACTCGGTCCCGCTACCGCAGCGAGGCCGTGCTCATCATCAAGGGCACGGTCCCCGGGGAGCAGGGCCACGGCTACATGCGGCTGCTGTCCCGGGAGCTGCACGAGGGGCTGCGCCGGGGCGGCTACCGGGCGCTGCGCAGCACGTACGTCGAGCGCACGAACCCCGGCTCCGCCGCCCAGTACACCGCGATGGGCGGCCGCCCCCTGCACGGCTACACGTTCTACGAGAAGGGCCTGACGGCGTGAAAGACCGGCTGCGGCCGCTGGAGCCGGACTTCTGGCGTGCCCCCAGCGCCCACAACACCCAGCCCTGGACCCTCACCTACACGGCCGACGGGGCCGAGGTCGGCTGGGACCCCTCACGCGCCCTGCCCATCAGCGACCCCACGGGCCGCGACCTGCGCCTGAGCCTGGGCGCGTTCGTGGAGTGCTGCCTGATCGTCTGCGCCGACGCCGGTCTGCCGGTCGGCTTCCGTCCCGATCCGGGTCCGCACCGGGTGGGCGTTCTGTACGCCGCCGCGCAGCCGTACCGGACGCCCTTCACGACGGCGGACGTCCGGGCGCGCGGCGCCAACCGCGGCGAGTACCACCCGGGACGCCTGCCGGACCCGCTGGTCGCCGAGCTCACCGGGATGCGGCGGCTGGCCTGCCGCGACCTCGCGGACCTGCTGCACGCGGCCGACCTGCACCAGTTCGGCGACCAGGAGGTGACGCGGGAGCTGCGCGCCTGGCTGCGGCTCACCCGCCGCCACCGCCGCTACCTGCTCGACGGCCTCACCGACCGGGCCCTGTCCCTCAGCAGGGCGGAGGCCATCGGCCTGCGCGCCTCGCTGGCCCTCTACCCGGCCCTGCGTCCCCTGGGCCTCCCGAGGGTGCTGGCCGGGGCCTCGCGTGATCTGCTCGACTACGACGGGGACGTCCTGGTGCTGGTGGGGGCGGTCGAGGACGAGCTGGAGATGGGGCGCGTGCTGATGCGCCACTGGCTCACCCTGTCCGCCCACGGCTATGCCACGCACCCGCTGAGCCAGATCATCGACTGCGAGCCGACCAGGCAGGTCCTCGCGGACCGGCTGGGTGTCACGGACCCCCGAACCCTCCTCCACGTGGCCCGTGTCGGCCGCCCGACCTCCCCCACCACCCCCTCCTCCCGCCTCCGCCCCTGACCACCCAACCCCTCCGGCCTCCCGTGCCTCCCGCTTCCCTGCCCCTCCGGCTTCCCGCGCCTCCGTGTTCCCCGCTCCTTCGGTCGCCCGGCCCTCCGGCCCTCAGCCGCCTCCCCGGATGCCTGAGCCGTCTGCGGTTTGCCGCCTGCCGCCTGTGGTGCGCGAGGGCGGCGGCCAGCCCGCGGGCGGGGCGAGCGGTGGGTCGGGTAGCGGCCCCTCGGATGGACCGTGCGGTGGCGCTCAGCGGTAGGCGGTCAGGCCGTCCGCAAGTTGTTCCACGTCGCCGTCCCGGTGGGCGTCAAGCGCCTGTTGCAGGGCGAACGTGCCGCGGATGGCGGCGATGCGGGCCGCCGTCTCGTCGCCGGCCCAGCCGCCCAGCGCGAGCACCCGGTCCAGGAACGCGTCGCCGTGGCCGGCCCCGATGGCGGCGAGGTCCTCGGCGGGGTCGCCGATGGTGGCCTCGTCCCAGTCGATCACGCCGCTGAGCCGGGGCAGCCCGCCGTCGATCTCCCACAGCACGTTCTCGGCGCCGAGGTCACCGTGCGCCACCGCCGTGGCGACGTGGGGGAGACCAGCGGCCGCGGCGAGCTCCCGCTCGGCCCGCCGGCGTCCGCCGTCCGACATGAGCCCGAACAACTCGGCGCGGACATCCGCCTCGAACCGCCGCCACCGATCCTCCGGCGTCCACGGCAGCGCCGCCCGCGCCCGCTCGTCGGCCCCCGCCCGGGCCAGCGCGGCCAGCAGCTCGGCGTACTGCTCCGCAACCGCCCCGGCCACCGCCGGGTCGTCGAGCGCGCCGTCCTCCAGCGGCGCGCCGGGGACGCGGCTGAGCACCAGGTACGGCGCCTCGCCCGCGCCTTCGAACAGCGGCCGGGGTATGCGGAAGCCGAGACCGAGCCCGGCGAGCACACGCAGCATGGCCGCCCGCTGCGGCAGCCGGGCAGCCGCCGCCTCGGTGCGGGGCAGGCACACGACCCGGTCCGAGCCCATCATGACCCGATGGAACTGCCCCTCGCGGACGGGGAGAGGCCCTGACTCGGCGTCCTGGGCCAACCAGCTCAGTGGATCATCCATCGCCCCAGGATGGCGGCAACGTCCCCGGAACGCCGAACCGGCCGGGGGAAGGCACGGCGGCGAGCGCCTGAACGCGCTCGTCCCGGTGCCTGTGTGGCGGGCACCGGGACGAGCGCGTGATGCGGGGCTTGATCAGTCGTCGTGGTGGAAGCCGTGATCGGGCCAGGAGCCGGCCCAGTTGCCGTTGCCGCTGGTGGGCCAGTTGCGGTGATGCCAGTGGGGGTCCCACGACCAGTCCCAGCCGGCGCCGCCGTCGTCCTTGCAGGCCTTGGTCTTGCGGGTCCCGGCGAACACGCCGTGGTCGGTGACGTGGTGATAGGTAATGTCGTCGCCCACCCCGAGGCCGCAGTGCTTCGAGTTGTGGTGCTTCCCGTCGTCGTCGGCCGTGGCGGGCGTGGCGCTTCCGTACAGTGCGGTCGCGGCGAGTAGCGCACCGCCGACGGCGATGAGGCTATTCCTCATGATCTCCCCCTGTAATCACGAAGTGACATCGGAGATCACTATACGTAGCGATCTTGGAGGGCAGGTGCAGCGCCACACCCCGTTTTCGATCAACAGGCCGCCGTTGATCAGTAACTCGGATGCACAAGTGATCTACATTGTAAAGGCGCCGGGCTCAGGAAGATCGCACGGCCGCCAGGTACGCGTGGATCGCGTCGCGGTTGCGGGAGAGGCACTCGATGCGCTGCTGGATGCGGTCGGCCTCGGCCTCCAGGAGGTCGGCCAGCTCCGGGGTGAGGCACTGCGGATGCAGGTGGATCTCGTCGGGCTTGTTCAGGAACGGCAGGATGCGGCGGATAATCTCCGTGGTGAGCCCGGAGTCGAGCAGGCCGCGGATCTGCTGAACCTGGTAGACGGCCGGCTCCGGATAATGGCGGTAGCCGTTGTCGGCGCGCTCCGGGTGGAGGAGGTCCTGCTCCTCGTAGTAGCGGAGCATGCGGGTCGGCACGCCCGTCAGTCGCGACAGTTCACCGATTCTCACGGCGGGGCCTCCCGGCTTGCCTTCACATTGATGTGAACGTTTCAGCATATTCGACATGTCTGGTGCGACGATCACCGACGCCGTACGCGTCGGGAGAATGCCCTGGTCGGGGCTGCTGGCGCTGTTCTCGGCGGCGTTCACGGCGGTGATGACGGAGCTGCTTCCGGCAGGGTTGCTGCCGCAGCTCGGCGCGGCGCTGGGGGTGCCGGAGGGGCGGGCCGGGTTCCTGGTGACGGCGTACGCGGTGGCCTCGACCCTGTCGGCGATCCCGCTGACGGCGTTGCTGCGCGGGCTGCCGCGGCGGCCCGTGCTGGTCGGGACACTGGTGGGGTTCGCGCTGTTCAACACGGTGACCGCGCTCTCGTCGTCCTATGCGGTGACCTTCGGGGCGCGGGTTCTGGCCGGCGTCATGGGCGGGATCCTGTGGGCGATGCTGGTCGGGTACGCGGCGCGGATGGTGCCGGTCGAGCGGCGGGGGCGGGCCATCGCGATCGTCTCGGCGGGGATCACGGTGGCGCTGTGCGCGGGGATTCCGGCGGGCGCGGCGCTGGCCTCGGCGTTCGGGTGGCGGACCGCTTTTCTGGGGCTGGCGGTCGTGGCGGTCGCGCTGGTGGGGTGGGTGCTGTGGAAGGTGCCGGACTTTCCCGGTGAGGCGGCCACGGTACGGGTCCCGTTGCGGCGGGTGGCGGTGCTGCCCGGCGTCCGGACGATCCTGGGGGTGACGGTGCTGGTGCTGGTCGGGCATCAGGCGATGTACACGTACCTGGCGCCGTTCGTGGCCTTCGCCGGGTTGGGGCGGACGAGTGTCGTGCTGCTCGTGTTCGGGGTCGGGACGGTGGCGGGGATCTGGGTGACCGGGGTGGTGATCGACCGGTTCCCGCGGGTGGCGCTCGTGGTCGTGCTGGCCGTGGTGGCGGGGGCCATGGCGGTGCTGGCCGTCGCCGGTGGGCCGGGCTGGGCGCCGCTGGGCGCGGTCGCGCTGTGGGGGGCGGCCTTCGGCGGGGTGCCGACATTGCTGCAGTCGGCGCTGGTGGACGCGTCCGGGGCGGGGAACGCGGACGCGGCCACGTCCATGCAGACGACCGTGTACAACGCGGGGATCGCCGCGGGGTCGCTGGCCGGCGGGCTGGTGCTGGAGGGCGCCGGGGCGGGTGCGCTGCCGTGGACCTCGTTGCCGCTGGTGGCGGTGGCCCTGGCGGTCGTGGTCGTGGCGCGCCGTCGCGCGTTTCCCGCCCGCCGGTCCTAGAGGCCGTTCCTGGCCAGGGGTTCGACGAGTTCGCGCTCCTCGTACGACAGGTGGGACAGCAGGCTGTCGGTGAGCAGGTCCACGGTCTCGCGCAGGTGGCCGAGCCCGTCCGGGTCGCCGACGAACGAGACGAGGGCGCGGTCGACGCGTTCGATGATCTTGTGGATGGCGTGGTGCTCTTCCTGAAGGCGGTCGAGCACGGGCGCCAGGGCGGGCTCCGTGCGGCGGAGGTGCGGGAAGACCATGGCGTCCTCGGCGGTGTGGTGCATGGTGACGAGGCGGCAGTAGGACTCGCAGTAGGCGCCGAGGGTCCAGTTGTTCTGGCGCATGGTCATGGTGTTGATGTGCGAGCGGGCGGTGCCTGCGTCGATCGCTCCGGAGGCCACCTGGTCGATGAGGTCGCGGAGCTGGGCGAGTTCGGCGCGCAGGTGGTCGTGGACGTCGATGAGGTGCCGGCCGTTGGCCTGTTCGGCGGGGGTGTAGTGCCTGGTGGGGTCGGGGGTGGGGCCGGTGGGTCGGGTGGTCTCGTCCCAGACGCGTACGTCGGTGAGCCGTACACCGTCGTCGGGGGTCGGGGTGGCGCCCAAGGCGGCCGTCATCGGGCTTGCGGCTTTTGTCGCGGCGGTGGGTGACGCCGGGGCGGCCTGGGTGCGTTCCGCGGCGACGAGTTCGCGTACGGCCGGGGCGGTCTCCTGGGCGAAGCGCTGCAGTTGGCTGGGGTCGTTGGCCGCGAGGATGAAGACGCTGACGCCGTACGTGAGGGCGATCTCGGCGAGCTGGGCGGCGGGCAGTTCCTCACCGAGGTTGAGCAGGCGGCGGATGTCGCGGGGCGAGCGGCCCGCCTCGGCGGCGGCCTCGTCGATGACGGCGTTACCTTCGCCGATCTTGCCGATGTCCTGGAGGTAGGGGAGGGAGGGGAGCCAGCCGTCCGCGAGGCGGCCGGTCACGCGGAGCATGCGCGGCTTGTACGCGCCGAGCCAGATGCCGATGTCGTGGGCCGGGCGCGGGCCTCGCGGGGCGGTGACCTGGTAGTGCTCGCCGTGGTGGCCGATGGTGCCGGGGGCGTCGGTGTCCCAGGCGGCGCGGATGATCGGGATGGCCTCCTCGAGCGCGTCCACGGCCTGGCCGGGGGTCAGGCGCGGGGCGCCCATGGAGGCGATGGCGTCCCAGTATCCGCCGGTGCCCAGGGCGAGCTCGAAGCGGCCGTGGCTGAGGATGTCGAGGCTGGCGGCGGCCTGCGCGAGCATGGCGGGCGGCCGGAGCGGCAGCGGATGCACGTTGCCGGCCAGCCGGATGCTCTCGGTGGCGGCCGCGACGTAGCCGAGCAGGGTCCAGGTGTCGAGGAAGGTGGGCTGGTACGGGTGGTCCGAGAAGGTGACGAGGTCGAGTCCGGCGCGCTCGGCGAGCTGGGAGAGGGCGATGACGGTGTCGGCCTGGTGGGCGGAGGGCGCGAAGCTGACGCTGAAGAGCAGCTCGTGGCCGTAGTCGGGCATGGGGGCTCCTTGGATGTGCCGTTCGCCGCCGGACTTTGGTTGGTATTGCGAACAGTTGGCAATGAGAACTAAATTAGTTCGTATTGTGAACCATTGTCAACTAGACTCGATGCCGTGGTCGCGACGTTCACTATCGCCCTCGTACGTCTGGGGCACCTGGTGCAGCAGGTGTTCGGGGACGTCGGCAGGGATCAGGACCTTACGCCGCAGCAGGCGCAGCTGCTGTGCCTGCTCGTCGGCGGGCCGGTGGGGATGACGGAGCTGACGCGAACGCTGCACCTGGAGAAGTCGAGCCTGACGGGGCTCGTCGACCGGGCGGAGAAGCGGGGGCTCGTGGCCCGCACGCGTGATTCCCGGGATCGGCGGGCCTGGCTCGTCGAGCTGACCCCCGAAGGGGAGCGCGTCGGGGCGCTGGCGCACGACGGGGTCGAGGCGCGGCTGGAGGCGTTGACGGGGGAGTTGCCGGTGGAGCATCGGGAGCTGCTGGCGTCCGCCATCGACGGGATCCTCGCCGAGTACGCCTCCACGACCGGCCGCCCGCGCCCCCAGCCCGACCGCACCCCGGCTACACCGACCTGACCCCTACCGTCACTGGCCTGACCTCCGCCCTCGCCGTCACCGGCCTGACGCCCTGGGCTTCGCCCGCCTGACGTGCCCCGCCGGTGGCCGACCCGGTGACGCCCGCGCTCGCCATGCCGCGGTGGTCGGGAGGGGCTCGTTGAAGTGCGGTGGCGTCGATCGGGGCAGGGGAAGTGGCGCCCCTGGAAGGCCGGGGCGAGCTGGAAGCGGGGACGTCGGGCCCGGGGGTGTGGGTCAGGAGGTGAAGACGGTCGAGAGGAATGCCGTCAGGGCCTCGGTCACCTCCATGGGGCGTTCGAGCGGCGGCAGATGGCCGGTCGCGGGGAGGTCGATGCGACGGGCGGCCGGGATGCCGGCGCTGAGCAGGTCGGACATCTGCTGGATGCCGGGCACGTCCGACAGGCCGTTGATCACCAGGGTGGGAGCGGTGATCTCGGGCAGGCGCGTCACGGCGGGCGGGACCAGGTGGCGTTCCGTGGATCGGGGCCCGTTCCAGGAGCGCTCGAACACCAGGCCGCACATCTCCACCGACGACTCCCACACCTCGTCGGAGAGCGCGTCGCGGCCACGGTCGGGCCCGGCGGTCTGCCAGAGCGTGTGGGCCTCCGCCATCGCGCGTACGTCGGCGGGATCCACGTGGTCGGCGGTGCCGGCGCGGTAGCGGGCCAGGCGGTCGGCGGGCACCGAGCTGTGGACGCGCTCGCGCGCCTGGTCCAGCATCTCCTGCGGCCATGGGTGGCCGGCCAGGCCCGAGCTGATCAGGGCGAGCGCGGCCACCCGGGAGGGGGCGGCCAGGGCGACCTCGGTCGCGTACGCGCCGCCCATCGAGTTGCCGACCAGCGCCGCCCGCTCGACTCCCAGCGCGTCCATGACGGCGAGCAGGTCCTCGTGATGGCACACCTCGCCCTCGGCGTCGCCGGACCGGCCGTGGCCGCGCCAGTCGTAGCGGATCACGCGGTAGCGCTCCGCGAGGGCGTGGAACTGGTGCTCCCAGAGGCGCATGTCGGTCGTCCCGCCGTGCACGAGCACGACGGTGCCCAGGGGGGTCGCGGGGCCGGCCTCCTCGTACGCGATCTTGACGTCGTCGATGATCAGCATGCTCGGCACGCTACCGCCGCGTGCGGCCGGAGGATCGCCCCGTTCGCCAGGGGCGCAGTCGCACGGGCCGCATGCGTCCCGAGCACCGTCGAATCGCGAGCATCATTGACGCAGGCAAGCCACGTACGGACCACAGGTGGACCCATCCATGCTTCCAGAAGAACTCAGAGCCGCCCTGGACAAGGCCCTGTCCGGCTACGCGCCGCAGGAGCTGTCCGACTCCGTGGCGCGGCTCACCGAGCGTTACCGTACGAACGCCGCCACCGGCGGAGGCACCCACATCAGGTCTCGGGCCGACGTGGCGGCCTACGCCGCGTACCGGATGCCCGCGACCTACGCCGCCGCGGCCACGGCCATGCGCCAGGCGGCCGCGATGACCCCGGACTTCCGGCCAGGGAGCCACCTCGACGTCGGCGGCGGCACGGGGGCGGCGATCTGGGCCGCAAGTGAGACCTGGTCGTCCATCGAGCGGGTCACGGTCATCGAGCACGACCCGCAGATCATCGACCTGGGCAAACGCCTCGCCCGTACGTCCGACGCCCTGAGCGGGACTACCTGGCGGCAGGCGTCGGTGCGTCCCGGCCTCGACCGGCCCGCGGCCGACCTGGTGACCATGTCGTACGCCCTGGGCGAGCTTCCCCAGGACAAGCGCCGGGAGATCGTCCGCTGGCTGGCCGCGGACGCGGCCATGGTGATCGTCATCGAGCCCGGCACCCCGGCGGGTTACGCCACCGTCGCCGAGGCCAGAGAGGTCCTGGTCGACCAGGGGCTGAGCGTCGCGGCCCCCTGCCCCCACGACGGGCGCTGCCCGATCGAGCAGGGGCGCGACTGGTGCCACTTCTCCGTCAGGCTGCCCAGGACGTCCCTGCACCGCCGGATCAAGGCGGGCACGCTCAGCTTCGAGGACGAGAAGTTCTCCTACGTGGCCGCCACGACGGTCCCGGGGGAGCGGGCCGACGCCCGGATCCTGCGCCACCCGGTCAAACGCAAGGGCGTGGTGTCCCTGCGGCTGTGCGCCGGGGAGGAGGGGATCCGCGACGTGATCGTGTCCAAGCGGCAGGGCGACCTCTACCGCGCGGCCAGGGACGCCGACTGGGGGGATGGCTGGGGCGACGACGGCTTGCGGCTCGGTCACGGAAATGGGTAAGGGGGCGGTTCCGGTTCGGCGGGTGGGCCATCCTTGGAGGATGTGGACGACTGATCTTCTTCATTCCCTCTATGCCCGGCGGCTGCGCCGTCAGGCCACGGCGGGTCCGCTGCCCCGCCACGTCGGTTTGATCATGGACGGCAACCGGCGCTGGGCCAGGCAGCAGGGTCTGGCCAGCCCGAGCATCGGCCACAAGTACGGCGCCGAGCACATCGACCACGTGCTGTCGTGGTGTGAGGGGCTGGGGATCGAGCATGTGACGGTGTTCCTGTGCTCGACGGAGAACCTTCAGCGCCGCGGTGACGAGGAGGTCGCCTACCTGTTGCGGGTGATCGAGGAGATGGTCGCCGAGCGGCTGGACCGGCCGGACGCGCGCTGGCGCGTCCACGTGGCGGGCCTGCTCGACATGTTGCCGGACACCACGGCCCGCGCGCTCAAGAGCGCCGTCGAGGCCACCCGTACGTGTGCCACCGGCTTCCACCTCACGCTGGCCATCGGGTACGGCGGCCGCCAGGAGGTGATCGACGCCCTGCGCGAGCTGCTGTACGAGCGGGCCGAGAGCGGGCAGTCCATGGTGGAGCTGGCCTCGACGCTGAGCGTGGACGACATCGCGCCCCACCTCTACACGGCCGGTCAGCCCGACCCCGACCTGGTGATCCGCACCAGCGGCGAGCAGCGCCTGTCGAACTTCCTGCTCTGGCAGTCCGCCTACTCCGAGCTGTACTTCTGCGAGGCCTACTGGCCGGCCTTCCGCGAGATCGACTTCCTGCGGGCGCTGCGCAGCTTCGCCGCCCGGCAGCGACGGTTCGGGGGCTGAGATGCTGGAACTCTTCGACCGGCAGCTGCGCCAGGAGGCCCGCGCCGACGGGCCGGACGCCAAGGTGGAGCGGGCCGGGAACGTGGTGCGGCAGGTCGCGCCCGAGCACGGCTGGAACGGCGTGCTCTGGTCCGGCCTCGACGAGCGGAACGCGGACGCGGAGATCGCCGAGCAGGTGCGCTACTTCGGGGAGCTGGGGCGGCCCTTCGAGTGGAAGCTGTACGGCTACGACCGGCCCGGCGACCTCGACCGGCGCCTCCTGGCCGCCGGATTCACCCCGGAGCCCGCCGAGACGCTGATGATCGCCGAGATCGGACGCCTGCCCCTCGAAGGGGAGCCGCCCGAGGGGGTCCGGCTGGTCCCGGTGACCGGTCCCGACGGCGTGGAGCTGATGGCCGACGTCCACGAGAGCGCCTTCGGCACCCCTGACGCGCACTTCCGGGAACGGCTGCTCGACCAGCTCACCGGGGGCGAGGTCGTCGCCCTCCTCGCGATGGCCGGTGACGTGCCGGTGAGCGCGGCCCGGATGGACCTGCACCCGGGCACCCGGTTCGCGAGCCTGTGGGGCGGCGGCACCGTGCCGGAGTGGCGCGGGCGCGGCATCTACCGGGCGTTGGTCGCCTACCGGGCCCGCGAGGCGGTCGCCCGCGGCTACGACCATCTGCAGGTGGACGCCTCCAGCCAGAGCCGTCCGATCCTGCTGCGGCTGGGGTTCGAGGCGATCACCACGACGACGCCGTACGTCCACGAGTGAGTACCCTTGATGACCTGACCGTATCCGCCGGAGGAGGCCCGCACGTTGCCTGGAACGAACCCGCGCGAGCTCGGCCTGCTGGCCGACTGCGAGAGCTGCTTCGGGCTCTGCTGCGTCGCGCTGCCGTTCGCGGCGTCGGCCGACTTCGCGGTGGACAAGAAGGCCGGGGAGCCCTGCCGCAACCTGCGTGAGGACTTCCGTTGCTCCATTCACGCGGAGCTCAGGGAGCGCGGCTTTCCCGGCTGCACCGTGTACGACTGCTTCGGGGCGGGCCAGAAGGTCTCGCAGGTCACCTTCCAGGGCACGAGCTGGCGGCAGGCGCCGGGCACGGCCGGGGAGATGTACGCGATCTTCCCCGTCGTGCGGCAGCTGCACGAGCTGCTGTGGTATCTGGCGGAGGCGCTGACGCTGGAGGCCGCCCGGCCCGTCCACGCCGAGCTGCAGGACGCGTTCGACGCGACGGAGCGGCTCACCCGGGAGAGTCCGGACGCGCTGAAGAAGCTGGACGTGCCGGCGCACCGGGCCGAGGTCAACATGCTGCTGCTGCGGACGAGTGAGCTGGTCCGTGCCGGGCGCAAGGGCAAGGAGCGCAGGGGAGCGGATCTGATCGGGGCCAAGCTGGCGGGCGCCGACCTGCGGGGTGCCAACCTTCGCGGGGCGTACCTGATCGGCGCGGATCTGCGGGGTGCGGACCTCCGGGATTCCGACCTGATCGGAGCCGACCTGCGGGGGGCCGACCTGGCGGGCGCGGACCTGGCGGGCGCGCTCTTCCTCACTCAGCCCCAGCTCAACGCCGCCACCGGCGACGCCGCCACCCGCCTCCCGGCCACGCTCACCCGTCCCGCCCACTGGCCCGCCACCCGCTACGAACGCCCGTCCCGCGGCACGAGCCCTCGCCGCGACCCCGGCTCCACACGCGGCACGGCCTCCGCACAAGGGACCGGCTCCGATTCCACCCGCGCCTCCGGCTCGGGGCGCGGCTCCGATTCCGGCTCGGGGCGGCGTTCGGGCCGCGGCTCCGGCCGCCGGCGCCGCGGCTGAACACCGCGCCCGGCTGAACACCGCGCCGGCATGAGTAATCCAACCCGCAGGCAGGCACTCACCGCAGGCGCTGTCGGTGCTGTCGGGGCCGCCGCGGCGATCTCCCCCGCCCTGGCCGGCGCCGCGTCCGCCGAGAGCGGCACGAGCGAGTCCAACCCGCTGTTCAGCCAGGAGAACTCCATGCTGGTGTTGATCGACTACCAGCCCGAGATGGTCAACGGCGTCACCTCGATGAACCAGGACCTGCTCCAACTCAACGTCAAGGCCCTGGCCCGGATAGCCCGGCTGCTCAAGATCCCCACCGTGCTCACCACCGTGGGCGTCAAAGCGGGGGTCAACCACCCCACCATCCCCTCGCTGCGCGAGGAGGTGCCCACCCTCACCGAGTACGACCGCATGAACATGAACGCCTGGGAGGACGAACACGTACGCCGTGCCATCAAGGCGACCGGGCGCCGCAACATCGTCTTCGCCGCGTTATGGACCGAGATCTGCCTCGCCTTCCCCGTCGTGCACGCCCAGCGCGACGGCTATCGGACCATGGTCGTCACCGACGCGGTCGGCGGCACCAGCCCGGCCGCGCACGAGGCCGGCATCCAGCGCGTGATCCAGGCGGGCGGCATCCCCAACTCCTTCCTCGGCATTCTCGGCGAATGGATCCGAGACTGGTCCGACCCCCGCTCCGACGCCGGGCGCGAGGTCGTGCCCTGGTACTGGGCGGAACTGGCCAAACTCGACCTGGGCTGAACCGGCCACGCGGCACCCGGACCTGACCCGGCCGCCTGCCAGGTGCTCGTCGTCGGCTCCGGACGATCCGGACGCGCAGGAGACCGATGCGCCGGCCGGGTCCGTCCTCGCCCGCGCTCAGCCGCCGTGGGCACCTCACCCCGCCGTCACGTCAGGGGCGTCAGGGCTTCAGTACGCGGTAGCGCAGGTGGGTCACGGACCCGGTTCCCGCGACGGGTTCCCCCGCCGGGATCAGCTCGGCCCGCTCCCCGGCGAACAGCGGCGTGCCCGCCCCCATCAGCAGGGGGACGAGGTGGAGCCACACCTCGTCGAGCAGGCCCGCCGCGAGCAACTGCCGGGCCACGTCCGCACCCAGCACCAGGACGTCCTTGTCCCCGGCGGCGTCCTTGGCGCGTCGGACTGCGGCCTCCAGCCCGTCGAAGGCGAACGTCCCGCCGTTGTCGCCGAGGAGGTCCTCCCTGGTCCGGTGGGTGACCACGAAGCTCGGGACGCCGGGCCACGGCGTGCCACCCCACGGGACCACGCCGAGGTCGAAGGTACGCCGTCCGATGACGACGGCTCCCACCGCCGCGTCCACCTGCCGGCGGATGCCGAGGTCGACCCCTTCCCCGGCCATCCACTCGTGCAGTCGTTCGCCACCGTCCCCCATGGGCTCCTCCTTCCGGACGTTCGGTCCCGCCGTGAACCCGTCCAGGGACATCGACACATCCAGCACTACCTTGCTCATCGCGCGCCTTCCTCCGATCCACCGGCGCCGCCATCCGGCGCCGTCACGAGAAGGTCGGAGCCGATCCGGCCGTCTCGACATCACGACGCGAAGATCGGTGGAAATGATGGGGCCTGATCGCCGAGCGCCACACCGATCCCGACGGCGACCATGCTGGCGCCGTCCGTACCGTGGCCACCGTCTCGGCCATCCCCGCCGCGACGGGCGCTCCCAGCGTTCCAGCGATCGACTGGTGGTGACGGTGAGCGCTCGTCCCGGACCCCGGCCCGCACGGGACGAAAGGCCGGGTGCCTCGCGGTGCATGGGGGCCGCCAGTGCGAGTTCACAGAGCCTCGCCCTTGAGCAGGGAGCCGACCCATGCGTCCACCCGGATTCCTCGGTGCAGAAGCCGCTTCCGGAGCGTGGCCTCCACGGTGAAGCCTGCCTTCTCCGCAACTCGGCGGGAAGCCCGGTTGCCTACCTCGGCGCGCCACTCGATGAGTTCCAGACCATGGGCGTGGAAGGCCCACCGGCACACAGCTCGCACCGCATCGGTCGCAACGCCACGTCCGCGGGCTTTCGGGTCAACCCAGTATCCGATCTCGGCCGTACCCGGTGCGCCCAACCACAGACCCACGCGGCCAAGGCGTTCTCCCGTGGACGCCTCCTCGGCGAGGAACTCCAGACGCTGTCCACTCCGCGCGCCGGCGATGGCCAGCTGCTCCACGAAGAACGCCGCATCTTCCATGCGGTAAGGCGACGGCAACTCCACGAAGTGCTGCAAGGCCGGATCCAGGGACACCTCATAGACCCACGGGATGTCCGCCGGTTTGAACGGCCGCAAGGCAAGCCAGCCCGCTTTGATCCCATTTCGCTCCATGGCGCGATCTTCGTCGGCTGGCCCACTGGCGCGCAATGCGATAACAGCCGAGCCCCGGGACAGGTCTGCGAGGCGCCTCGCAGACCGATTCTGATGGCGCCCCTGGTCAGGTGAGCGTGGTGGTGTCCCCGAGGGACTCCAGCAGGTCGCGCAGCGTGTGGGCGAGCTCGTCCCGGCGCTCCTTCGGCAGCGCAGAGAGTACGCGGTCCTCCGTCGCGACATGGTCCGGCAGGGCCCGGTCGATCAGGGCGTACCCCTCGTCGGTGAGTGTCACGTAGACCACCCGCCCGTCGGCCTCGCTGGGCGTGCGGGTCACCAGCCCCCTGGACTCCAGGCGGTCGAGTCGCTGCGTGATCGCCCCCGACGTGACCATGGAGGCCCGCATCAGCTCGGCCGGCGTCAGCCGGTGCGGCGGGTCGCTGCGGCGCAAGGTGGCCAGCACGTCGAAGGAGGCCCGGTCGAGCCCGTGCGCGGCGAACGTACGGCCCAGCTCCGCGTCGATCAGCCGGATCAGCCGCGACAGCCGGCCGATCACCGCCATCGGTGAGACGTCCAGGTCAGGGCGCTGGGCGTCCCATTGCTTGAGTATCAGGTCGACGTGATCAGCCACCACTCCAGCCTAACGATGCCTTAGCGGTGAGGTAAATCACCTCGCCAAGTAACTTAGCGCTGAGATACTTTGTCTTAGTGCTAAGAAATCAATCGGGAACCGTCCTGCTGACCGCGCTGACCCCCGCCATCTGGGGGACCACGTACCTCGTCACGACCGAACTGCTGCCGCCCGGCCGCCCCCTGCTGGCCGCCGTGATCCGCGCGCTGCCCGCCGGTCTCCTCCTGGTCGCCATCACCCGCCGCCTGCCCGCGGGCATCTGGTGGTGGCGCGCCCTGGTGCTCGGCGCGCTGAACATCGGAGTGTTCTTCGCGCTGCTGTTCGTGGGGGCATACCGGCTGCCCGGAGGGGTGGCCGCCACCGTGGGCGCCATCCAGCCCCTGCTGGTCGCGTTGCTGTCGGCCGGGCTCCTGGGTGAACGCCTGTCCATGCGTACGACGCTGGCCGCCGTGGCGGGCGTGGCCGGGGTGAGCCTGCTCGTGCTGCGGGCCGGCGCCCGGCTGGACGCGCTCGGCGTGGCCGCGGCGCTCGGCGGCGCCGTCGTGATGGCCTTGGGCGTGGTGCTGAGCAAGCGGTGGCAGTCGCCCGCGCCGTTGCTGGCCACCACCGGCTGGCAGCTCGTGGCCGGCGGCCTGCTGCTGCTCCCGGTGGCGTTCCTCGTCGAGGGCGCGCCGCCGGCCACCCTGACCAGCGCGAACCTCGCCGGGTACGCCTACCTCACGATCATCGGATCCGCGCTCGCCTACGTCCTGTGGTTCCGGGGCCTGCGGCTGCTGTCGGCGACCAAGGTCACGTTCCTGGGCCTGCTCAGCCCCGTGGTCGCCACCGCGCTCGGCTGGCTCGTCCTCGGCCAGGAGCTCACCGCGGCCCAGGCGCTCGGCGCGCTCGTCGTCCTGGCCGCCCTGGTCGTGGCCCAGCGCCAGCCCGCCCGCACGTTGACCGAGAAGCCCCGCGTCCTGGCCGGAAAGGCCGGAAAGGAGTCCTGACATGCGCATCGCCGTCTTCGGAGCCGCCGGAGCCGTGGGCGGCAGGGTCGTAGCCGAGGCGCTGGCGCGCGGCCACGAGGTCACCGCCGTCGTCCGCGACCCCGCCCGCTTCCCCCTGCTGCCTCCCGCCGCGCACCCCCGCGCCGGCGACGCCTCGGACGCCGGGGACGTGGCCGCGCTCAGCGCCGGGCAGGACCTCGTCATCAGCGCCACCCGGCCCGCGCTCGGCCACGAGGCCGACCTGGTCACGACCGCCAAGGCGCTGCTGGCCGGGGTGGCGAGGACCGGCGTGCGGCTGCTGCTCGTCGGCGGCGCGGCCGGGCTGACCGTGCCGGGCACCGGCGGCCTCACCGTCGTCGAGACCCCGGACTTCCCGCCCTCGTGGCGGCCCATCGCGCTGGCCTGCAACGCCCAGCTGGAGGTCTGCCGGGCCGAGCCGGGCGTCGACTGGGCTTACGTGAGCCCGCCCGCGCTGCTGGAGCCGGGGGAGCGTACCGGACGCTACCGGCTCGGCGGCGACGAGCTGCTGGTGGACGCCGAGGGCAGGTCGGCGATCTCCATGGAGGACTTCGCCGTCGCGCTGCTCGACGAGGCCGAGCGCCCCCGGCACCACCGCGCCAGGTTCACGATCGGCTACTGAACCGCCGTCTCACAGGGTCACGGGCAGCGACGTCAGGCGCCAGGTGCCGGGGTCGGGCATGTGCCGCACCTCGCCGGCGAGCGCCAGGCCGGGGAAGCGGCGCAGCAGGGCGCCGATCGCGATCCCGGCCTGTACGCGGGCCAGCGAGGCCCCGACGCAGAAGTGCGGCCCGTGTGCGAACCCGAGATGCCCCGACTCTTCGCGCCGCAGGTCGAACCGGTCCGGCTCGTGGAAGGCGCGCGGGTCGCGGTTCGCCGAGGCGATCGAGGCCGTGACCGGCACGCCCTTGGGAACGGTCACGCCGCCGATCTCGATGTCCTCCGCGGGGAAGCGGGGGATGGTCAGCAGCTGCGGCCCGCACCAGCGCATCAGCTCCTCCACCGCCCGCGGCATGAGAGCGGGGTCGGCCCGCAGCGCGGCGAGCTGACCGGGGTGGGACAGCAGGGCGGCGACGGAGTTGGCGATGAGGTTCGTGGGCGTCTGGCCGGCCATGACGAGCGTCCAGACCATGGTGATCAGCTCGGTCTCGGAGAGCCGGTCGCCGTCCTCCTCCATGACGCGGGCCAGGTCGGAGATCAGGTCCTCGCCAGGCTCCGCCCGGCCCCTGGCGACCGCGGCGGTGGCGCCCTCAAGGATCCGCGGGATGGCGTCCCGGAAGCTCTCGCCGTGCCCGGCCACGATGGCGGCGCCGTACTCGCGCCAGCGGGGACGGTCGGCGGCGGGGATGCCGACCAGCTCGCAGATCACCTCGATCGGCAGCGGGCCGGCGAAGTGCGCCAGCAGATCCGGCTCCGCGGGCAGCTCGTCGAGCAGCCGCTCCACGATCGCCTCGATGCGCGGCCCGAACTCGGCCGCCCTGCGCCGCGTGAACGCGGGCGCGACCAGCCGGCGCAGCCGGGCATGCTCGGCGCCGTTCATCTCCGACATGGTCCGCAGGTATGGCAGGCAGTGCTCCGGCACGTCGGGCCGCTGGTAGCTGTGCTCGTTGGTCGTCAGCCTGGGGTCGCTCAGCATGGCCCTGGCCTCCTCGTGCCGGGTCACCGCCCAGAACGGGCCGAACCCGGGCGCCACCAGCCGCGCCACGGGCGACCGCTCCCTGGCGCTCGTGTACGCGGTGAACGGGTCCGCCAGCACGGCGGGATCGGTCAGGTCGACCTCGGGCACGTCGGTCATATCGGCTCCCTCAATTGAATGATGACATCATCTGGATGTTCAAGGTATCTCGATCTGCGAGCGCCCGGCAACGCGAGGGGCGGGGCATCGACGTAGACTTCATCAAGTACGTGCTTTACGACGCTCACGGAGTTGGCAAGGTGGATCAGAAGGAGACCGAGTTCGTCGACCGGATGGGGCTCGTCATGGAGCGCATCGCCGGGGGCCGGACGATGGGCCGCCTGTACGCGTGGCTGCTGATCTGCGACCCGCCGGACCAGTCGCTCACCGATCTGGCCGCCGAACTCGGCGTCAGCAAGACCATGGTCAGCACGGTCGCCAGGCAACTGGAGGCCGGCGGGATGGTCGAGCGCGTCCCCACGTCGGCTCGTGAGCACCGCTACCAGGTCGTTCGCGGAGGATGGGCCCAGATCATGCGGGGCCGGCTGGCCGGCGTCGAGCCGATCGCGGAGGCGCTGAACCTCGGACTGTCGATCATCGATGACGACCGCGCCGAGCAGCGGGAGCTGTTGCGGGACACCAGGGACTTCTTCGAGTTCCTCATGCGCGACGCGGACGAGTCGCTCCAGCGCTGGGAGGAGTACCGCAAACGGCTGAAAGACGACGATCAGGACTCCGGGTGAACATGATCGTCGAGGAGCACGTGCCGTTCACCGCAGGACCCCGGCACGACGCCACCGCGTCCCCTGCCGGGTCGTGCGATCCGCTCAACCGAAAAATCATCCAACGATCAAGGGAGTGACGATGTCTGACATCGTCGAGCGGTACAACATCCCCGAACAGCACTTCTGGCTGCACGGCCCGCGGCCGGGCGGGCCCGTCGAGCACAACGCCGCCGCCGGAATGTGGAACGTCTACGGTTACCCCGAGACGCACGAGGTCTTCGGCGACCCCGCGACGTACTCCTCCGACACCCTTCGCCTGGCCCCCGAGGACCAGAAGCCGGAAGGGCTGTCACTGGAGGGCTTCATCACCCAGATCGACCCGCCGGAGCACGGCAAGCTGCGCAAGCTGGTCAGCAGCGCCTTCACCCGCAAGGTCGTCGCGGACCTCGAGCCGAGGATCGCCGCCGTCACCCACGAACTGCTCGACGCGGCGCGCGAGCGCGGCGGGTTCGAGCTGGTGCGCGACCTGGCCTACCCGCTCCCGGTCATCGTCATCGCCGAACTGCTGGGCGTGCCCAGCAGCGATCGCGAGCTGTTCAAGCAGTGGGCCGACACGCTGTTCCGGCAGGACACCAAGGTCTCGTTCGACGACCTCTTCGAACGGCGGGACCAGGACACGGAGACCACGATGAAGTCGTGGTGGGAGATGTCCGCCTACCTCGCCGGCCATGCCGCCGAACGCCGCCGCCGGCCGCGCGCCGACCTGCTCACGAAGCTGGTCGAGGCCGAGGTGGACGGGGAGCACCTGCCCGACGAGCAGGTGGTCAACTTCGCGATCGTCCTGCTGCTGGCCGGGCACGTCACCACGACGATGCTGCTCGGCAACACGGTGCTGGCCCTGGACGCCTTCCCCGAGCACCAGGACAGGGCGCGGGCCGACCGCGCCGCGATCCCGGCGATCATCGAGGAGTCCCTGCGCTTCTTCACCCCGTTCGCCCTGATCGCCCGCGGCACCACCCGCGAGGCCGAGCTCGGCGGCGTGACGATACCGGCCGATCAGACGGTCCTGCTCTGGCTCGGGGCGGCCAACCGGGATGCCCGGCAGTTCGCCGCCCCCGACGTCTTCGACCCCGACCGCGACCCCAACCCGCATCTCGCCTTCGGCCGCGGCATCCACTTCTGCCTGGGCGCCCCCCTGGCCAGGCTGGAGGGCCGGGTCGCCCTCAACATCCTGCTCGACCGGTTCGACCACCTTCGCACCGATCCGGAGGACCCCGTGGTGTTCATGCCCATGCCGACCATGACCGGCGTGCGGCGCCTGCCGCTGGTCTGACCCCACATGCGGGAGGCCGTGCGGCCTCCCGCCTTTATGCGCTACGCGCCGCCTGCCACGTACCTGTCGAAGAAGGCGAACGTGCGCCGCCACGCGTCGTCCGCCGCCGCGCGGACGAGGCCGTGACGCAGCGGGAAGAGCGCGAGCTTCGCGACGGGGTGATGGCCGTCGGTCATGAAGGAGTGCCCGGCGTCCGGATAGATCTCGACGTCGTGCTCGAGGCCGAGCGCCCGCATGTGCTCGCGCAGCCGCGTGCCGTGCCGCCCGAAGCCCTGGTCGCGGCCGCCGTAGGAGCCCACGACCGGGCACACCGACCGCAGCCGCTCCTGGTCGCGGGGGACCGCGCCGTAGTTGACCGACGCGGCCCGTACACCGGGCGGCGCGCTCGCCGCGTACGCGAGGGCGAACCCGCCGCCCATGCAGAAGCCGATCACGCCGAGCCGGCCGCCGTCGACGTCGTCGCGGCCGGCCAGCCACTGCCGGGTGGCGTCGATGTCGGCGGCCGGTTGGCCCGGCTTCTCCGTCACGAACTGGTGCATGGCCCGCGTCAGGCACCCGACCCTGGTGCCGTGGCTGTACAGGTCCGGTAAGACGGCCGCGTACCCGTGCTCGGCGAACAGGTCCACCACGTCCAGCATGTCCGGTTCGATGCCGTAGATCTCGTGCAGGACCACCACGCCCGGCCAGCCGGCCGCGGGCGTCGTCCCCTGTGGCAGTGCCACCGTCGCCTCCAGCGAACCGCCGTCCGGCAGCGGGACGCGCACGTCCTGTCTCATCAGCAGTCCTCAACCGATCAAAGAGCAAGGAACGTAACGTAACACCTCAGGCGTCCCGCCTGACGAGGGCCGCCCAGCCGGCTCCGACGGATAGGCCGGCCCAGGCGATCAGCGTCAGCAGCCCGCCCGTGCGGTTCAGGGCGGTGGCCGGGTCCGCGGGCAGGCCGAGGAGGCTGAGGGCCGCCTCGTGGGGGAGGAGCCGCACCGCGTCCGGCATGCTGCCGCGCAGCGCCGGCGAGATGAGGACCGGCGTGACGAACAGCACGGCGAGCGGCGCCACGACGCCCCTCGCGACGACGGCGAAGCCGTATCCGATGAGGCTGAGCAGGAGATACACCGTCAGGAGGGCGGCCGGATCAGCGACCGGCCGGACGAGGTGGCCGGGCAGGACCGCGGGGCCCGCCGCGAGCAGGCAGGCCGCCGTGACCGCGGCGAGCTTGGCGGCGGCCAGCCGGTGCCGGCCGGGGACGGCGGCCAGGCTGACGCGCAGCTGCCCGGCGCGGTACTCGCTGCCCGCCGCGAAGACGGCGATCGCGACGAAGACGTAGACCGGCGCGACCATGAGGGTGTCCAGCTGCCCGATCGCGACCGGCCCGTCCGGCCCGGCGAGCCGTACGGAGTCCGTCGCCGCCAGGAGACCGAGCACGGTGTTCGCGGCGGAGGCGACACCCAGGGCGACCCAGGTCGCCGGGAGCGTGCGGGTCTTGGTGAGCTCCGCGCGCAGCAGATCGGCGAGCCGGATGGCGTTCATCGCGCATCCCTCCTGCCGAGCGTGATCCCGGCGACCGCCGTCGTGACCCCCGCCCACGCGATCAGCACGAGGAGGGCGTGCCCGGGGCCTGCGGTGAGCCGGTTGATCCCGGGGTCGAGCAGCAGGTTCCGGGCGGCGCTGACGGGGAGGAGCGCGTCCAGGGCGGGAGCGGCCCCGGCCAGTGCCTGTGTCATGGTGACCGCGATCTGGGCGATGGTGGCGATGACGCCGACGAGCGTGCTGCGCGCGATGACGGTGATCCCGAAGCCGGTCAGCCCGGACAGGACCGCGAAGGCCACGAACCTCCCGTGGCCGAGGAACGCGGCGCCCGTCACGAGCAGGCCCGGGTTCCAGTCCTGGACGGCGGCGTACATGAAGGCGGTGCTGATCCCCGCGATCAGGACCGCCACGAGGAGCAGGTATGCGGCGGTCGCCACGGCCTTGGCCGCGATCAGCCGGCCTCGCCGCGGCATGGCCAGCACCGTCACCCCGAGCTGGTGCGAGCGGAACTCCTGCCCGGCGATCATCGCGGCGAGGACCGGTACGAGCAGGCCCATCTGCAGTGAGGACGCGGCGAGGAGACCGAGGATCGCCTCGGCCGCCGGTTGCGGCGTCCCGGTGAAGATCTCGATGACGCCGTTGGGGGTGATGCCCGCGACCGCCTCGGCGTTCAGCCGGACCGACTGGATCAGGACCAGCGCGTGAAGGCCGAGGACGACGCCCGTGGCGATCCACACGCGCGGCAGGGTGAGGATCTTGGTCAGCTCGGCCCGCACGGCGCTCACCACCCCGGCCTCGCGGGGTCGCCGGTCAGCGCGAAGAACGCCTCCTCCAGCGAGTGGTGCCCGGCGGTGACCTGGGCGAGCGAGCCGTGGGTGACGACGCGCCCGCGGTTGATGACGACCACGTCATCCGCGGTGCCGGACATTTCCGTCATCAGGTGGCTGGAGAGCAGCACGGTACGGCCGGCCGCCGCGTAGTCCCGCAGGAAGCGCCGGATCCAGCGGATGCCCTCGGGATCCAGCCCGTTCACCGGCTCGTCGAGCACCAGGATCTCGGGCTCGCCGAGCAGCGCCGCGGCCAGGCCGAGCCGCTGCCCCATCCCCAGCGAGTACGTCCTCACCCGCCGCCGCGCCGCCTCGTCCAGCCCCACGAGTTCGAGCACCTCCCGGACCCTGCGCCGCGGGATCCGGTTGGACTGCGCGATCCAGGTGAGGTGATCGACGCCGCGGCGCTCGGGCACCGGGCCGGCTCCGTCCAGGAGCGCCCCCACCGTGCGCAGGGGATGCCTCAGGTCGCGGTACCGCATCCCGTTGACCAACGCGGTGCCCGCGCTCGCCGCGTCCAGGCCCAGCAGGACGCGCAGCGTGCTGGACTTGCCGGCGCCGTTCGGGCCCAGGAAGCCGGTGACCCGGCCGGGACGCGCGGTGAAGCTGACCTCCTCCACGGCCGTCTTGGCCCCGTAACGCTTGCTGAGTTGTGAGATCTCGATCATCGCCTGCCTCGCCTCGGATGGACGTCGCCAGCCTGGGGCGGGAGGGCATCTGCTCGCGTCCCCCGAAAGGAGACACCTACCGGGGTTCGTACAGCAGTCCCGCCTCGTGGGCGAGCACGGCCAGGTGCGTGCGGTCGTTCACGCCGAGCTTGGCGAACATGCGCCGCAGATACGTGCGGACCGTCTCCACACTCAGGAACAGCTCGTCGGCGATCTGCTGGTTGGAGTGCCCGCGTGCGACGAGCCGCACGACCTGCACCTCGCGCTCGGACAGCACCTGCCCGGCGAACGCGTGCCGCCGCGCGGGCGGCTGAGGCGCGCAGCGGCGGATCAGGCGAGCGGTGACCTCCGGCGCCAGCATGGCGTGGCCGGCGTGGACCGTGCGGACGGCCTGGAGCACCTCCTGCGGGGACGCGTTCTTCAGCAGGAACCCCGACGCGCCGAGGGTCAGCGCCTCATAGACGTACTCGTCCAGGTCGAAGGTGGTCAGCATGATCACCCGGGTGGCCGCGTCCGGGAGGATGCGGCGCGCCGCCTCCAGGCCGTTCATGCCCGGCATCTGAACGTCGAGCAGCGCCACCGCGGGCTTGAGCGCGCCTACGAGCCGCGCGGCCGTCTCGCCGTCGCCCGCCTCCCCGGCGACCCGGAACCCCTCGGTCCGGTCGAACAACTTCCGGTACGCGGCCCGGAAGCGGTCGTCGTCATCCGCCAGGAAGACGCTGACGACCCCGCTCAAGACGCGCTCCGGACCGGCAGCCTGGCGCGCACCTCGAACCCGCCCTCCGGATGGTTTCCCCAGGTCACCGTGCCGCCCACCAGCCGCGCCCGCTCACGCATCCCCCGCAGCCCCGACCCGTCCCCGCCGCGCGCCGACCCGTTTTCGCCGCGCGCCGGCCCAGCCCCCGGGCCGTGGTCGCGGACCCGCACGACGATCTCCCCGCCGTCCTGCCGAAGGTGCACCGAGCAGGCCGCGCCCGCCGCGTACCGCACCACGTTGCTCAGCGACTCCTGGACGATCCGGTACGCCACCGCCCCGGCCACGTCGTCGACCAGGCCGTTCACCTCGATCCTCGCCTCGACGCCCACGCCCGCCGCGCGGGTCGCCGCCACGAGTCCGTCCAGCCGCGCGATCCCCGCGACACCTTCCGGCGCGCCGGGCTCGGACGCAGCCCCCGTACCAGGGCCTGCATCTCCTCCAGCGCCCTCCTCGCGTGCGACTCGACGCCGGCCAGCGTGTCGCGTAACTCCTGCTCGCTCGCGTCGGCCAGGCTCCGGGTCACCCCCGCCTCCGCGCTGATCACGCCGAGCGCGTGGCCGACGACGTCGTGCACGTCACGCGCCACCGCCAGTTGCACCCGGGCCCGCTCCGCCTCCCGGGCGGCCGCGAGTTGCCTGCCGACCGCCGTGCCGAGCAGCCAGGACACGCTCAACGCGGCCACGGCCAGCGTCAGCCGCTGCCCGGCGCCGCTCGCGTCCTCGCCCGGGACCGCCGCCACCGTCGCCAGCGCCGTGAGGAGGCCGGCGAGGACGAGGACGATCGTACGGGTGCGGTCGGCGCGCGCGACCGCGAGCGGATACAGGCACCAGGCCGCGGCCAGCATCGGGTCCTGGCACACCCCCAGGACACTCCCGGCGATGGTCGCGCCCGCGGCGAGCAGCGGTGACACGACCGGCAGTCGCCGCCGCAAGGCCATCACCGCGCCTGTGACGCAGGCCAGCACCAGCCCGGCCACCAACCGTGACCGGTCCGCGGAGGCGAACGTCGGCGGCAACCAGAACATCCCGACCACGATCGCCGCGGCCGGCCCATCCAGGAACCGCCTCATCCCCCGTACCTTACGCGGCGCTCGCGTCATTGACTCGAACGGGAGTAAGGGATACATTCCGGTAGATTTCACGATTGTCCAAGGGAAATCCGGTGAGATGCCGGTGCGGACGCGCCACTGTATCCGGGACGTAGATCCCGGGAGCCAGGTCGCTTGGACTTCCGTGACCTCGTTGGTCGGGACGCGTCATCCCTGAGGAGGCATGTATGAGTGGTCTGTCCACTCCTTCGGCAATCCCCTTCCCCCGTCTGCGGCTGTGGCTGCTCGCCGTTCCGGTGCTGCTGCTGGTCGCCTACCTGGTGCTGATGGACAACGGGGCCATCTCGCAAACCGGTGCCTACCTGCACGAACTCATGCACGACGGACGCCACCTGCTCGGCGTTCCCTGCCACTGAGGCGCGCGCATGGTACGCACCCTGCTGGTCAGGGGCCTGCTTCTGGGCCTGCTGGCCGGATTGATCGCGGGCGGCTTCGCCTTCGCCTTCGGGGAACCGGGGGTGGACAGCGCCATCGCGCTGGAGGAGGCCCATGCCGCCCAGGAAGCGCCCGGCCATGACCACGGCGAGGAGGCACTCGTCAGCAGGCCGGGACAGAAGGCCGGGCTCTTCCTGGCCACGGGCCTGTACGGGCTGGCCGTGGGAGGGATCTTCGCCCTCGTGTACGCGGGCCTGCGCGGACGGGTCGGCCCCCGGTCGGACGGCGGGCTGGCCCTCGCCGCCGCCGGGACGGCGTTCGTGGCGGTGATCCTTGTGCCGTTCGTGAAATATCCGGCCAACCCACCGGCCGTGGGCGACCCGGAGACGATCAACAGCCGCACCCTGCTCTACGTGGTCACGATCCTCGTCGGGCTGGCCGCGACGGCGATCGCGGTGGCCACCGCGCGCCGGGTCACCGCCGGGCCGTGGGCGCGGTGGGGCGCGGCGGTGGCGGCGTTCCTGATTCCGGTGGTCGCGGCGTGGACCCTGCTGCCGACCGTGGACGAGGTGCCCGACGGTTTCCCCGCCACGCTGTTGTGGCAGTTCAGGCTCGCGTCGCTGGGGACGCAGCTCGTCTTCTGGGCGGCCTTCGGCGTGCTGTTCGGGTGGGCCTGCGACCGGGCGGCCCGCCGCCCGGTGACCGCCGCGTCGCCGGGCTGAGCGGGGTGCTGCTCGTACGGCACGCGAGCACGCCGGGGATGCGGGCCGCCTGCTTCCCCGCGCCCGACGCGGACGCCGACGCGGCGAGCCTGGCCAGGGCCGCCGCCTTGACCCAGACGGTGGCCAGGGCGGCGGCCGGGGCGGTGGCGTGGGCGGCTCCCAGTGTTGCCGCCGGCCAGACCGTCGCCGCGCTCGGACTGGCGGCGCGGGTGGTCCCGGCGCTGGCGGAGGTGGATTGCGGCCGGTGGCAGGGCCAGCCGTACGAGCGGGTCGCGCGGGAGGAGCCGGACGCGCTGGCGAGCTGGCTGACCGACCCGCACGCGGCCCCGCACGGCGGTGAGAGCCTGGCCGCGCACGCCGGGCGGGTCGCCGCCTGGCTCGAGTCCGTACGCGCGGAGCCCGGCGTCGTCGCCGTCTGCGACGCGGGCGCCATCCGCGCGGCGCTCGGCTACGCGCTCGGGCTGGACCCGCTGAGCGCCGCCCGATTCGATCTCGCGCCGCTGTCCGTCACCGAGCTGACCGTCACGCGCGCCGGCTGGCGGGTCGCCCATGTCAACCGGAAGGTTCTGATTTGATCGTCACATATCCGTTCAGCGCGGTCGTCGGGCTCGACGACCTGAAGCTGGCGCTGGTCCTCAACGCGGTCTCCCCGCGGGCGGGCGGCGTGCTCGTACGCGGGGAGAAGGGCACCGCCAAGTCGACCATCGTGCGCGCGCTGGCCGCCCAGCTGCCCGCCGTGACCGTGGTGCCCGGATGCCGGTTCGCCTGCGACCCGGCCGCGCCCGACGCCGGATGCCCGGACGGGCCGCACGAACCCGGGGGCCAGGGGCTGGAGCGCCCGGCCGCGCTGGTGGAGCTGCCGGTCGGCGCCTCGGAGGACCGGCTGGTCGGCTCCCTGGACGTGGAGCGGGCGCTCACGGAAGGGGTGAAGGCGTTCGAGCCGGGCCTGCTGGCCGCCGCCCACCGCGGCGTCCTCTACGTGGACGAGGTGAACCTCCTCCACGACCACCTCGTCGACCTGCTGCTCGACGCGGCGGCCCTGGGCACGTGCTACGTGGAGCGCGAGTCGGTGTCGGTACGGCACGCCGCCAGGTTCCTGCTGGTCGGGACCATGAACCCGGAGGAGGGCGAGCTCCGGCCGCAGTTGCTGGACAGGTTCGGGCTGACCGTCGAGGTCAAGGCGTCCAGGAACCCGGAGGAGCGCGCCGAGGTGGTGCGCAGGCGGCTCGCCTTCGACGCGGACCCCGGCGCGTTCGCGGCCCGGTGGGCGGCCGAGGAAACGGCGCTGGCGAGCCGGATCGCGCAGGCCCGCGCCCGGGTGCCGGGTGTGCGGCTGCCCGACGCGCGGCTGCGGCAGATCGCGACCGTGTGCGCGGCGTTCGAGGTGGACGGCCTGCGGGCCGACCTGGTGACGGCGAGCACCGCCATCGCCCACGCCGCCTGGCAGGGCAGGGATGTGGTGACCACCGAGGACGTGCGTGCGGCGGCCCGGCTGTCGCTGCCGCACCGGCGGCGGCGCGATCCGTTCGACGCGCCAGGGCTGGACGAGGGCCTGCTGGACGAGCTGCTGGCGAGGACGTCGGGGGATGAGGAGGATCCGGACGATCCCGACGGCGGAGGTCCTGATATTTCCGGACCTGGCGGGCCGGAGGGCTCGCCGACGACGGCCGGAGACGGCACCCCGCCACCCGGCGGCTCGGAAGGCGGTCCTGAAGGCGGTCCTGAAGGCGGTCCTGGCGGTGGCGGGTCCGAGGGTGGCGGGCCCGGGCCGGATGGCGGGCACCGGCAGGACCGTGCGTTTGACGGCAGGTATCCAGCGGCCGACGACGCCGGGAGCAGGGAATCGCTGCCGGCCGTCGAGGGCACAGCGCCGTCGGCCGCCGACGATGGCGCGGTGCCGGAGCACAGCGGAGGGCCAGGGAAGGAAGCGGCCGGGCGGGTGGCCGGGGTGGCGGCGCCGTACCGGGTGCCGTTGCTGGAGGTGCCCGGGGTCGGCGAGGGCGCTGCGGGGCGGCGGTCGCGCTCGCGCACCCCGCACGGCCGGGCCACCGGCTCGCGCCGCCCCGCCGGACGCGTGCGCGACCTGCACGTGACGGCGACGGTCCTGGCCGCCGCCCCCCACCAGCTGCGGCGCGGGCGCCGCGGCCCCGGCCTGGTGCTGCGCGAGGACGACCTGCGCGAGGTGGTGCGCGAGGGCAGGGAGGGCAACCTCGTGCTGTTCGTGGTGGACGCGAGCGGCTCTATGGCGGCGCGCAAGCGGATGACCGCGGTCAAGACGGCGGTCCTCAGCCTGCTGCTCGACGCCTACCAGCGGCGCGACAAGGTCGGCCTGGTCACCTTCCGCGGCCGGGGCGCGGCGGTCGCGCTGCCGCCGACCTCGTCGGTGGAGGCGGGCGCGGCGCGGTTGCGTTCGCTGCCGACCGGCGGGCGCACCCCGCTGGCGGCCGGGCTGGCGCGGGCCGCCGAGGTGCTGCGTATCGAACGGCTGCGCGACCCCGCGCGGCGGCCGCTGCTGGTGCTGGTGACGGACGGGCGCGCCACGGCGGGCGGCGACGTGGACCGGGCGGCGGCGCTGCTGGAGGGCACGGCGGCGGTGGTCGTGGACTGCGAGAGCGGCCCCGTACGGCTGGGCCTGGCGGTCCGGCTGGCGGCCCGGTTGCGGGCCCGACTCGTCTCCCTCGACTTCCTGGCCGATCTCGGGTCGGTCGTGCGCGATCACAGGAAGGCGGTCTGAGCATGCCGCAGGGAAAGCCCGCCGTCGTCCCCGAAGACGGCCTCACGACCCGGCAGCGCCGCAACCGGCCGCTGCTGGTCGTGCACACCGGTCCCGGCAAGGGCAAGTCGACCGCGGCGTTCGGGATGGCGTTGCGGGCCTGGAACCAGGGCTGGCCGGTCGGGGTGTTCCAGTTCGTGAAGTCGGCCAAGTGGCGCATCGGCGAGGAGCGGGCGCTGAAGGTGCTGGGGGAGACGGGCGAGGGCGGCTCGGTGACCTGGCACAAGATGGGCGAGGGCTGGTCGTGGATCCAGCGGCCGGGCGCCGAGGAGGACCACGCGGCCGACGCCCGTGAAGGGTGGGAGCAGATCAAGCGGGACCTGGCGGCCGAGACGTACCGGTTCTACGTGCTGGACGAGTTCACGTACCCGCTGAAGTGGGGCTGGCTGGAGCTGGACGACGTGGTGGCCGCGCTCGCCGGACGGCCCGGCAACCAGCACGTGGTGATCACCGGCAGGGACGCGCCCGAGCGGCTGATCGAAGTGGCGGACCTGGTGACGGAGATGGGCAAGGTTCGCCACCCCATGGATGCCGGGCAGAAGGGGCAGAAGGGCATCGAGTGGTAGTTCCCCGGCTCGTCATCGCCGCGCCGTCGTCGGGCAGCGGCAAGACGACGGTGGCCACGGGGCTGATGGCGGCGCTGCGGGCGCGCGGGCTGCGGGTCTCGCCGCACAAGGTGGGCCCCGACTACATCGACCCGGGCTATCACGCGCTGGCCACCGGGCGTCCCGGCCGCAACCTGGATCCGTGGCTGGTGGGTGAGGAGCGCGTACGGCCGCTGTTCCGGCACGGGGCGGCGGGGTGCGACGTGGCGGTGGTCGAGGGCGTGATGGGGCTGTTCGACGGCAAGGGGGACACCGACTTCGCCTCGACCGCCCACGTGGCCCGGCTGCTGGACGCGCCGGTCGTGCTGGTGGTGGACGCGGCGCGGCAGAGCAGGTCGGTGGCGGCGGTGGTGCACGGGTTCGCCACGTTCGACCCCCGGGTGCGGGTGGGCGGGGTGGTGCTGAACCGGGTGGGCTCGGACCGGCACGAGGAGCTGTGCCGTTCCGCGCTGGCCGCGGCGGGGGTGCCGGTGCTGGGCGCGATCCGCCGCGACGACGCCGTCTCCACGCCGTCACGGCACCTGGGGCTGGTGCCCGCCGCCGAACGGGAGGCCGAGGCGCTGGCCGCGGTGGACCGGCTGGCCGCGCTGGTGGCCCGCTCGTGCGACCTCGACGCGCTGCTCCGGCTGGCGGCGTCGGCGCCGTCGCTGGACGCCGTCCCCTGGGAGCCCGCGCGGGGGGAGCGGACGGACCGGCCGGTGGTGGCGGTGGCGGGCGGGGCGGCGTTCACGTTCGGCTACGCCGAGCACGTCGAGCTGCTGCGGGCGGCCGGGGCGGACGTCGCGGTCTTCGACCCGCTGCGGGACGAGCGGCTGCCGGACGGGACCGCGGCGCTCGTCATCGGCGGCGGCTTCCCCGAGGTGTACGCCGCCGAGCTGGCCGCCAACGAGCCGCTGCGCGCGCGGGTGGCGGCCTTCCGCGGCCCGATCGCCGCCGAGTGCGCCGGGCTGCTCTACCTGTGCGAGGAGCTGGACGGGCAGCGGATGTGCGGGCGGGTGCCGGGCCGGGCACGGATGACGCCGAGGCTGACGCTCGGCTACCGGGACGCGGTCGCGCTCAGGCGTTCCCCGCTGACCGAGCCGGGCGAGCGCTTCCGCGGGCACGAGTTCCACCGCACCGCCGTCGAGTACGCCGGAGAGCCGCTGTTCCGCTGGGAAGGCGGCGCCGACGGGTTCGGCGACGCCCAGGTGACCGCGTCCTACCTGCACCTGCACTGGGCCGGGCAGCCGATGACGGCTCAGCGGCTGGTGTCGTCCTCCAGGTCGCCCTCGGTCTTGAGGTAGACCTCCTGCAGGCCGCGCAGGACCTCCGGGTCGGGGTGCTGCCACATGCCCCGCTCGGCGGCCTCCAGCAGGCGTTCGGCGATGCCGTGCAGGGCCCAGGGGTTGGACTGCGTCATGAACGCCTGGTTCTCCGGGTCGAGCACGTACGTCTCGGTGAGCTTGTCGTACATCCAGTCGGCGACCACCCCTGTCGTGGCGTCGTAGCCGAACAGGTAGTCGACCGTGGCGGCCAGCTCGAAGGCCCCCTTGTAGCCGTGGCGGCGCATCGCGGCCAGCCAGCGCGGGTTGACGACCCTGGCCCGGAAGATGCGCGAGGTCTCCTCCGACAGGGTGCGGGTGCGGACGGCGTCGGGGCGGGTGCTGTCGCCGACGTACGCGGCCGGGGCCCTGCCGGTCAGCGCGCGGACGGTGGCGACCATCCCGCCGTGGTACTGGAAGTAGTCGTCGGAGTCGGCGATGTCGTGCTCGCGGGTGTCGACGTTCTTGGCGGCCACCGCGATCCTGCGGTAGGCGTCCTCCATCTGCGGGCGGGCCGCCACGCCGTCGAGGTCGCGGCCGTAGGCGAAGCCGCCCCACACCGCGTACACCTCGGCCAGGTCGGCGTCGTCGCGCCAGTTGCGGCTGTCGATCAGGGGCAGCAGCCCGGCCCCGTACGCGCCCGGCGCCGACCCGAACACGCGCATGGTCGCCTGGCGCTCGTCGCCCCCGGTCGCGGCGACGTGGGCGCGCACGTAGTTGTCCTCGTACGGCTCGTCCAGCCCGGCGGCCAGCCGTACGGCGTCGTCGAGCATGGCCACCACGTGCGGGAACGCGTCACGGAAGAAACCGCTGATCCGCACCGTCACGTCGATCCTGGGACGGCCCAGCTCGGCGAGCGGGATCGGCTCCAGGGACGTGACCCGGCGTGAGGCCTCGTCCCATTCGGGGCGGATGCCGAGCAGGGCCAGCACCTCGGCCACGTCGTCGCCCGCCGTGCGCATGGCGCTGGTGCCCCAGACCGACAGCCCCACCGAACGCGGCCACTCGCCGGTGTCCGACCGGTAGCGCTCCAGCAGCGACTCGGCCATGGCCTGGCCGGTCTCCCAGGCGAGACGGCTCGGGATCGCGCGGGGATCGACGGAGTAGAAGTTGCGGCCGGTCGGCAGCACGTTGACCAGGCCGCGCAGCGGCGAGCCGCTCGGCCCGGCGGGAACGTAGCCGCCGTCCAGGGCGTGCAGGACGTGGTCGAGCTCGTCGGTGGTGCGGGCCAGGCGCGGCACCACCTCGGTGGCGGCGAAGGCGAGGACCCGCGTCACGAGTTCGCGCCGCTCGTCCGGCAGCCCGCTCGCGACCTCCGCCGCTGAATCCGGCGCCCAGCCGCGTTCCTCCATGGCCTCCACCAGCGCCCGGGCGACCGCCTCGGCCCGGTCCACGCTGCCGAGCCCCGCCGTGCCGTCCTCGGCCAGGCCGAGCGCCTCGCGCAGGCCGGGCAGCGTCTCGCGGCCCGACCACATCTGCCGGGCGCGCAGCATCGCCAGGACCAGGTCCACGCGCACCTGCCCGGCCGGAGCCTGCCCGAGCACGTGCAGGCCGTCGCGGATCTGCGCGTCCTTGACCTCGCACAGCCAGCCGTCCACGTGCAGGATGAAGTCGTCGAACTCACTGTCGTGCGGCCGGTCCGCCAGCCCCAGGTCGTGGTCGAGCCGGGCGGCCTGGATGAGCGTCCAGATCTGCGCGCGGATGGCGGGCAGCTTGGCCGGGTCCATGGCCGCGATCGTGGCGTGCTCGTCCAGGAGCTGCTCCAGCCGGGCGATGTCGCCGTACGTCTCCGCCCGCGCCATCGGCGGCACCAGATGGTCCACCAGCACGGCGTGCGCCCGCCGCTTGGCCTGCGTGCCCTCGCCGGGGTCGTTCACCAGGAACGGGTAGACCAGCGGCAGGTCGCCGATGGCCGCGTCGGTGCCGCACGCGGCGGACATGCCGGCCGACTTGCCGGGCAGCCACTCCAGGTTGCCGTGCTTGCCCACGTGCACCATCGCGTGCGCCCCGAACTCGGCCGACAGCCAGCGGTAGGCGGCCAGATAGTGGTGGCTGGGCGGCAGGTCGGGGTCGTGGTAGATGGCGATCGGGTTCTCGCCGAAGCCGCGCGGCGGCTGCACCATCACCACCAGGTTCCCGGCCCGCAGCGCCGCCAGGACGATGTCACCCTCGTGCACGAACAGCTCGCCCGGCGGCGGCCCCCAGTGCCGCTCCATCTCCGTCCGCAGGCCCTCGGGCAGGGTGCGGTACCAGCGTTCGTAGGACGCGGCGGAGATGCGTACCGGATTGCCCGCCAGGTGCTCCTCGGTCAGCCAGTCCTGGTCCTGGCCGCCGGCGGCGATCAGCGCGTGGATGAGCGCGTCGCCGTCCTGCTCGGCCACGCCCGGGAAGCCCTCGCCGAGGTCGTAGCCGGCCTCGGCGAGCCTGGCCAGCAGCCTGACCGTGCTGGCCGGGGTGTCCAGGCCGACCGCGTTGCCCACCCGGGAGTGCTTGGTCGGGTACGCCGACAACATCACGACCAGGCGGCGCCCGGCGGGCGGGGTGTGCCGGAGCAGCCCGTGCCGTACCGCGATGCCCGCCACCCGGGCGGCCCGCTCGGGGTCGGCGACGTAGACGGTCAGCCCCTCGGGGTCGATCTCCTTGAACGAGAACGGCACCGTGATGATCCGCCCGTCGAACTCCGGGATGGCCACCTGCGAGGCGGCGTCCAGCGGCGACAGCCCGTCGTCGTTCTCCTCCCACGCCTGCCTGCCGGTGGTCAGGCAGAGCCCCTGCAGGATCGGCACGTCGAGCGCGGCCAGCGCGCCCACGTCCCACGCCTCGTCGTCGCCGCCCGCGCCCGCCGTCGCGGGGCGCGAGCCGCCCGCCGCCAGCACGGTCACCACCAGCGCGTCGGCGGCGCGCAGCGTGTCGAGCAGCTCGGGTTCGGCGGTGCGCAGCGAGGAGCAGAACACCGGCAGCGCCTGCCCGCCCGCCTCCTCGACGGCCGCGCAGAGCGTCTCCACGAACGCGGTGTTGCCCGCCAGGTGATGCGCCCGGTAGTAGAGCACCCCGATCACGGGCCCCCGCCCGGGCCGCGCGTTGCGCTCCAGCAGCCCCCACGAGGGCGTGGCCTCCGGCGGCGCGAACCCGTGCCCGGTCAGCAGCACCGTGTCCGACAGGAACGCGTGCAGCTCGGCCAGGTTCGGCGGCCCGCCGTGGGCCAGGTACGCATGGGCCTCGGCGCAGACGCCGCCGCTGACCGTGGACAGCTCCATCAGCTCGGCGTCGGGCGCCTGCTCGCCGCCCAGCACCACCACCGGCAGAGGGCCGGCCAGCAGCGCGTCCAGGCCCTCCTCCCAGGCGCGACGGCCGCCGAGCAGGCGCACCACGACCACGTCGGCGCCCTCCAGCAGGGCGGGCAGGTCCTCGGCCGCCAGCCGGGCCGGGTTGCCCAGCCGGTAGGCGGCACCGCTCGCGCGAGCGCTGAGCAGGTCGGTGTCGGAGGTCGAGAGCAGCAGGACGGTACGGCTGTCGCCAGGCACGGCGCAATCCTCCCTCGGGGTCCTCGCCCCGGTCGCGGGTGTCGCGGCGGCCGGAGTCTCCTGGCTCCCGGATCAGCGCTCACCCCGGCCTTCCCACCCGTCTCCGGGCAGTGGCCTGCGGTGGGGTTCGCTCCCCGGTCACAGTGGCGGGACCGCGCCGGATTCGCACCGGCTTCCTCCCTAGCCATCGCCTACAGGGAGCCTACGACAAGAGCGACCCCCGCCAGAAGTGGCGTTACCATCCTGATCGTGTCCATAGCCGACTTTTCCGGACGTATGCGCCCCGACGCCTGTCCGGGGGCGCTACAGGTGCACGAGGCCGCCGACGGCCCGCTGGCCCGCGTCCGCCTGCCCGGCGGCGCGATCTCACCCGCCCGGCTGCGCGAGCTGGCCGCCTGCGCGGCCGACCTCGGCTCGGACGTGATCGAGCTGACCTCCCGGGCGAACGTCCAGGTGCGCGGCCTGCGCTCACCCGCCGCCTTCGCCGAGCGGATCGCCGCCGCCGGACTGCTGCCGTCGCAGGCGCACGAGCGCGTACGCAACATCGTGGCCTCGCCGCTCGGCGGTCGCACGGGCCCCGGCCTGCTGGATCCGCAGCCCCTGGTGGCGGCGCTGGACCGGGCGCTGTGCTCGCGGCCCCGGCTGGCCGGGCTGCCGGGGCGGTTCCTGTTCGCGGTGGACGAGGGCAGTGGCGACATGCTCGCGCTGGGGGCCGACGTCACGTTCTTCGACGGGCGGCTGCTGCTGGCGGGCGTGGACATCGGGCTCGCCGTGGGGGCGGACGCGGCGGCCGAACGCATGATCGCCGCCGCCGAGGCGTTCCTCGACGAACGGCCGGAAGGGGATCGGGGGGCGTGGCGGATCGCGGAGCTGGACAACGGCCCCGCCCGCATCGCCACCCGCCTCCACACCACCACCGCCTCCCGCGACCACACCGCCCCCCACGACCACACCGGCACCGCCGACCGCGCCGCCGATGCCCACTCCGGACACCAGCCGCACGCCGGGCGAATCGAGCAGCGCGACGGGCGGGTGGCGCTGGAGGTCGTGGTGCCGCTCGGACGGCTGTCCGCCGCCCAGGCACGCGCCATCGCCGCGGCGGCCGAGGTGAACGGCCCGGCCGGCACCATCGGTGCGCCCGATCCGGGGAGTGCCGATGGTGCGCCTGGTCCGGGAGACGCCACCGGCGTGCCCGATCCGGGAGACGCCACCGGCGCGGCCGACCCGGGAGACGCTGCCGACGTGCCCATCCGGCTGACGCCGTGGCGGACCGTCGTACTCCTCGACCTGCCGCCCGCCGCCGCCGGCCGGGCGGCGCGAATGCTGGAGGCGGCCGGGCTGGTGACGGACCCGGCGTCGCCGTGGGCCGGGGTGAGCGCCTGCACCGGCCGTCCGGGCTGCGCCAAGTCCCTGGCCGACGTCCAGGAGGACGCGCGGCGCTGGGTGGCGACCCTGGACGGCCCTCCGGAGACGCCCGTGCATTGGGCCGGTTGCAAGCGGCGCTGCGGGCTGCCGCGCGGCCGGGTCGTCCAGATGGTCGCCACCGGCGACGGATACCAGGAAAGGCATCAGTGAGCGACTACATCCGCGACGGGGCCGAGATCTACCGGCGCTCGTTCGCGACCATCCGTGCCGAGACCGACCTCACCGGGATGCCGCCCGAGGTCGCGCAGGTGGCGGTGCGGATGATCCACGCCTGCGGCATGACCGACCTCGTGACCGACCTGGACTGGTCGCCTGCCGTGGTCGTCCGGGCGCGCGCGGCGCTGCGAAGGGGCGCGCCCGTGCTGTGCGACGCGCAGATGGTCGCCTCCGGCGTGACCCGGCGCCGGCTGCCCGCGGACAACGCCGTCGTGTGCACGCTGGGCGACCCCGGCGTCCCGGAGCTGGCCGAACGGCTCGGCACCACGCGCAGCGCCGCCGCGCTGGAGCTGTGGCGCGACCGCCTCGACGGCGCGGTGGTGGCCATCGGCAACGCGCCGACCGCGCTGTTCCGGCTGCTCGAACTGGTCGCCGAGGGCGCCGGCCGGCCCGCCGCCGTGCTCGGCATCCCGGTGGGGTTCATCGGCGCGGCCGAGTCCAAGCGGGCGCTGGCGGACAGCGACCTGGAATATCTGGTGGTGCACGGCCGCCGCGGCGGCAGTGCGATGACGGCGGCGGCGGTCAACGCCATCGCGAACGAGACGGAGTGATGGCGATGACGGGACGGCTGTACGGGGTCGGGCTCGGTCCCGGGGATCCCGAGCTGGTCACGGTCAAGACGGCCCGGCTGATCGGCGAGGCCGACGTGATCGCCTACCACGCCGCCAGGCACGGCCGCAGCATCGCCCGCTCGATCGCGCTGCCGTACATGAAGGAAGGCCAGATCGAGGAGCTGCTGCTCTACCCGCTGACCACGGAGACCACCGACCACCCCGGCGGCTACCAGGGCGCGCTCGACGACTTCTACGCCGACTGCGCCGAGCGGCTGGCCGCCCACCTGGACGCGGGCCGGACCGTGGTCGTGCTGTCCGAGGGCGACCCGCTGTTCTACGGCTCGTACATGCACATGCACAAGCGGCTCGCCCACCGCTACCCGACCGAGGTGGTGCCCGGCGTCACCTCCGTCAGCGCCGCCTCGGCCGTGCTGGGCCGGCCGTTGGTGGAGCGGGACGAGGTGCTGACCGTGCTGCCCGGCACGCTGCCCGCCGAGGTGCTGGCGGAGAGGCTCCGCGGCACCGACTCGGCGGCGGTGCTCAAGCTGGGCCGGACGTTCGAGAAGGTCCGCGACGCGCTGGCCGAGGCCGGTCGGCTGGACGACGCCTGGTACGTCGAGCGCGCCACCATGGGAGCCGAACGGGTCGCGCCGCTCAAGGACGTGGACGCCGACGGCGTACCGTACTTCTCGCTGGCCCTGCTCGCCAGCCCCGCCGAGCGGACCTTCGTCCCCGAACCGCCCGCTGCGGAGACCCGGGGCGAGGTGGTCGTGGTGGGCCTCGGGCCCGCCGGGCGGCCATGGCTCACGCCCGAGGCCCAGGAAGCTCTGGCGGCGGCGACCGACCTCGTCGGGTACGGCCCGTACGTGGACCGCGTCGCCCCGAACCCGCGCCAGCGCCGCCACCGCACCGACAACCGGGTGGAGGCCGAGCGCGCCCGGCACGCGCTGGAGCTGGCCCGCGACGGCGCGCGGGTGGCCGTGGTGTCCTCCGGCGACCCGGGAGTGTTCGCGATGGCCAGCGCCGTGCTGGAGGCCGCGGCCGGCTTCCCGGACGTGCCGGTGCGGATCGTCCCCGGGCTGACCGCCGCCCAGGCCGTGGCCAGCCGGGTCGGCGCGCCGCTGGGCCACGACTACTGCGTGCTGTCGCTGTCGGACCTGCTCAAGCCGTGGGAGGTGGTGGCCGGCCGGCTGAGCGCCGCCGCGAAGGCGGACCTGGTGCTGGCGATCTACAACCCGGCCTCGCGCAGCCGTACGTGGCAGGTCGCCGCCGCCCGTGACCTGCTGCTGGAGCACCGCGACGCCGCCACCCCGGTGGTGATCGGGCGCGACGTCGGCGGCGAGCGGGAGAGCGTCACCGTCACCACGCTCGGCGAGCTCGACCCCGCGCAGGTGGACATGCGCTGCCTGCTGATCGTCGGCTCCTCGACGACCCAGGTCACCGAGCGCGGCGTCGTCTACACGCCGCGCCGCTATCCCTGAGCCCAGGCGGCCGCGTCCGCGGCGGTCTCCACCAGCCGGACGCCGGCGGGCAGTGGCGGCCGGTCCACCATGATCACCGGCAGTCCGAGCTCGCGGGCCGCGACCAGCTTGGCGGTGGTCATCGGCCCGCCGCTGTCCTTGGTGACCAGCACGTCCAGCCGGTGCTCGCGGATGAGGGCGCGTTCACCCTCGACCGTGTACGGCCCGCGGTCCAGCAGGACGTGCACGTGGTCCGGGACCGGCGGTTCGGGCGGATCGACGGACCTGGCCAGCAGCCACACCCCGGCCAGACCGGTGAAGACCGGCAGGCTCCGCCGGCCGGTGGTCAGGAACACCCGCACCGGACCACCGCCCGGCCGCGCGGCGGTCTCGGACCGTCGTGTGGCCGCCTCGGACAGTCGTGCGGCGGCCGCGTGCAGGGAGGGCACGCGCTGCCAGGTGTCGCCCGGTCCCTCCCGCCAGCCCGGGCGGCGCAGGACCAGCAGCGGCACGCCCGTCCGCGCCGACGCCTCGGCCGCCGAGGCCGTCATCCGCGCCGCGAACGGGTGCGTGGCGTCCACCAGGGCGTCGATCCGCTCGGCCGCCAGCCAGGCGGCCAGCCCGTCCGGCCCGCCGAACCCGCCCTCGCGCACCTCCCCGACCGGCAACCGCGGGTTGCTCACCCGCCCGGCCAGCGAGGACACCACATGAACGCCGCAGTCGGACAGCCCGCCGGACAACTCGGCGGCCAGCGCCCGCGCCTCGGCCGTGCCGCCCAGGATCAGGACCCGTCGCACGGCCGTTCCCGCTCCGCGCTGTAGAGGTGGCTGTCGGGGAACTGCGTGGCCGACAGCACCCGGCCGACGACGATCACCGCCGTACGCCGGATCCCGGCCGCCTGGACCTGCCCGGCGATGTCCGCCAGCGTGCCGCGCAGGATCACCTCGTCGGGCCTGCTGGCCCGGGCCACCACCGCCACCGGGCAGTCCGGCCCGTAGGAGGGCAGCAGCTCCTCCACCACCGCCTCGATCCGCTGCACGGCCAGGTGCAGCACGATCGTGGCGCCGCTCGCGCCCAGGGTCTTCAGGTCCTCCCCTTCGGGCATCGGCGTGGCCCGCGCCGAGGTGCGGGTCAGGATGACGGTCTGCCCGACGCCGGGCACGGTCAGCTCCCTGCCCAGCGCGGCCGCCGCCGCCGCGAACGCCGGCACGCCCGGGACCACCTCGTACGGCACGCCGAGCTCGTCCAGCCTGCGCATCTGCTCGGCCACCGCGCTGAACACCGACGGGTCGCCGGAGTGCAGCCGCGCCACGTCCAGGCCCGCGCGGTGGGCGGCGAGCAGCTCCACCACGATCTCGTCGAGGGTGAGGTTCGCGGTGTCGACGAGCCTGGTTCCCACGAGGCAGGCGTCCAGGAGTTCGCGGGGCACGAGCGAACCCGCGTACAGGCAGACCGGCGACGACTGCAGCCGCCGCAGGCCGCGCAGCGTGATCAGATCGGCGGCGCCGGGGCCCGCCCCGATGAAGTACACGGTCACGGCACGTCCTTCCTGGTGACCGACCACACGGTCACCGGCATCGCGGCCCGCCAGCCCGTGAAGGAGCCGACGGGTGAGGCCCGCTGTACGGCCAGGCGGACCAGATCGCCGCCGAGCCGGGCGTACCACTGGGCCATGACGGACTCGGACTCCAGGGTGACGGCGTTCGCCACCAGCCTGCCGCCGGGCCGCAGCGCGGCCCAGCAGGTCTCCAGCAGCCCGGGCACGGTCAGGCCGCCGCCGACGAACACCGCGTCCGGCGCCGGCAGGCCCTTGAGCGCGGCCGGCGCCCTGCCTTCGACGATCCGCAGCGCCGGCACGCCGAGCCGGTCGGCGTTGCGCGCGATGGCGGCGGCGCGGTCGGCCCTGCTCTCGATCGCCACGGCCGCGCACGCCGGATGGCTGCGCATCCACTCGACGGCGATGCTGCCCGCGCCGGCGCCCACGTCCCACAGCGTCTGCCCGGGCAGCGGGGCGAGCCGCGACAGGCTGACGGCGCGGACCTCCCGCTTGGTGAGCTGCCCATCGTGCTCGAACGCGGCATCGGGCAGGCCGGGCACGTGGGGGAGAGGTTCGGCGCCGGGGGCGGGGACGCACTCGAGGGCGATCACGTTCAGCGCGGAGGGGGCGGCTTCCCGTGATTCCCAGGTCTCCGCCGTCCCCGTCAGTACGCTCTCCGAGTCCGCGCCCAGGTCCGACAGGACGGTCATGGGGCTGGGGCCGTACCCGAGCCCGGTCGCCAGCCCGGCCACCAGGGACGGGGAGTCGCGGCCGGCGCCGAGCACGACGAGCCGCCGCCCCGGCAGGATGGCGGCGTTCAGCGCGGCAGGGGGGCGGCCCACGAGGCTGACCACGTCCACCTGCTCCACCGGCCAGCCGAGCCGGGCGCACGCCAGCGACAGCGACGAGACGTGCGGCACCACGCGGATGTTCGCCGCGCCCAGCAAGCGCACCAGCGTGGCGCCGATGCCGTAGAACAGGGGATCGCCGCTGGCCAGCACGCACACCTCGCGCCCGGCGTACGTCTCCATGAGGGAGGGCAGCGCGGGCAGCAGCGGGGAGGGCCAGGCCACGCGTTCGGCGGCCGGCGCGGGCACGAGGTCGAGCTGCCTGCGCCCGCCCATGAGCACCTCGGCGGCCTCCAGCGCGCGCCGCGCGTCCGGGGACAACCCGTCCCAGCCGTCCGCGCCGACGCCGACGACCGTGATCACACGTTGCCCAGGACGCGCGTCACCTGGATCTCCACGACCACCCGCGCCGGGTTGGGGCGCGGCGGCTTGTAGCGGGCGGCGTAGCGGTGCTCGGCGTCGGCCACCTGCTCAGGCTCGGTACGCAGCACCGCCCGGCCCTCCAGCGTCGACCAGCGGCGGCCGTCCACCTGGCAGAGCGCCACCGGCGCGCCGTCGGCGCCGATGAGCCCGGCCTTGACCGAGGTGCCCGAGGTGATGACCCGGGCGATGCCGGTGGCCAGGTCCAGCGTCGCGCCCACCGGCACCACGTGCGGCGGGCCGTCGGGACGCGTGGTGGAGAGCGTGCACAGGTGCCGCTCCTGCCAGAACGCGGCGAAGGCGTCGCCCTGTTCGACGAGATTCACGGCCCTCCTTGGGTGATTTGCGAGGCATATCGTATATCTGCCGTTCTGGCAGAATCTTGCGGGTGAAGCGGCTACTCGTCATCGGTATCGGCGCCGGCGATCCCGACCATCTCACCCTGCAGGCGGTCAAGGCCATCGGCGCCACGGACGTGTTCCTCATCGTGGACAAGGGTGAGGTCAAGCATGAACTGGTCAAGCTCCGGCTGGATCTCATCGCCGAGCACGGCCGCGCGCCGTACCGGATCGCCGAGGCCCGCGACCCCGAGCGGGACCGGACGACCCCGGCGTACACCGCAGCCGTGGAGGACTGGCGCTCGCGCCGCGCGCTCGCCTGCGAGGCGCTTATCCGCGACGAGCTGCGCGACGGCCAGACCGGGGCGTTCCTGGTGTGGGGCGACCCCGGCGTGTACGACAGCACGCTTGCCATCGTCGAGGAGATCCTCCTGCGAGGCAACGTGACATTCGAGTACGAGGTCATCCCCGGGATCAGCAGCGTGGCCGCGCTCACCGCCCGCCACCGCACCGGCCTCACCCAGGTCGGGCGGCCCGTGCACCTCACCACCGGGCGGCGCCTGGCCGAGCACGGCCCCACCGCCGACGACGTGGTGGTCATGCTCGACGCCCACTGCTCGTTCGCGGGGCTCGACGACTTCCACATCCACTGGGGTGCCTACCTGGGCACACCCGACGAGATCCTGGTCTCCGGGCCGGTGGCCGAGGTCGGCGACCGCATCCGCGAACTGCGCGCCGAGGCACGGGCCCGCAAGGGCTGGATCATGGACACGTACCTGCTGCGTCGCCTGGAGCACTGACGGCCCGTCCCCGGTCGCTTAATCGCCCGTTGTTTGCAAGAGCATATTCACTGCAAACTGATCATCTGGAGGCGTAACGGGGAGGGGGCGCACATCGAGCTGCCCGCGTTCGGAGTTTCGGGGGTCGCGCTGGGCGCATCGGGGTGGGGCGGGTTCGCGACCGTGGCCGGGTGGGCATGAGCGCCGAAGCGGACCTCGGGGAGACGCTGGCCCGCCTCGGCCTGCGCAGGACCGTGCCGAGGCTGACGATCCTGACCGCTTTGCGCGACGCGGCGACCCACCTCAGCGTGCCGCGCCTGCACCGGCTGGTGACCTCCACGTACGAGATGATCAGCGTGTCCACCGTCTACCGGAACGTGACGGTGATGACCGCCCGCGGCGTCCTGCACAGCGTCGACCACGCCGGTGAGACGCTCTTCGGCCTCTCGACGACGCCTCACCACCACCTGATCTGCCGCCGCTGCGACGTTCTCGTCGAGCTCCCCGCGGACCACCTCGCCACGGCGGAGGCATCAGTCATGGAGAGCACCGGCTTCGTGATGGACCCCGTCGGCCAGGTGCTGCGCGGCCACTGCCGCCGATGTCGACGTTCGCTACTTGCATGATTATTGTTCTTGCAAGATATTTGCAAGTAGCATCTTTTGAGGAGAGACGCCCATGGGCGAATACACCCTTCCGGACATGCCGTACGACTACGCGGCCCTGGAGCCCGCGATCACCGGGGAGATCCTGGAACTGCACCACGCCAAGCACCACGCCGCCTACGTCAAGGGCGCCAACGACACCCTGGAGCGGCTGGCCGAGGCGCGCGACAAGGGCGAGTTCGGCGGCCTGGTCGGGCTGGAGAAGACGTTCGCGTTCAACCTGTCCGGGCACGTCCTGCACACGATCTTCTGGCAGAACCTGTCCCCGGACGGCGGCGACCGCCCCGACGGCGAGCTGGGCGACGCGATCACCGAGCACTTCGGCTCCTTCGACGCGTTCAGGAAGCAGCTCACCGCCGCCACCGCCACCGTGCAGGGCTCCGGCTGGGGCGTGCTGGCCTGGGAGCCGCTCGGCCGCCGCCTGGTGGTCGAGCAGGTCTACGACCACCACGGCAACGTCGGCATGAACACCGCCCCGCTGCTGGTGTTCGACGCCTGGGAGCACGCCTACTACCTGCAGTACCGCAACGTGCGCCCGGACTACGTCGAGAAGCTCTGGGGCCTGATCAACTGGAACGACGTCATCGCCCGCTACGACGCCGCCCGCGGCGCCTGACGTCCCGATGGCGGCGGCGCCTGCCCACCGGTCCGAGCTTGGTCCGCGGGGCCGGTGGGCGGGCGCCGCTCAATCTGTCGATCTGATCGGCGGCCGTTCGTATGGAAGACGACGGGACGACGTCTCATGACGAAGAAGGACGCGGTGATGATGAGCGGGACAAGGGCGCTGCTGACGGGTCGAGGGCTGGTGGAGTCGCCGCGGTGGCACGGTGACCGGTTGTACTTCTCCGACTGGTCGGCGGGTGAGGTCATCGCCGTCGATCTGGGGGGTCACAGCGAGGTCGTGGCGCGCGTCGCGTCGTTGCCGCTGTGCACCGCGTGGTCGCCGGAAGGCAGGCTCCTGATCGTCTCGTCCCGGGACGGCCGGCTGCTGCGCCTGGAGCGCGACGGGTCGCCGGTCACCCATGCGGATCTCGGCCTGGCCGGGTGGAACGACATCGTGGTGGACGGCCGCGGCAACGCCTACGTCAACCGCGGCGGCTTCGACCCGATGGCGGGGGAGTCGTTCAAGCCTGGCTATGTCCACCTGGTCACGCCCGGCGGGGCGGTGCGGCAGGTGGCCGACGACATCGCGTTCCCGAACGGGATGGCGGTGCTCGCCGACAACTCCACCCTCATCGTCGCCGACTCCTACCGCCACCAGTTGGTGGGCTTCGACATCGCGGCGGACGGGTCGCTGTCCGGCCGCCGGGTCTGGGCCGAACTCGGCGAGGGCACCCCGGACGGCATCTGCGTCGATGAGGAGAACGCGGTCTGGTACGCCGACGTGCCCAACCGGCGCTGCGTACGCGTGGCCGAAGGCGGCAAGGCGCTGCAGAGCGTCGAGCTCGACCGGGGCGGCTTCGCCTGTGCTCTGGGCGGGCCGGACGGGAGGACGCTGTTCGTCGTGGCGGCCGAGTGGCAGGGCATGACCGCGTCCGACCTGGTCGTGCCCGGCTCCGGCCAGGTGCTCACGGTCGAGGTCGAGGTGCCTGGGGCCGGCTGGCCGTGATGTGCGTCCTGGAACGGCGGTCAGCCGGCGATCGCCGCGATGAGTTCGTCCCGGCTCTGTGCCCGGGTCTTGCGGTACACCGATTTCAAGTGGTCGTTGATGGTGTAGGTGGACAGGTCCAGAATTCGGGCGATCTGTTTCGCCGACGCCCCGGCGTAGAGGCATTCGATGACCCGGCGTTCGCCGGTGGTGATGCCGTACCAATCGCAGAATGACGGCAGCAGCAGTTTGCCGCCTGCCGCCTGAATGAGAACGGCCACGTCGCTGTCGCCGTTCTCGTCCAGCGGCTGGCCATGGATCAATATCCAGCGCCCGAAATTCGCCGCCGGCGCGCAGATCAGCGGCGTCCAGGCGCGCGGATCGCGAGTATGCGCCCGTACGTGCAGCGACAGGCCGACCCAGAACGCGTCGGCGATCCAGTCAGGCACCCCGCTCCCGGCGGCTGGCCACATCTGCCGCACCCATGCCCCTGCCTGGGGCGAGATGGAGCGGACCGTGTGGTCAGGGCTGATCGTGATGACCCCCGTCGGCAGCGCCGGGACGGTGGGCGTCAGCGGGCCGGCCGTCACGTATCCGCGCAACGCCGCCGGCAGAGCAGGGGCGAGTCGCTGGATCCGGTGGAAGTCCCGCTCCCCGAAGGGCCTGGCGCCCTCGGCGCGAAGCAGGCCGAGCAGGCCCCACACCCCATGGCGGTCCCGTATCACCAGGCGCAGTTCGCTGCCGGCTCCGTGGGCGGACAGGACCCGCCGGATCAGCGTGTTGCGCCGGCCGTCGCCGGCGCCCGCTCCGACGACGCACACCGGCAGGCTCTGCCGGGCGAGGGCCGGCAGCGGGCACGGGTCGCCGTGCAGATATCCGTTGAGCACCAGGGCGCTGATCAGCGCGGGCTGGTATTCGTGCCAGAAGCTGAACGCGCCCAGGCCCATGCCGATCGCCGGGTTCAGGGCGACCAGCCGGAGCGCGTCGTGCGGCACCTGGCGTCCGACGATCTGCGAGATCGCCGCGCCCACGTCGGCCGGAGTGGCGGGCGGACCGAGCGCCGCATGTAGTTCACGGGCGATTCGCCCCTCGCCGTCCGTCACCCGGTCTCAGCTCTGATGCTGCGAGTGTCGACCATTGCGTTTCGGGCCTTCCCGTGATTTTGCGGCAATCGGGGTGTGCTGAGTTGATGGGCGGCATTTGAGCAGGTGCGGGAATTTGTTGCTATAGAAGGGATTGGCGCGGCCGACTATTTATTTTAGGTCCGTCGGGAAGTCGATGTGATTGTCATGCGCCAAGATATGGCGCGGGCCGCGTCGCCCATGGGTTTCCGGCCCTATCGCCTTACGCGCCATCACCGCGACGAACAACGGCGCGGCTTACCTAAGTTGTGAACAACGTGCGACTCGGCGACCGCCGAGGGCGACGGCCTCGGGCCGGTCTTTGTGGCGGGTGGCGAAAACGGCCGGCTCCTGTACGGTCTTGTACGGATAATTCGGGGCGCGTTCCCAACAGCAAGGCCATCTCCGATCGTCGATGTGACGAAAGGAGCGCAACGTGCTGGCACTTGGCCGTACAAGACGGTGTGCCGCGGGGATCGCCGCGGCACTGACATTGATCGTGGGGTTGCCCACCAGCGCGCAGGCAGCGGTGGGCGACCTCGTCTTCGTCCGGACGATCGCGCGGAACGTGCCCGGGGCCGTGGACATCGGCCCGGTCAATCCGCTGGACTGGGCGTCGGCGGCGACGCTGTCGGGCAACGGAGGCACCGTCTACGTCGTGGCCGGCGGCGATGGCGGGTCGGGCACGGCGCAGCCGGCGATTTCCACGTTCCGCCGGGCCGCGAACGACACGCTGTCCCTCACCGGCTGCATGGGTGGTCTTGCGGGGTGCCGCCCGACGAAGGTGGGCAACGAGGAGGTCCCGGGCCGCTTGTACGCGGCCAGCTCTGTGGTGATCGCGGGCGTCCACGCGTACGTGTCCACTCCCGCCGCCGTGGTCGGCTTCAGCACGGCGGCCAACGGCGACCTCGTGACGGATTTCTGCGTTTGGGACCCGTCGTGCGGCAGCGTGGCGGCCCTGCCCGGGCTCGCTCCCTGGGCGACCTCGCAGAACGCGCTGACGGCGACCGCGGACGGCCGCGACCTGTACCTGTACGCGGCAGGTGGCGGCAAGGGCGCGGTTTACCACCTGCGGCGCGACGGTGCCACTGGTCGCCTCGCTTTCAGTGGCTGCATCGGGGAGGCGACGCCGGGCTGCACCTCGATCGGCCGTACCGGCGTCATGACATCCTCGGGCGACGTCGTCGTCAGCGCCGACGGGCGCAGCCTCTACGTCGTGGCCCAGCGGCCCGGCTCGGTGACGCACTTCCGGCGAGACCTCACCACGGGCTCGCTCACGGAGGCGGGCTGTGTGGGTGAGTCCGGGGTCGGCGGCTGCGCGATCCCCGTCACCGACGGCCTGCTCGGCATCACCCAGGGCGCGATCACCCAGGCCGGCGACAGCCTGTATGTGTCGGGACCGAGTGGCGTCACCCATCTGCACCGCGACACCACCACCGGCGATATCGCCTATTGGGGCTGCATCGGCTACGTCGCAGGGTGCCGTGCCGCCGGTCCCCAGGGCCAGTACGTCGACGTGGCGGTCAGCGCCGACGGCACGAGCGTCTACGGGAGCATCCAGGGCCAGGCCTTCGCGTGGGGAGCAGTCACCCACCTGCGCCGTTCCGCCCAAGGGGACCTGACGTACGCCGGGTGCATGGGGGAGGGCCTGCCGCAATGGTGCCGCCCGATCGGGCTGACAGGGGTGATGAACCACGCCGGCCCGGTGCTCGCTCCCGCCAATTTGCAGGTCGTCTACAGCTTGGGTGTTCACGCGCGTGGGGCGATCAGCCAGTTCACCCGGATGACGTCATAGGAGGGGCCCGGTAGGGCGGGCCGGGGAAGTGCGTCCTCGTCCTGCGTCCGTACGCGGACGAGGAACCCGGCCCAAGATGGCGTCCGCGCGTTTGTCGGTGGTGATCTCTACTGTTCGCCTCATGACCACTGCCGTGCAGGCGCACAGCCGCACCTGCCCACCCCCCGAGAAGATCTCCGCGCACCGCCTATACGACGGGGAGGCACGAGCGTGAGCGGGTGGGAGGACATTCAGCGGGCCGTCGGCACCGCCGACGCGTCTCAGGTGGCCGACGAGGTGCTGCGGCTCGGTGCGGAGGAGCGCCGCGAGGTCGCCCGCCGGCTGCGCCCGTACATCAGCGAGGCGCGGCAGGCCGCTCACGCGCGTTTCGACGCGGCGCGGCAGCAGGCGGAGGCCGAGGAGCAGCAGGCCATGCGGGAGTACCTCCGGGAGCGGACGGACGAGGGTGTGGCCGAAGAGGTCGCGCAGCGGTGGTGGTGGGAGGGGCACCACCACCACGAGCGCCACGTCGACTGGAGGACGCGGAACAACTGGATCGGGCCCCTCCGCGTCGCGGGCGCGGGCACGCTGGGCGGGGCGGCCGCGGTCGCCGACTGGCTCCTGCGGCGGGACTTCTCCGAGTGGGGCCAGGAAATGCCGCTCGAGCCGCTGCTGAGGGTCATCGCCGCGCGGCCGGCGCAGTGGCAGGCCGATCTCGCCGCGCACCTGACCGGACGCCTGCGCGCCACGCGGCTCCAGCTCGAGAACGGCACCGTCGCGCTGGCGCTGGAGCTGCTGCGCCGCACCGGCGCCGAGCCGTCCGACCACGAGCCGCTCGTCGTCGCCTGGGTGTCCACGGAGCCCGACCTGGCCCGCGACCCGCTGGCCCGGCACCTGGTCCCGCGGCTGTTCGAGGCGGAGGGTGTGGGCCGGGCGTTGCGCGACGACCGGATCGACGCTCCTTCCGGCCGGTCCTGGCTGCGCGCCCTCACCGAGGCGGCGCCGGTGGAGCGCGAGGTGCTGGCGGAGGGGTGCGTCCGGCGGTTCCTGCGTGGCGGCAGCGCCACCGACCTGCGCTTTTTCGTACGCCTGCACGACCTGCTCGACCCGGCGCCCAGCCGGGAACGCGTCGGTGACTACCTACGGCTGCTGCCCGCCGCCCCCGGTCCGGTGGCCGAGCTGGCCCTGCGGATGCTGCGCGGCCCCGGCGCCGCGTTGAGCGGTGAGGAGGTCAACGATGCGGTGGCGGCGTTGCTGTTCCGGTCCGAGAGCAAGCTCGTACGTGCCGGCCTGACCCTGCTCGACCAGGCCGCCCGCGACGCCGGCGACGACCTCGACCACCTGGCGCCCGCGCTCGCCTCGGCGTTCCTGTGTGAGTCGTACGAGGTCAGGGAGCGTTCGGTGCGCTGGGCGGTCAAGCACGCGCAGCGGTTCTCGCCCGTGGGCGCGGAGACAGTGCGCGAGGCGGCGGCCGTCCTGCCCCCCGACCTGGTGGCCCGCCTGACCCCGGCCTATGGCCGGGTCGAGCCCGACGCCGCGCCGGCCGACGCCTTCGAGCCGGGAACGCTGCCGGCGTTCGAGGCGCCCCGCCGTCGTCCGGTCCGCCCGGCGATGGAGAACCTGGCCGGCACCTTCCGCGAGTTGCACCACGAGTTCGCCTTCGAACGCTGGCTCGACGGATTCGTCCGCCACCCCGGCGCCAGGCGGCCTCCGGCGCACACGACGGATCTGGACAGGACGGGTGAGTGGCGCTACGTCGAGCAGTGGACGGAGGCGCTGCTGCGCGAGGCCGCCGGTCCTGTCCTGGAGCCGCCGGGTCCTCGCGAACCCGAGAGACGGGCATTTGAGAGCCGGGAGCGACCCGGGATCCTGTCCCCCGGCGTGCACCGTGGCCTCGCGACGAGCCTGGCTGAGCTGGGACTGGTCCTCGGCGGCGCGGAACGGCTCGACACGGAGGAGCCGCAGGAAGGGGAGCGGATCTTTTTCGCTCCGGTGCGGAAGAAGAGGCGGGAGGAGAAGCCGCCCGGCCTGCTGCCGATCGCCTCCGTGGGGCGGCTGCCCAGTTCGGCGCTGGTCTCACCGCCTCACCGGGCCATGCTGCAGCGCTGCGCCGAGATCCACGCCGCGTTGAAGGAGGGGACGCTGCCGCCGTACCTGCTGGCCACGCCCACCCTCACCTCCGGCCACATCGACCCCGCCGAGCTCGTCGCCAGGCTGGAAGGCTATGAGCGCAACGGCGTCCGGCCCCTGCCCGCAGACCTGGGGCAGGCGCTGCTGAGACTGCCGCGCGAGGTGGACTCCGGCGTGGTGGCCCGCGCCGACGGGCTGGCCTCCGAGGCGGGTGCCACGCTGGTGCGCTGGCTCAAGGCACGGCCGGAACCGGTGACGAGCGTCGAATGGCCCACCGCGCCCGGCGGCCGTCCGCGCCCGCGCATCCGGCAGGAGCCGACGGGGGTGGCGTTTGTGGACGCGCTGTTCTGTGACCCGCCCCTCCATCGGCCGAGCCACCACGGCTCCTATGAGTCGTCGTGGTGGCTCGTGCTGCCCTCGGACCGGGAGGTCGTGGCCATGCACCTCATCCCGCACCTGTACGGCGGCTGGGAAGGGCCAGGCCGCCTGCGCCCGCACGCGACCCGGCTCTGCCACCAGGACGGGCCCGCGGGCGAAGGGATGGCACTGCTTGTGGGCATACTGCTGGGCGAGCGCGGCTGGAACGCCGAGCACTCCCGGGAGCTGCTGCTGCGGGCGGCCGCCACCGAGGCCCTGCCCGCCGCGGAGTGCGGACGGCAGCTGGGGCAGTGCCTGCGCCTGCTCGACGTCAAGCTCGGCCCGGTGCTGCAGGCGCTCGAAGAGTGCGCGCGGCAGGGCGCGCACCGGGAGGTCTGGCAGGTCATGAGCGGCCTGCTGCCCGTCTTCCTGCCGCGACCCGGGGAGCGGGCCAACGCCGCCCACACCCGGGCGCTGGAGTTCGCCGCCGAAGTGGCCGGCTGGGCCGGGGCGCGCGGCACTATCCCTCAGGTCGCCGGCATCGCCGCGCGTGACGGGTCGAGCGGGCTCATCCGCGCGGCCCGCCGGCTGGACGAGCACCTCGGCCGGGCGTGAGGCCCCACGACTCGATGGCCTGGCCGCGCCTCGCTGAGGGTGCAGGCGCGTCAGAGCAGGTGTTGGTGGCGGGTGGCCGCTTCTTGCCGGACTTCGGTGAGGAACAGCTCGGTATGGCGTTCCTGCCGCCGGTCGTCGTCCGGATCGTGCCAGGAGAAGGCGTCCTGCGTGCGCGCATGACCGGCGTAGTGCAGCCAGCAGCCGTGGATGCCGGCCATGAGGTTGTCGAGCAGGTCGAGGGCCGGCCGGGCCGGGTCGAGGGAGGTGATGGGCAGGCAGACGGAGTCGGAGCCGGGGTGGGGATGGTCGATCCGGGTCCTGGCCACGAGGCGTTCGGCGGCGGCGATGCGCCGTTTGGCGTCGGTCACGCCGCAGAGGTGGCCCTCGGCGACGTGCAGGGTGTGGCGGATGAGCGGCATGACCGTCTGGCGCGGTGTGGCGCCGAAGCTGATGGCGCTCACGATCTCGACGAGGCTTTCGACGGCGAGGGGCCTGAGGTGGTCGCCCTCGGCAACGACCTGCACCGGATGCTGCCGGACGCGGCGGCCCGTCGCGGCGGCCGCCGCGTGCAGCCAGTGGGCGGCGGCGATGGCGGCCGCGGCGGGGTCGATCTGCGTGATCAGCTCCTCGCAGCCGAAGGGCTGGCGGTTGAGGAAGGCGTCCGCCTGGGCGACCTGCAGGGGTGAGGCGTCCTCGCGGCTGAGGGTGACGGCCTGCTGGGCGCGTCCGGACAGGTCGCCGCGCTCGGCCTGTTCCACGGCCGACAGCTCGGCGGCGATGTCGGCGACGACCTGGACGGTGAGCTCCGGGCTGTCGAGGGCGCGCAGGGCGCGGCCGGTGCGCTGGGCGATCTCCCCGACCTTGGCGGGTTCGGGGACGTGCGTGGAGGCGGTCAGGATCGGGACGACGCCGGTGAAGGCGTCGCGTTCGCGCTGCCGGTGCCAGCCGAGGCTGCCCGGCCCATGCTGGTCGGAGATGCTCGCCGGGTGGGTGTAGCAGCGCCAGCAGGCCTGCGACAGCTCGGTCAGGCGGGCGGCCAGACGCAGGGCGTCCGAGGCACGGTCCGGGGGAAGAGTGGCCACGGTGACCGCGACGTCCCCGATGCCGGTGCTCCAGTGGGCGACGAGCGCGTTTCGGGCGTGATCGACGGCATACCGGGTCACGGCAGCTCCTTGAAGGGGGAAAACGCGAATGCATGCCCAGGATGCAGGATGCATCGCTGATCTGGGGGCTGTTTACGGCTGTTGCAGGTCGCTGATCAGCGCTTTTGTGGCGAGATGAGGGGGTAATTTCCTGGTTACGTCCCTGCGTCGAGGCGCATGAAGGTGGCGCCTTGCATGGCCGCGCGAGCGCCGAGGACGTGCCCGTCGCACATCAGCGACTCCGTCCCCACCCGGTCGGTCACCTTCCACGTCACCGGCTCGCCGCACTTCTGGCCGCGCCGGTTGTAGTCCCACGTGCGGCTGCACACCCGGCAGGTGGACACGTTGGCCATGGAGGAGAGCGTGTTGCCGTGCTCGGGACAGACGCCCCACGGGAAGGCGCACGTCGACTCGGCCAGGGCCCGGTACTGGGCCAGGTCTCCGGCCGCGCGCAGCAGGTCCTCGCCCGCTCGCTTCAGCCATTCGGCGGCGTGGTGCGCCGCCTGGAGGTGGGCGCGTTCGGGTGAATCGGCGGGCAGACCGGCGTACAGGGCACGGGCCTCGGCCTGGAGTGCGTCGGCGCGGCCGGCCAGGTCGCGCAACTGGGCGGGAGTAATGTTCATCGCTGAGGATTCTCCCTTGTTTGTTCGGTAAGCGCGCAGACCCCGTCAGGGGCGGCTGGCGATGGTCAGGAGGGTCGCGGCGGGGCCCGTGAGAGAGCGGCCCCGGCGCCAGACCGCGCGCAGGTTTCTGACCAGGTTGAGGCCTGCCAGCGGCACCTCGACGAGGCGGCCGGTGGCCAGCTCGGCCTCGACCGCGTACCCGCTGAGCACCGCCGGGGCCGCGCCCGCCTGGGCGGCGCCCTTGACGGCCGAGTTCGACCCGAGCTCCAGGCGCGGGCTGGCCTGGTGGAGCCCGGTGAAGGCGACGTCCAGGGTCTCGCGGGTGCCCGAGCCGCGCTCTCGTACGACCAGCGGGGTAGCGGCCAGCTCGCCGCCCCTGAGCACCGTGCGGCGGCGCGCCCACGGGTGGCCCGGCGCGACCACGACGACCAGCCTGTCGGTGCCCACCACGCGGCTGGCCAGCCCGTCCGGCACGGTCGGCCCCTCCACGAACCCCAGCTCCACGCCCCCGGCGCCCGACAGCACCAGCGCCGCCACGTCGGCGGAGTTCAGCACGTCCAGGCCGATCTGAACCCCGGCCTCCCGGCTCTGGAACTCCCCGAGCCAGCGCGGCACCAGGTATTCGGCGACCGTCATGCTGGAGGCCACCCGCATGTGCGCCGCCTCGCCGTGCCGGACGGCCTCGGCGGCCCGCATGAGCTCCTGCGCCGCCGCGAGCACCTGCGCGGCCCAGCCCGCCACCATCTTGCCCTCGGCGGTGAGCGTGGAGCCACGCGGCGTCCGCTCCAGCAGCGGCAGGCCGAGCCGCCGTTCGAGCTGGGCGATGCGCTTGCTCGCCGACGGCTGCGCGATGCCCGCCAGCTTGGCCGCCTGCCCGAGGCTGCCGAGCTCGCCCACGTCCACGAGGAGCTTGAGGGAGTCGAGATCGGGCAGTGCAGTCATAGCCACAGGCTATGACCTCCCAGGCAATGCGCGGCTACCGGCCCTGTCGAAGGCCCCGAAGACTGGGATCATGCTTCCCTCCCCCTCCAAGACGTCCTGCCTGCCGGGCATCGCGGCGTGCGCGCTGGCGACGGTGGCCGCCCTGGCCGTCAACCGGTTCGTGCCGGGGCTCAGCCCGGCCACCGCCGCGGTGGTCTTGGGGGCGGCGCTGGCCACCGCCGGGGTGATCCGCGCGCCGCTGCGTGCCGGGCTGCTGTTCGTCTCCAGGCGGGTGCTGCGCGCGGCGATCGTGCTGCTCGGGCTGCAGATCGCGGTGCCGCAGGTGCTCGCGCTGGGGTGGCAGGCGCTCGCGGTCGTGGCCGCCGCCACGGGGCTCACGTTCGTGCTCACGCCACTGGCCGGCCGCCGCCTCGGCCTTACCCCCGGTACGTCGCTGCTGGTCGCCACCGGCGTGTCGATCTGCGGGGCGGCGGCGATCGCGGCCATGCACGACAGCGCCGACAGCTCGGACGAGGACGCCGCGGGCGCGCTGAGCGTGGTGGTCCTCTACGGCAGCGCGGCCATCGTGGTGCTGCCGCTGCTGGCGTCCTGGCTGGGGCTGTCGCATGAGCAGCTGGGAGTGTGGGCGGGAGCGGCCGTGCACGAGGTCGCCCAGGTGGCGGCGATCGGCGCGGCCACGGGCGTGCTGGCGACGGCGGTGACGGTCAAGCTGGCCCGGGTCGTGCTGCTCGCCCCCATCGTCGCGGTCACCACGTCCCTGCGCCGCCCGCGCAGCGCCCCTGCCCAGCCAACGGCGGCCGTGCCTGCTCAGCCGGCGGCGGCCGTGCCCTCCCGGCCGATGGTGGCCGTGCCTGCTCGTCCGACGGTGGCCGGGCCCGCCCAGACGGTGGTGGCCGGGCGCGGCGCCACCCTCACCCGTCCGGTGGCACCGCCTGCCGCCACTCCCGCGAAGAGGCCGCCGATCGTGCCGCTGTTCGTGGCCGGGTTCCTGGCGATGGTGGCGGTACGGAGCACGGGCCTGCTGCCCCCGGTGGTGACCGAGAACGTCCCGGCGGTCACGAACGCGCTGATGGCCGCCGCCCTGTTCGCCCTCGGCACGGGGATCGACCTGCGGAAGCTGCTCAAGGGCGGCCGGGTCATGCTGCTCGGCGGCATCGCCACCGGGCTCATCGGAACGATCTCGCTGGCGGGGGTCTGGCTGCTCGGGTGACGCGCGGGCAGCATGATGGGTGCTGTGCTGACACGAATGTTATTGACGGTCGGTCTGATCGCGGTCCCGCCCACGGCTAACCAGCCGGTCTGGGAAGTGATCCGGATGCACAGTTTCGGCGGCTGCGACTCGATGTCGGCGGTCGTTCCGCTGAGCCGGAGCGACGTCTGGGTCTTCGGCCAGAGCGAGCCCATCGACGACGAATGCGCGGGGACCGCCCGTCCGGTGGCGCAGCACTGGAACGGCCGAGCCTGGCGGGCCGCCGAACTGCCCGGCCGCCACTACGGCGCCATCGGCTCGGCGGGCGCGTCCTCGCCCGACAACGTGTGGGCCTTCACCACGAGCGACACCGGAGAGTCCGCCGCCCTCCGCTACGACGGCCGTCGCTGGACGGACGCGGGCAGATCCGCCATGGGACCCCACCCCAACCTCAGCCGCGGCCTGGTGCTCGGTCGCCACCACGTCTGGGCCTTCGGCTCGGACGGCCATTCGGCGTCCTGGTTCTGGAACGGCCGCACCTGGGAGCGGCGAGCGCCGAGGGACGTCGTCCGGACCAGCGCCGTGTCGCAGAAGGACGTCTGGGCGATCGGTTGTTGCAGGGTGGCCCACTTCGACGGCAAAGCCTGGAAGAAGGCCGCCTTTCCCGCCGGCCGCGACAAGGAGACCGTCAGCCTGACCGGCATTCTCGCGGTGGCCAAGAACGATGTCTGGGTCTTCGGCGACCACGACGAGAAGCTGTTCGCCGCGCATTTCGACGGCCGCGCCTGGCCACCGGTCGACGTCCCTCTCCCGGCCCCGGTGACACCCGCGTGGCGCCTCGGTGACGCGGTCGCGGACGGCCGGGGCGGCATCCGGGTGATCGCGGATCCACCGGATGACACGAGCTCCCGCGTGCTGTCCCGTTCGGCCGCGGGTCAGTGGTCGGTGAGCGCCCCTCAGGTGGCCGGCAAGGTGATCAAGCTGTGGGACCTGGCGCTCGTCCCCGGCACCACGGAGGTCTGGGCCGCGGGCACCGTACGGCAGAGCGAGACCGACTCCACCTCCGCGGTCTTCGCCCTCAGATAGCTGGCACCAGGGGGGCTGCGGAGACCCGGCCCCTGGCCTGCCGGGTCACGAGCAAGCGGGTCTCGTTACGTGCACGGTGGAGTTCCGCAACGATGGGCTGTTCTCGCAGGATCAGCCGGTCAGTTGTCCTACGCGCGCGGACCTTGAGTGTGTCACCGAAGGTTGAGCGGCGGGACGATCGGAACATGCCGATATCCATGCCATCCGCGGACCGGTGCCCCTTCTGCGACTACCTCGCCGGGCTGCACCCCGTCACCATCCTGGAACAGGGGGAGCAGGTCGCCATCCTGGTCACCCGTTGGCAGCGTGGGCAGGGGCACGTGCTGGTGATCCCGGTCGCTCACCGCCCGACGGTCATGGACGTGGTCCCGGCGGAAGAGCAGCAATTGATGAACGCCGTGCGGCGGACGGCCCTGGCCATCACAGCCGCCTACGACCCCGGGGGCATCGCCGTCTGGCAGAACAACGGAGCGCCCGCGCACCAGACCGTCCCCCATGTTCACTTCCATGTCGCCGGCACTCTTCCCGACGGCGGCACGCGATCAGGCGAGGTGCCTCTTCTCGACCTCGATGAGACCGACAGGATCGCCAAGCGCCTCAGCCCTTATCTCTGAACCGGCCCGCCTGGGGATGAAATTCCCTGGGCGCTCGCCGCCATACGGTGACCCCTATGTCGTTTCCAGAGGAGAGTCCAGAACGACACGCTTGTGCTGCGTACCTACCGCCAAGGCGGAACCTGAGGGGAGGCGCGGCGGGCGCGGTGGTTGTGCAACGAGAGAACCCGCTCGCGCTTCTTCAATGCTGACGGCTGGTCATAGGCGGGCGGTCCACGCGTGGCCTGTGAGGACGTCAGCACCCCTGGCCGGGAAGACGCGGTTGATCAGGAAGTCGTGCACGTCCGGTTCCCCGTCGGCGCAGGCGTCGCTGAGCACGGTCACGTGGTAATCGCGGTCGGAGGCGTCGTAGAGGGTAGCGGCGATCATCGCCCCGGTCGCGACACCGGTCAGCACGATCGAGTCGATGTGCTGGGCTCGCAGGAGCCGATCGAGGTCGGTCGCCGCGAACGCGCTGGCACGGCGCTTGAGGACGACGGCCTCGCCCGGCAACGGCTCGATGCGCGGGTGCACGAGCGTCTCGGGAGAATCTTCGTGAAACCGCGTCCCCGCCCCGTGCAGGCCGCTGATCAGCTGGTTTCCCGCTGCCACATCAAGGCCTGAGGCCCGGAGCCCGAAACGGATGAAGATCACGGGAATTCCGGCGGCTCTGGCCGCGGGGAGAACCTTTTCCACGACGGGAAGCACGCCGGCGGCGAAGGGGTAGTTGTCCACGATGCCCGCCTGCAGGTCGCCGACGATGAGCGCGGTGCTGGTCATACGCTTTCCTTGTCTGTACGGCGCGCCATCGGCCATCCTCACGGTCGTATCCTTGGCACTGTTGTCGTCGATCTAGTACGACGATAGTGGGACGGATTCGCGCAAGAGCCATCGGCCGCGGCGTAGGCGGCCTGGGTCGTAGGCAGCGCCGTCAGGCTCCATGTCCACCACAGCCGGCCCCTGACCAAGGTCAAACCTCGGTGGCACGAGCTCAAGGTTCGATGTCACAGGACACCGGCATGGACAATCCCGACGTGATCGAGAGGGGCTGGTCATGGTGCAGATCCGCGTGATGGAGGACGATGGCGAGCCGGCGGCCGAGTTCGTCGCACGCCTCGTACGGCTCCCCATACCGGCGGGCCGCATAGACGGGCCGCATAGACGGGGCGGATAGCCGCAGACCCGAGGCCACATCCGAGTTTGCGCACCCTGCACGCTGCAGAAGGCCCGCTCACTCGACCTCCTCCCGTCCGACCGCGCCGACCCGCCGGGTGCCTGATCCCTCGCCCTGCCGCTAAGCAGCGCGGTGTGCCGCATCGCGAAATTGTTTGGGTGAGGAGCCGACTACGCGGCGAAATGCGGTGCTGAATGCGCTCTCGGATTCATAGCCGGTCGCGAATGCGAGTTCGGAGATCGATCGGGTGCCGCGACGCAGGGCATCGCGGGCGAGGCTCATTCGCCACTCGATCAAGTACTCCAGTGGTGCGGTTCCGACCTGCTTCTTGAAGGCTGCGGCGAACGCCGAGCGGGACATGCAGCTGATACCGGCGAGCTCTTTGAGTGTCCAACGGTGCGCCACGTCTGCGTGCATGGCGCGAAGAGCGGCACCGATGCCGTCGTCGCTGAGCGCTCCCAGCCAGCCGGTGGGCCGACCGGCTTGGTCGGTGTGGGCGCGCAGCATATGAACGAACAGGATCTGTGCGAGATGGTCCAGGACCAGAGAGCCCCCGACGGCGGTGGTCTCGACCTCGGTGACCAGCAGTTCGCTCAGGTGCGCGAGCAGCTTGCCTCGAGGATCTGCGGCGTGGACGTGCACGAGCGGCGGTAGAACATCGATCAGGATCGAGGCATTCGTGTCGTCGAACGAGAAGTGCCCACTGCACAGGAATGTGTCTTCCCCGGCCTCGGGTCCGATACGCACAGCGCCGTTCGTAGCGCCGTCCCACAACGACTTCGCGGCGCGCGGAGTCGCGGTGAGCTCGCTGGCCAGCACGTAGGGCGGAGGGTTGCCCAGGAGGTAGAAGTCGCCCCCTCTCAGGAGCACAGGTTCGTGCCCTTCGAGGGCCAGCCAGCATTCGCCCCGCACGCCGACGCCGAGTTTAACGTGCGGGAACGGGTCGAAACGCACCGCCCAGGCCCTGGCGGGACGTCCACCCCTCCCGCCGCGTCGAGATGGTGCACGCCAAGGGCACGTACGTGACCGGCGGCATGACGAGCGCCCCCGTACCGCCGTCGCGGCGCCTGGTTGAGGAGCTGCGCGACGCGATCACCTCCGGTCGGCTCAAGCCGGGCGACCCACTCCCGTCCGAGCAGGAGCTGATGGACATGTACGGGCCGGCCGCCATCACCATCGCGCTGCGGAAACTCCGTCAGGAAGGGCTCATCCACCACCGCTCCGGCCCCGACCCGATCCGGGATCGCCGTGCCGAGCGGTGACAGCTGGTGCGGCGACCGGAAAGTTCACCGGATTGCTCGCCGGTCGACGCAGCCAACTGAGCGCCGAGCGATGGCAAGTAAGCCCAGACAGCCGCGAACCTTGAGGTTGCCGCGAACATCTAAGTGCACATGATGAAGACCTTTGCCCTGGGCCTGGTGGCCGCGGCAGCCACGGGAGCGCTGCTGACCCACCCCGCCGAGGCGTCCGTCAAGCAGTACACCCACCCCTGCCAGGGCGTCAGCCACTGCACGGACGAGAAGACCGACGGTGAGGAGTGGATGGTCATGACGCCGGAGAAGAACTGGAAGAAGGTCATCTACCGCTTCCACCACCTCACCAAGCAGGCGCGCTCGGTCTGCGGCAGCGGCAGCGGCAGCCACGGCGGCAAGAAGCTGCACATCGCGATGATCCTCACGGCCCCCGGCAGCTCCAAGAACAAGACCGTCGAGATCGAGGCCTCGGGACGCACACCCCAAAAAGACTGCTTCTAGCCTCTATGAACGCCAGATTATCTATCGCCCTGGGCGAAAGCCCGACGCTGGTGCTGTGATCGGAAGCCTTCGCCCGGGACGGCCTGCCCTTACGTTGGCACGCGTGCCAACGAGCAGCCCGGCGAACCTTTCCGGTCACCGCACTGGTGGTGGGGGCCTGCATTGCCCCCCATTCCAGAGGTGATCGTCGGGGCAATGTGGCATGTGGTCGTTGTGGGGATATCCCCGAAGTTCCCCGCGGAAGCGCGACCTTCGGGTCGAGCCCGGAACCTCCGCGATGCGATCAGAACTTTCGTCTAGGACGGCTTCCCGGTCGTGTGCCGCGGGGATTTCCCTTGAATGGCCGTTTTCCCTCTCAACGATGAGTCGTCCTCCAAGTGGTGCATGCAGCCGGACGGGTGGACGTGCTCCTGAGGATCTACGCCAAGTGCATCGACGGCGAGCGCGAGGTGGCCAACCAACGCATTGAGCGAGCGTTGGGGGAATCATGATCCCCCAACGCCTGCGGCGGAATCCGCGCGGAATGATCATGTCACTGAACGGCCTGCCTCTACCCTGAAGCAGAGAAGAGGGCCCCTGGGCCGCCGGTCACGAATACCACTCGTAATGGACGTTGGTCTTGGTCTCGGTATTGAAGTCGATCTCGCCGTCGAGGTAGCGGTTCCACATGGTGGACAATTTCGATGACCGTACGGTGCACCCGGCCCAGCGGACCCCCTTGGGGCGGATGCTGCCGACGTAGTCGTAGCAGGACCCGACCTTCTTGCCGTTGACCCAGAGCCGGGCGTTCAGGCTGACGTCGTAGAGCTTCAGGCGAGTGACGCTCTTGATCCGCACCTTGATGCGGCAGGTGTCCTCGCATTCGCCGAAGTAGATCTTGTAGTTGAGCAGGTGTGGACGAGCGGCGTTCTGCCCCAGTTCGGATGCCGAGGCCGCGGTCGGCGTCACCGCGATGACCCCGGTCGCGACGGTGGCGGCTAAGAGCATGCCGACAAGACTCCTGGTCATGTTTCCCCCATGGCCATGAAGAGCCGCTTCCCCCGTTGAAAGCGGCGCACTCCCTTTCGATTAACCATCAGGAAAGTGGAATGGTCAACATTTGTCCGCATTTGTACGGAGATTGTGATCTCCGTGAAAACAAGTGCTTCTTGATCGCGAGCGTGGATATCCCGACTGTCGCGCTGGAAGCTCTTTGCCCGGTCTGTTGGTGCTGTTGGGGGGCTCGGTGAATCAGCCGTTGGTGGAGGACGAGGGCCGTATGACATCGTCGGACGGTTCGGCGAGGCGACCAGGGCGTCGTCTACTTCGGGCAGGCGGCGGACGGTGAGCCGGTCGCCGTCAAGCTTCTGCATCGCAGCCTGCTGACCGACCCCAGAGAGCGGAACAGGTTCCTGCGCGAGGTGGAGATGGCCCGGCGCGTGGCCAGGTTCTCCACCGCGCCCGTGCGCCACGCCGACCGCGCTGCCCTCGCCCGCGCGCCCTCCGGCGTCCGGGCGCCGCCGGACGACGATCCTGGCGTCGGCCGGTGTCGCGGCGGCGGCGCTGCTCGTCGCGGGCGGCCTGTTGATCGACTGGGGTGGCCGGCCGGTGGGATCGCCCCGAGCAGGGCGTGACCTCACAGCCTCTCGTGCCCTCCATCACTGGTCTCCGCGGGCCGCTCCGGGGGATCTTCGGAGGTCGGGCGGGAGGTCGGGCGGGAGGTCGGGCCCACCCCTGAATCGTCGCTCACCGCGGCGCTCGTGGGTTTCTTGGGTGCGGGTCGGCTTGGGGGCGGGCGGCGAGGTCTTCGGGCGGGGTGTCCGCCTGGGTGTCGGGAGGTGGCGTCGTCCGCCGTTCCGCCTTCTCGGTTTGCGCCGGCGTCGTGGGCTCGGCCGTTACCGCCGCCCCCGCCCCTACGCGGCCGGCACTCACGCTCCAGAATTGTCCCGTCTCAATTGATGTGACGCAGAGAGGCTCATCCACCTCGGTTGTGACAGTTCTACCACCCCGAGCGGCGTGTCGAACTTCTGGGAGGCCCCCTGGATGTTCAAGCGCAACGGCGTCTACTACCTCGCCTACGCGGCCAACGACTCGGCC